>VFJM01000131.1 GCA_009886055.1 Geobacter sp. | reverse complement strand
CGCTATATGAAAACCGCCGTGCTTGTTTCTCCGGAACATCCGATTCTGATCGACAGTTTCCTGGATGAGGCGATCGAGATCGACGTCGACGCACTCTGTGACGGAACCGATGTGGTGATCGGCGGGATCATGGAGCATATTGAGGAGGCGGGAATTCATTCCGGTGATTCGGCCTGCAGTCTGCCGCCATACTCAATCAGCCAGGAAATAGTTGCCGAGATCCGCCGCCAGACGGTTATGATGGCACTCGAGCTGAACGTTATAGGGCTGATGAACGTGCAGTACGCGGTCAAAGGTACTGTCGTTTATATTCTGGAGGTGAATCCCCGTGCCTCCCGAACATCGCCTTTTGTCTCCAAGGCAACCGGACGACCGCTTGCAAAGATAGCCGCCCGCATCATGGCGGGGAAGACCCTGAAAGAGCTGGGGATTGTCAGCGATATCATTCCGAAGCACATTTCTGTAAAAGAAGCGGTCTTTCCATTTGTAAAGTTCCCGGGCGTAGATACTCTGCTCGGGCCCGAAATGAAATCAACCGGTGAGGTAATGGGGATCGGTGAAACGTTTGCCGAGGCGTTTGCCAAATCGCAGCTGGGGGCAAATGTAAAGCTGCCGCTCTCCGGAAATGTCTTTATCAGCGTGCGGGACGCAGACAAGAAACATGTTGTCAGCGCTGCAGAAAAACTGTATAAAGCCGGTTTCGGGATATTAGCAACCGGTGGAACGGCCCTGTTTCTTGAAGAAAAGGGGATACCGGTCCGGCGCGTCAACAAGGTACTCGAAGGGCGCCCGCATATTGTTGATGCCATCAAGAACGGAGAGGTTCAGCTGGTCCTTAACACAACCCATGGCGCTCAGGCGGTGGCTGATTCTTTCTCGATCCGGCGGGAGGCCCTGATGCATGGTCTTGCATATTATACGACCGTTGCCGGTGCAAAAGCCGTTGCCGACAGCATCGTGTTGTTAAAAACACAGGAACTGGGCGTAAAACCGATTCAGGATTATCTTTAGTACCCTGTTTATAAGGGCTGGCTGAAATATTATCGCACAGGAGCAGACCACCAGATGTCCCATTCAATTCCGGTAACAAAAGAGAGTTTTGAAGCGCTACAGGAAGAATTAAAGCGGCTTATCCGTGAGGAACGTCCAAAGGTCATTCAGGATATTGCCGAAGCTCGTGATCATGGAGATCTGTCGGAAAACGCCGAATACGATGCTGCCAAAAATCGCCAGGGATTTATTGAGGGGCGCATTCAGGAAATCAACGGCAAATTGGCTCGTGCGCATGTTGTTGATCTCTCCGGTTTGAAACCTGATAAAGTTGTGTTTGGTTGTACGGTGACGGTGTACGACACCGCATCAGAAGAAGAGGTAACCTACAAGATTGTCGGCGAGGATGAAGCTGATATAAAATTGAGCAAGATATCCTGTACATCACCGGTCGGAAAAGCTCTGATCGGCCACAAACTTGACGCTTCGGTCAGAGTGGTTGTCCCGTCCGGTACAAAGGAATACGAAATTCTTGATATAAAATACGAGTAGTAGATATAAAACCATATTGTTTACAGGGAGTTTTAAATGGCAAAAATAACTAAAGATATGACTTTTTTCGAGCTCATGCGTACCTATCCTGAGTCGGTCAAGGTTCTTCAGAAGCATAACCTTGGGTGCGTAGGATGTATGGGAGCCCAGAACGAAAGTCTTGAACAGGGTGCCAGGGCTCATGGCCTGGATATTGAGACACTGCTCAGCGACTTAAACTCAACAATCGGTTAACAGAAACCCTGTGATACTGACGCGACCCCCATGGACTGTTTCCTGGGGGTCGATCTGTTTAACGATATGCACCCATGAAGTTATCCAGTTTTCAGAGGTTTCCTGTGAATCAACCAGCTCTACCACATGCATTCACGAAAGTTTTCGAAACACTCTCCCGTGATTATCTGCAGGGCAAGGAAGAGGTGCTGCGCTTGTCGGCAATTGCTCTTCTGGTGGGTGGCCACATTCTGGTAGAGGATCTGCCCGGTCTCGGCAAGACGACCGTGGCTCTTGCACTTGCCGGAGTTACCGGACTCTCCTTCGGCAGGGTGCAGTGCACCAGTGATCTGCTCCCTTCCGATATCACCGGGCTATCTATCTTTAACCGTGAAGAGGGGCATTTCAGTTTTCAGCCCGGCCCGATCTTCAATAATATTGTTCTGCTGGACGAGATTAACCGTGCCATGCCGCGTACACAGAGTGCCATGCTGGAGGCGATGGAGGAACGGCGCGTAACGATTGAAGGAGTGACGCACCCTCTTCCGAATCCATTTATGGTGTTTGCGACCCAGAATCCCTCTGACCAGAGCGGCACCTTTCTGCTGCCGGAATCGCAGCTTGATCGTTTCCTGCTCTGTACCGGCATCGGCTATCCGGCGGAGCAGCTGGAGCGGGAAATAATTGCCGGTGGCGGTATCCGCGAACGGATCGGCAGCATGGCGCCTCTGGTTACCTCCGCTGAAATAATGGCTGCCAGGAGTAACGTTCAAGCCGTTTATCTCTCGGACAAGGTTCTTTCCTATATCCATAATATAGTGTTGGCAACCCGCGCACACGATCTGATTCTTACCGGCCTTTCGACCCGTGCGGCCATTAATCTGGCTCAGACGGCAAAAGCGGCCGCTTTTCTGGCGGGGCGCGACTACGTTGCGCCTGATGACGTCAAAAGTATCGCCGTTGCGGTTTCTGCGCATCGTCTGGTAATGCGGAGCGATATGTCAACCGCCGACAGGGGAGGAGTAATACGGACGATCATCGCCGGCATAGCGTTGCCTTTGGCCTGAAAATCAGCAAAAGCGGAGCACTCTATGTCCTGATGACGCTCCTGCTCGGTTTTGCTGCGGTCAATACCGGAAATAACCTGCTGTTTCTTGTCGTTGCCGGATTACTGGCTTTTATGTCGGTAACCGGTTTGGCCGGAATGTATAATATAAAGAAACTGATCCCCGATATCCACCCTCCGGAAGAAATTTACGCCGGGATTCCCGCCACTTTCCACTTGTCGGTACGTAATACGAAACGGTACCTTCCTTCCTTTCTGATCCGTCTTGAGTGCCTCACAAGTCAACCCCTTGTTTTTCCGGTTGTTCTTCAGGACTCCACACGTCAAGGCTCTATAGGAATTACGTTCAACCGGCGGGGGTGCGTACCGCTCGGCAAGATAACAATCAGCTCGACATATCCGGTCGGGTTTTTTACGCGTTACTGGAGTTTTGAAATTGATAGCACGGTGACGGTATTTCCACGTCCGGTCGCTACTGATTCAAGCGGCAGCGGTGATGAGTCTGCGGCAACCGGAGCCGGACTGCGCCGGGAACGGGGCTTGAGCGGCGAACTGGAGCGGATCTATCCCTATTCCGGCTCAGAGCCGCTTCGGATGATTCATTGGAAACATTCGGCCCGCAGTAACGATCTTCTGGTAAAGGGTTTTGGCAGATCTGTGGCTGCTCCGCTGGTGATTGATCTGGATGCTCTGTCGGGGCAGGGTGTGGAAGAGCGCTTGTCCCGCGCTGCCTGGCTGGTTCAGCGCTGGGTGCGTGAACGCCCGGTCGGGATGCTGGTCGGCGGCCGTGTCCTCCCGGCTGGAATCGGCAAACAGCACGGCCTGATGCTGCTGAAGGAATTGGCGTTGTATGGTAGCGATTAGATCACTTACAACGATATTGACCTACGTCATCGGGCTGTGCGGGATGATTCCGCTCTTCCCCTGGCTGACGACGTTTCCCCGCGTGATTCTGGTGGCCGGGTTGCTGTCAGGGCTCTGGCAGGATCGCCGGGGAAGCTGGCCAATGAAGTCGTGGATGCAGAACGTCGCGATTGTCCCGGTTTTTTTATTTTATGCTCTCCAATTCAGTCGTGCAAACCCGATTCAACCGGTAATCAGTGTGCTGGCAATTATGCTGGCCGTCCGGCTCAGCGGTGAAAAATCAGTCAGGCACAGTCTGCAGATATTTGCCCTTTCAATGTTCTGTCTTGCATCCTCCTCGCTGTTTGATCTAAGCCCCGTCTTTTTGATTTACCTCGGTTTACTGCTTTTTATGGTTGCACTCGCCCTGGTGTTGTTGACATTTCAGAATCAGGACTACGCCATGACGGTCTCGATGCCGGACCTGAAAAGGATTCTGTTTTCCGCTCTATTGATGCCGATTCTGGCGGTTCCGCTACTGCTGTTCTTTTTTCCGATCATGCCGCGTACCCAACTGCCGCTCTGGCATTTCCTCAATCCGCCGGTTTCGCGTACGACCGGTTATTCAGATACGGTAGAGCCTGGCAGCCAAAGCAGTATTGCTGAGTCACGTACGCTCGCCTTCCGGGCTGAAATGCCTCGTCAGGCTCTGGGTCAGCTGTACTGGCGCGGAACCGTATTCAACCGGACGGACGGAATCAAATGGACACGCATTGATCGGATTCCATCTGAACAGCCCGTATTCACCGGGCAGACAGTAATGCAGGTTATCTTTCCGGAACCGTCTGCCGTCCGTACTCTGATAGCGCTTGATCGTCCTGCCTCTCTTGCTCTGCAACGCGTAAAGCGATCGCCGGACGGGGTCTTTGAGCTTATAGGAAGGGCCGAAAGGCGTCTCAGCTATACCGCCTCTTCGCAATCAAACGGTTCAATTGCACAACGCAATTCAATTAACAGGCTGTTTTATCTGCAACTGCCGCCCCGGCTTCCGGACCGGATAACGGCTCTTGCCTCGGAAATCGTTCGCGCAGGAAAGGATGATAGTACCAGAGTTGCCTATCTGGAGAACTATTTCCGCAGCGGAGGTTACCGCTATTCAACGAGAGATCTGGCGACCGGTGTCAGGGCTCTTGAACAGTTTCTCTTCGAAAAAAAACAGGGACATTGTGAGTTCTTCGCTTCATCATTTGCCCTGCTGCTGCGCGCTGCCGGTGTGCCGTGCCGGTTGGTCGGCGGATATCTGGGCGGCGAGTTTAACCAGATGGGCGGCTATTACCTCGTTACCGACGATAAAGCCCACGTCTGGGTAGAAGCGTACATCGAGGGGAGCGGGTGGGTGAGAATCGATCCCAGCAGTTTTGCCACCAACGCCGGAGATGTCTGGATGCCCCCCGGATCACGCAGCCTTAGACTGCGTATCACTCTGGCTGTTGACTCATTTAATCATGCATGGAACCGGTCGGTTATAGCATACGACTTCGAGCAACAGATTACTATTGTCCGCCATGTCGGTTCACTGTTACAGGGGGCAAATCCGGCAAAGATGCTGCGCAGTTCTGCGCCATACTTTGCAGGTTGTCTACTGCTTGCCGGTCTGTTGTTTGCGGCCAGGCGAGCGTCATTATTCCGCTCACGTGAGCAGCGTATCCTCAATCGTTTTCTGCGAATGGTAGAGGAAAAGTTTGATATTTCAACAGGGATGAGCGGCAAGGGTCTGTTTGAGTTAGCTTCGTCAGCGGATAACAGCCACGTATCCGAATTTGTCGCAATTTATGCCGGCGCACTCTATCATGACCGCAGGTTGACGGATGAAGAGTATCTTCGTTTGCGGCAGATACTTCGGTTTTTGAAGGATGGGAAGTCAAAAATACCTTGACTTGCACGCCCGGTTCGGGCTATTAAGACAGTTCTTGTATGGTGGCTGTGGTGAAGCGGTTAACACGTACGACTGTGACTCGTATATTCGAGGGTTCGATACCCTCCAGCCACCCCAAAATCTTCACAGCTGTTTGTATTTACGGTTGTTTTCAAAGGCTTACTCCCGGATTGACCTCAAACTGAGGTACAGGAGTAGGCCTTTATGCGTTATACCTATCTTGTGTTACGGGGCAATCTGTATTACTTTCAAAGCAGAGTTCCAGGCGATATCAAACATTTTTCCCCCAATAGTCAGATACGAAAATCTCTCAAAACCGGTAATCGCAAACATGCCCTGACCTTGCCGTTATTGAGCGCTTCTGCCACTTCACAAGCGAAGAGGAACGAAAATGAGTGCAATGAAAACATCCCTCGTTACTGTACTGTTCTTCGTTGTAGTGTTGCTGCTAACATCATGCAGCAGGACGCCGCAATTACCTTTATTAGCTTCTGATGCAACGATTCTTGCCTTTGGTGATAGCCTGACTGCCGGTACAGGTGCCGGTGATGCTGAGAGTTATCCTGCGGTACTGTCAAGCCTGACCGGACGCAAAGTAATTAATGCCGGGGTTCCAGGCGAAGTCTCGACAAGTGGAGTTCAGCGTCTGCCGGAACTGCTTGATCGGGAACGTCCCGCCCTGTTGATTCTCTGCCATGGCGGTAATGATCTGCTTGGTCGTTCAAACCATCAGTTAATTACCGATAATCTACGGTCCATGATTCGTATTGCCGGGGAACGTGGCGTTTCTGTATTGCTGGTAGCGGTTCCTTTTCCCGATTTCTCGCTGAAACCACCTTCTCTGTATGAAGGGCTCGCTAAAGAGTTTAAAATCCCTATCGAAACTAAGGTATTGCCGCATATTCTGAGCAAGAGTTCACTCAAGTCTGATCATATTCACCCCAATGCTGCCGGGTATCGAATGCTTGCAGAAGCACTGGCCGATTTGTTGAAAAAGAGCGGAGCACTGCCCTCATAATTTAAAAATCCGATACAACCAGTGGATTTAAAGCCCACCGGAAGGAGATGACATGAAAAAATCAGCAGGAGCAAAGACCTTACTCTTCCCAACACCAGTCCTGATGGTTGGGACTTACGACCAGGCCGGTAAACCCAACCTGATGAATGCTGCCTGGGGCGGCATCTGCTGTTCACAGCCGCCGTGTGTTTCCGTATCACTTCGCAAAGCGACCTATTCCCATGCATGTATTATTGAGCGCAAAGCTTTTACAGTCGGTATGGCCTGTGAAAGTAAGATGGTTGAAGCGGATTACGTTGGTATAGCCTCGGGTCGTGACGTAGATAAGTATGCCGTCACCGGGCTGACGCCGGTCAAAAGTGAAGTAGTCGATGCACCTTATGCGGCAGAGTTTCCGGTAGTTTTGGAGTGCCGCCTGCTGCACATCGTTGAGATCGGCTTGCACACCCAGTTCATCGGTGAGATCATCGATGTAAAGGCAGATGCGGATGTTTTCGGTGAAGATGGTTGCCTTGATATTATGAAGATCAAACCTCTCATTTATGATACCTCCCACAAGGGGTACCATGGCATCGGACCTCTCTTGGGACAGGCTTTTGCCGTTGGAAAAGGGTTGCATCATGAGTAGGTGCTTGCGTCACTTCATTGGATCGCGTATATGCGAATTGTGCCCGGTCTGTCGTGCGTGGAGAAAGGTTCAGGTGCTCCGGTAACTGGCCATTGGAGTAGCTGGTGAGTAACCACCCCAAAAAATCAAAAGCCGCGTCGGTTGACGCGGCTTTTTTTGATCCGATCCAACTCTGTTAAACTAACCAACCTCGGTATACTCCCGCACGCGAAATTCAGCCCCCAGCGATTCTGCCAGCGCCCGGCATGCTTCGACGTCAATTCCCGGTACCGTTACGACAGTGGCAACAACCTGAGGAATATGGGCTGGTGCCGACCGGATAAAGTCGCAGACCCCGCTAAAACCGGCCTCACCGAAGGGGGTGTTGCAGAGGCGGCTGTACGTGGCGGAATCGGATGCGTTCAAACTGACCGAAATGCTGTCCACAAGGCCCGCCAGTTCCGGCAGAATATCGCGTCCATGGGCCAGGTTGGCCTGGCCATCGGTGTTGATGCGGATTTGGTAGCCGCGTGCCTTAAGGGCCCCCGCCACCTGCTTGACAAGTTCCAGGCGGAGCAGCGGTTCACCGTAGCCGCAAAATACCACTTCATCGATCCCCTCCGGCTGACCGACCGCAGCCATAACCTCCTCGAAAGTGGGTTCCCCCTCCAGCAGCAGATTGTGTCCCTTGACCGTGAAGTCGTCGAATTTTGCACAGAACGTGCAACGGTTTGAACAGCGGTTGGTGATATTAAGATACAGCGAGTTGCGGATCCGGTAGGCGATCTTCGTCGATTGGTCCCAGAGACGGATTCCGAACAGGGCGCCGGCATTCCTGGTCGTGATTCGGGCGACGTCCTCCAGGGTCAACCCCTTGAGCTCGGCCAGTTTCTCGGCAGCCAGCCGTACGTACGCTGGCTCGTTGCGTCGACCGCGATGCGGGACAGGGGTCAGGTAGGGACAGTCGGTCTCGACCAGCATGCGATCGATACTGACTGCCCGTACGACATCACGCAGGCTTTGGTTGCCAGGGTAGGTGATCGTTCCGGGTATGGAAATATGGAAACCGAGTGCGGCCGCTTCGGAAGCCATAACGGCATCTCCTGAAAAACAGTGCAGGACGCCGCTTCGTACCGGACCCTCCCGGAGAATCGTCATGACACGGTCATGGGCATCGCGATCATGAATGATGACCGGTTTGTGCAGATCAGCCGCCATCCGGAGAAAACGGCGAAAAACGAGTTCCTGGCTGTCGCGCGGCGAACGGTCGCGGAAGAAATCAAGCCCTATTTCACCGATGGCTACAACCTTGCGGCTGGAGACGGCAAGGGCCTTGATGATGTCGTAACAGGCATCGGTAACACGTCCGGCGTCATGCGGGTGAATTCCGACAGCGGCGTACAGCTGCGGGTATTTCTCTGCAAGTTCGACCGATTCACGACTCGATTCGATGTCGGTGCCGACCACCAGAATGGCCGATACCCCGGCATCCTCGGCACGTTTCAACATGTCGTCAAAGTCGCCGGCATAGTCGCGATAGTAGATATGGGCGTGAGAATCAATCAGGACAGTCTTTTGTTGCGACATTATTACCCCTTTAATTCCTCTTTGAGACCTTCGATAACCGCCTTGACCTCTGCAATCATGTCGGCAGCCTGGGCCGATTTTTCATGTTTCAGGTAGTTTTCAAAATACGCAATCGCATCGACCGTGCGATCCTGATCCATACAGATGCCCCCCAGTGTCAGGTACGCCATGCTGTAGGCAGGATCACATCTTACCGCTTCAAGGCACTCATCCTCGGCTTCTTCCAGCTCTTCCAGGTCATAGTACAGTTCGCCAAGGTTAAAATGAGCCGCCGGGTCTTCGGGATCGATTTCCACCCCTTTGGTGAAGGCGGCGATAGCCCCATCGACGTCTCCCTCCCCGTAAAGCGCATCTCCCAGCGCATTAAGCGCAAAAACGTTGTCAGGTTCGAGTTCAAGCGCTTCACGAAAGGCACGAATGGCATCCTCACTGCGATCCTGGCTATTGTAGACCAGGCCGATGCTCACGAGGGCATCAGCATCCTTCGGGTCTATCTCCAGAACTTTTTTGTAACAGGCGAGCGATTCCTTGTGGTTGCCCGCTTCAAGCAGCATATCCCCTAACGTCGTCAGAGCGTCGGCATCTTCCGGGGAAAGCTTGAGCCCTTCACGGTAGCGGGCGATGGCATCATCCAGACGCCCGTCTTCAGCCAACGCATCGCCAAGATAGAACCAGCTGTCAGGAAGATTCCTGTTGCTGCTCCAATATCCTTCAAAGATAGAAATAGCTTGTTTCACGTCTCCCTGGTCGAGAAGATCGAGCCCCTTTTGTACTGTAGCGTTCAATTCTGTATCACTCATGATCTATCCCTTTCATTTCAATTATTGCTCATTAGTATGGACAATATCATACTTGAATTCAATCAGCAATTGATGCAAAAATGCAACAATGAGTTTTAAACAGATTCCTTCTATGTTAGTATCGCTATCTCTCTTTTTGTAAGTGAGAAGCCGACACACGTACCCCGTTTATCTGAGCCCGGAAAGGAATTTCGGCTGAATGAATCTTGGAGTTTCACAGGAAGAACGGAAAAAAAGAGTTCGTGAAGCGATCATTATCGTTCTGGCGGTTGTACTGATAATTTTTCTAACCTGGGCTGAAATCAGTCTGACCCAGCTGAGCTCCGGTGCCAAACTGGGAAGCAATATTGCAATTTTTGCCGTAATCAATGTTATCATTCTGCTGGTTATCCTGCTGGTGTACCTGGTCAGTCGCAATGTTGTAAAGCTGTTTGTCGAAAGCCGTTCAAACCCTTTTGCCAAAAAACTGCGCACAAAACTTGTCCTTTCATTTGTCGCCCTCTCGCTGGTTCCCACCCTTCTGCTCTTTTTTGCCGCTGCCGGTTTTATAAACAATACCATTCATAACTGGTTCAACACTCAGGTTGAAGCATCATTAAGCGAGTCGCTTGAAGTAGCGCAGACGTATTACAAAAACTCGGCATCAAATTCACTTTATTACGGCAAACAGATCAGCAATTTTATTAAAGATCAAAAGCTGCTTAACGAAGCGAATCTTCCGCAACTCAAGAAGCTTATCAACCAGAAGCAAAGTGAATATAACCTTGGAGTCGTTGAGGTCTATTCTGCCCAGCGCGAGGAGCTGGTCAGGGCATCAAATCCGGCAGTACCCAAGGGGGAATTTACTAACCCCTCCTCGGAAGATATCAAGCGAGGTCTGGCGGGTGAAGAGCTGACCAGGGTAAACCAGGCCGGAAAGGCCGATTTGATCCGGGGTATTGTTCCAATCCGTTCGACTTGGAACGAGTCTGATATTGTTGGCGTTGTTGTCGTCAATTATTATGTGCCGTATTCACTTGTGAACAAAATGAAGGAAATCACTGCGTCGTACCATGAATTTCGTCAGCTCAAGATCCTGAAAAATCCGATCCGGATCGGATATATAATCACACTCTTTTTAATTGCGATGGTGATTGTCTTTTTTGCGTACTGGATGGGTGTCTATCTGGCAAACAGTATGACCAGGCCGCTTCAGGAACTGGTCGATGCAACTCATGCCGTAGCGGGAGGCAATCTTGATGTTCGGATAGAGTCCTATTCAGCGGATGAAATCGGCATGCTGGTTCAGTCATTCAATCTCATGACGGATGATTTGCGTACCAAACAGAATGCGCTGAATGTCTCCAACCTCGAACTGTTGCGCAGTAACAATGAAATTGAGCGCCGTCAGAAGTATATGGAAATTGTGCTGCGTAACGTTGCAGCCGGAGTAATCTCGATAGACCGGGAAGGGGTTCTGCGAACTATAAATACTTCTGCTGAGCGCCTGCTCGGTCTCACGGCTGCGGACGTTCTGGGTAAACATTTCAGGGACATCGTTCAGGATAAAAATGTTGGAATTGTTAATGAATTAATCAATGAGCTCCAGAAGTCGCGCCATGGGACCACCAGTCGGCAGGTAACGTTGGATGTACGGGGAAGTCGTTTGTCTTTGCAGCTGCACTTGACGCTGATGCGCGCCGGAAACGGGGAAGTTCTGGGAATGGTTGCCGTGCTTGATGACCTGACACAGATGATGCGGGCTCAACGTATGGCCGCGTGGCGTGAGGTCGCACGCAGAATAGCCCATGAAATCAAAAACCCGCTGACGCCGATTCAGCTTTCCGCCCAACGCCTCAGAAAACGCTATCTCTCACGCTTTGGTGACGATGAGAAGGTCTTTGACGAATGTACCGAGATGATTATCAAATCAGTCGATGATCTGAAAAATCTGGTTAATGAATTTTCAAACTTTGCTCGTTTGCCCACGATCCAGCCCGAATTATACGATATCAATCGATTGATTCGCGAGTCTTTGACACTGTATCAGGAAGCGCACCTCGGGGTGCAATTCAACGTCACTATTGATTCCAGAATGCCGCTGCTGATGATTGATCGCGATCAAATCAAGCGTGTTCTGATCAATATTCTTGAAAATGCCGTCGCCGCCATGGAAGGGCATGGCACCGTTACCCTGTCGACTTTTTATGATGAAGTGCTGAAAATGGCGGTTATCAGCATTGCTGACGATGGGCCGGGGATTTCACCGGAAGATAAACCGCGTTTGTTTGAGCCTTATTTTTCAACCAAAAAGAGCGGCACGGGACTCGGGCTTGCCATTGTAAGCAGTATCGTAACGGATCATGGCGGTTTTGTGCGGATTCGCGATAATGTGCCGCACGGATCGGTATTCGTTATCGAGTTGCCCACCGGGTGAAAACCGGAATCAAGATAAGGAGCTGTCATGCACCAGACAATTTTGATAATAGATGATGAAAAGGATATCAGAACCTCACTGACCGGGATTCTTGAAGATGAAGGGTATCAGGTTCTGAACGCGGAAAGTGGTGCTGAAGGTATTGAGTGTGCCCGGCAGGAGCTTCCCGATCTGATTCTGCTTGATATCTGGATGCCGGGTATGGATGGCCTGGAAACCCTTGAGAACCTTAAAAAACTGCTCCCGCAGGTGACGGTTATCATGATTTCCGGACATGGCACAATAGAGACGGCGGTTCGAGCTACCAAACTGGGCGCTTTCGATTTCATTGAAAAGCCGCTTTCGCTCGAAAAAGTACTGATCAGCGTTGCCAACGCGTTGCAGTTACAGGAACTACTGGTACAAAATGCCGAGCTCAAACGTTCAGCATCTGCAGATTCAGAGCTCATCGGTGAATCTTCCGTGATTAAATCAGTGCGTGAGCAGATCCGGCGTATAGCGCCAACATCAGCCTCAGTACTGATAAGCGGTGAAGACGGTTCCGGTAAAGAATTGATTGCATGCTCAATTCACTGCAACAGTCCGAGACGGGAGCGACCGTTTATAACCGTACACTGCTCTGCCATCCCGGAAATGCTGATCGAGAGCGAGCTGTTCGGCCATGAAAAAGGTGCATTCATCGGCGCACTGTCACATAAAAAAGGGCGCTTTGATCAGGCTGACGGCGGCACACTGTTATTGGATGAAATTGGTGAACTGCCGCGTAACACTCAGATAAAAATTCTTCGCTTTATTCAGGAAGGGAGATATGAGAGAGTCGGAGGGTCCCGCCAGCTTACTGCTGATATTCGCATTATTGCTGCTACCACGAGATCCCTTGAACAGGATATGGTGTCAGGAAAGTTCAGCGCTGATCTCTATTATCAATTGAGCACCATACCATTTCAAGCTCCGGCACTACGTGATCGTTTGGAGGATATCGCTCCGCTTGTTCAGCATTTCGCCGCCCAGTTCTTTCGTAGGGAAGGGGGCGAGGCAAAGATTTTTCTGCCGGAGGCGCTCGATATACTGCAGCGATATTCGTGGCCTGGGAATCTGCGCGAATTAAGAAACGTGGTCGAACGGATACTGATCGTGGCACCCGGGCACGTAATCTCAACTGAGGATATTCCTCATTTATCAGGGGAGCCCTTTGCACCGCTCCCTTCACTGGATGACGCTCTTTCCCGATCAACGTTACGGGACGCCCGAGAGGATTTTGAACGGGAATTTATTATTCACAAACTTGAGGAAAATGACTGGAATATATCCCGTACTGCTGAATTGATTGAATTGGAACGGAGTAATCTGCATCGTAAAATAAAAAGTTATGGCATTGATGTACGGAGATAACGGTAATGCTGCCTCTCTTTAGAATCCGCCCTATGAAGTTGATACTGTTTGTAGTGGTAACAGTTGCCTGTCTGACGGCTGTTTTCTATGGTTTCCGGCATGAACGCCGTACCATTCCTGACACAAACTCGCTCCGGCTGCTGAGCGAAGCGTACTCGGCGGTTCTCGCGTACTACGTTGAAAAACCTGATTCAAAAAAACTGGTACTTAGCATGGTCGACGGTATGCTTGCAACGCTTGACCCGCACAGCGCATATCTGCCTCCAGAGCCGTATCACGAGATGGAAGTGAGTATGTCAGGATCGTTTGGCGGTGTCGGGATTGAACTCGGTACAAAAGACGGCAAGGTGACAGTTATTGCCCCGATCGACGACACACCGGCCTTCCGGGCAGGAATTCAGGCTAATGATCACATCTGGAAGATCGACGGGACGTCAACCAGTGGGATGAATATTGCGACAGCGGTTAAAAGGATGCGGGGAGAGAAGGGTACGCCGGTGACTCTGACAATTATCCGTGCCGAAAACGCCAAGCCACTCGTGTTCAATCTTGTTCGCGATATCATAAAGTTAAAAAGTCTGAAACCAAAGCTGCTTGATTCAGGGTTTGGATTTATACGGATATCGCAGTTTCAGGAGCGTACCGGACGTGAGTTCAAAGAGGCGTTGAAAGAGCTTCATTCAACCTCTGGCGGGTCGCTGAAGGGACTTATTCTGGATCTGCGTTATAATCCGGGCGGCTTGATCAATTCATGCGTCGAAGTAGTCAACTGCTTTGTCGGCGATGACATCAACAGTACTGCGATTGTCAGTATCAAGGGACGAACGCCCGAAGCGAATCATGTGTATAATGCGACATTGGGCACCAAGGAACCGCGGTATCCAATAGTCGTACTTATCAACGGCGGCAGTGCCAGCGCCTCGGAAATAGTCGCCGGTGCCCTGCAGGATCATAAACGGGCAATCATCATGGGAACACAGAGTTTCGGCAAAGGGTCGGTTCAATCAATCATTCCGATGAAGGGTAATGCTGCTCTTAAGCTGACAACGGCGCGCTATTATACCCCGAGTGGACGTTCAATTCAGGCCAAAGGGATTGTCCCGGATGTGGAGGTGCCAAATATCACACCGCTGCCGGCAAAAGAGAACGGGAAGCAGATCAAGGAGAAAGATTTGGAAAAAAGTCTTGCTTCAGACGGCAAGCAGGACGAGTCGCAACCCATAATTCAAGAGTCACTCCATGGGAGGGCTGCAAAGGATACGGATTTGCAGAAAGATTATCAGCTAAAGAGGGCGCTTGAATTGCTGCAGTCGCTCAGCATGTTGAAGGAAAAAGGATTTTAGATTATGGAGAAGTCACAGGCTCAAGTCAATCCGCGGTTTCTGAACAGCCTCATAAAAAGAACTCCCAGGATCGAGAGGCAGATCCCCACACAGAGGAACAGGTAGCCGATTGAGCGCCCTTCACCCAATCCCCACAGATCCCTGTTTTTCATTAAAAATATCAGTGCAAGGCCGCCAAAAATGCTTATTCCGCCGATGATGTACACTGCAAAGGCGATAACCGCCAAGCCGATTCCCTGTTTTTTAGCCATCAGACGCCTCTCAGTCGTTCAGTAGTTCCTGCAGCTTTGCCCCAATATCGTGCTCCCGTATCATTGACTCACCGATCAGAAAAGCCTTGGCGCCGGCGGCCTGCAGCCGGACAATATCGGCTCGGCTGTTTATGCCGCTTTCAGTTACCAGCAGACGATTTGCGGGCATCATGAGGGCGAGTCGGCCGGTTGTACTCAGGTCAGTCATAAAAGTGCGTAAATTGCGATTGTTGACACCGATCAGGGTGCAGTCGGTCTTAAGCGCCTTTTCCATTTCTGTCTCGTCGTGAACCTCCAGCAGTACATCCAGATGAACATCCTGTGCCACAGCATAAAACTCGCGTAACTGATTCAGTTCAAGCATGGCAGCGATCAGCAGGACGGCGTCAGCCCCGGCGGCGCGAGCCTCGTAGATCTGGTACGGATCGCAGATGAAGTCCTTGCGTAACAGCGGCAGCGATACCGCCTCACGGATCAGGGCCAGGAAACGCAGGTGCCCAAGAAAGAACTTTTCGTCGGTCAGCACCGATAGGCAGGTGGCGCCGTTATCCTGGTAGGTTTTGGCAATATCCAGCGGGTCAAAATTCTCGCGGATAACCCCCTTGCTTGGAGAGCCCTTCTTGACCTCGGCGATGATAGCGGTCCAGTCCGAGGCCACCGCATCGCGCAGGTGCCGCTCGAACCCGCGCGGCACGTCCTCCAGATCACGTATGCGTGAATTCAGGTCGCTGATCGAAACTGCCGCCTTGGCGGTTGCAACTTCTTCCTGCTTGTGGGCAACTATTTTCTTCAGGATGTCGGGGGTGTTGGTGGTCATGGAAAGGCATTCTCCCTCTTAGCGCATATTCGTCAAAGCCGCCAGCTTCTCCATCTGCTGCAGCGCCCGGCCGGAATCGATTGACTCGGCAGCCAGCGTCATCCCTTCTGCGGGTGTTGCTGCCTTGCCGGCAGCCACCAGGGCGTAGGCGGCGTTCAGAAGGACGATGTCTCTCCGCGGTCCCTGTTCACCGGCCAGTACTGCTTTGACGATCACTGCGTTTGCCACGGCATCGCCCCCTTTGAGAGCCTCCATGCGGCATCGTGTCAAGCCCAACTGCTCGGGGGTAACGCTTCTCAGCACGACCCCGGCCGGGGTGACCTCTGCTACCAGGGTTTCGCCGGTCAAGGTCATCTCGTCCATGCCGTCCGAACCATGCACGACAAAGCCGTGCCTGCAGCCAAGCTTCTGCAGGACGCCGGCCAGCGTCTCCACCAGGTCGGCGCGATAAACCCCCATTACCTGACAGTCGGCTCCGGCCGGGTTGGTCAGGGGGCCGAGGATGTTGAAGATGGTTCGAATGCCGATCTCGCGGCGCGGGCCGATAGCGTACTTCATGGCACCGTGCAGGGCAGGGGCAAAGAGGAAGCCGATACCGATCTGGTCGATGCAGTTCTCGACCGTTTCGGGTGTCACGTCCAGGTTGATGCCCAGTTTTTCGAGCACGTCGGCGCTGCCGCAGGCCGAAGAGACCGAGCGGTTGCCGTGCTTTGCCACCTTGACCCCGCAGGCTGAGACAACAAAGGAGACGGTGGTGGAAATGTTAAAGGTGTTGGTGCCGTCGCCGCCGGTACCGACAACATCAAGAATGGTTTCCCGGTCGATGTTGATGTCGTCGCGGTCAATGTCCAGCACTCCTTTGCCGACCCGGATCGGTGTGGCCCGCTCACGCATGACGCGGGCGGCACCGGTGATCTCCTCGACGGTTTCGCCTTTCATGCGCAGGGCGGTGATGAAGGCGCCGATCTGCGCCGGGGTGCACTCACCGGACATGATCTGGTTCATGACCTCGATCATTTCGCCTTCGGTCAGATTTTCTCGCTCGACAACTTTGGCGATGGCTTTTTTTATCATATATATGTCTCCATACGGAAAAAGGGGATGTCGCCATCCCCTCACGGTTGTTATGCACACAGGGGAAACTAGACCCCTTCTTTGATCTTTCGGATGGCTTCGCGGATCAGGGTCTCAGCCAGGTCAGGAACTACTTCCCATACAATTCGTTCGATGACTTCTTTTGACGCTTGTGAAAGAGCAACTTTCAATTGTTCCTCCGTCAGAGAAACGACGGGAGGAGGAGCTGCGGCGGGAGTCGCCATTTCCGTAAAGGATACTGATTCTAATGCAGGTGGTTCTTCAAACGACTGAACCGGAGCGATAAAATCAGCAAAATCCGGAGCGGAAACGGTGACATCCGGTTCGGGGACGGTTGAAAAATCCGGGGCGGAAGCGATGACGTCCGGTTCAGGGACGGTTGAAAAATCCGGGACTGCCGAAGTCGCTTCGCCATCCTCAAAAGCAATGTCACCAAATGTTGTTTCTTCAACCGGGACTGCTTGCTCAGCAAAGGTTGTCTGAAGGGGGGACTCAATAATTTCCTCTTCAAATTCAAACGTGTTTTCCTCAACCGGAATCCATTGAGACCCTGTATGAGGAGGAGATGTATCAGTTGTTTCGGGACTCTGTACGAGTTGCGCATCATTTTCTTCGGTGACGATTGCAAATACATCGGGTTCAAACTCATCTGCGGAGGGAGCCGCAACGACTGGAGCGGCAGCTGTTTCAACAGGCGGCTCAACATCCGGTGTAAAGGCGCCCCATATATCTGCCGGTGTTGCTGGT
Organism: Geobacter sp.; assembly: GCA_009886055.1. Lineage (GTDB taxonomy): Bacteria > Desulfobacterota > Desulfuromonadia > Geobacterales > Pseudopelobacteraceae > JACRCG01. Next base: position 10,161 of record VFJM01000131.1, on the reverse strand, counting down.
TGTGGAACTTCCGGCTCTATCGGGGTCGGGATGTTAAATATGGGGGCAGAAACTTCAGGGGCAGGCTCTGGTGGCGTGACTTGTGCGGCCTGTGCTCTCGAACTTCCAAGTTCCAGGAGCTCTTTTACCTTGGCAATGATTTGCTGCGACTCAAACGGTTTGGCAATAAAATCATCCGCGCCGCATTTTTTTGCTTTTTCCTCGTCAAACGGTTCAAAAGATCCGGTCAGGATCAAAATCGGTGTGAAAGCCAGCGACGGCGTCAATCGCACCGCTTCAGCCACTTCGTAACCGGTCATTCCGGGCATCAGGGCATCAATCAACAGTATATCCGGGGTAATCTCACGTGCCTTTTCGACAGCGGCTTTGCCGTTATCAACGACCGTTAAGGAGTATTCGTCTCCTCCGAAAATGATGCCGATTACTTTCTGGATGGTGATACTGTCATCGGCGACCAGCACTTTAATGCTCATCGATCCCTCCCTTGCTCGAGTGGATACGCAAGAATAATAATACCGGAAACAACTAACACAGGCGCAATATCGTGTCAAGGCATTAGCGTTTCAGGGGATTTTCATGACATTTGCAATCCCGGCAGCAATTCCCGGAGCAGAAAAAATGGAAATGGCCAGATATGACACACTCTTCGAAAATGCGTACCCCGTTGATAGCAAAAAAGCCTCCGCATGCGGAGGCTTGATGATCGTAAATTACCTTCTGAGGATTTCAGGAACGGTAGTCGGCGTTGATGCTGATGTATTCGTGTGTCAGATCCGAAGTGTACACGGTGGCTGTGCCACTCCCTATTCCCAGGCCAACCGAAACAGCAAATTCTTTTTGCTTGAGAACTTCCGAGCCACGGGCTTCGGCATCTTCGCCGGCAAAGATGCCGTTTCTGGCCATACAGACATCATCAAAGTGCAGTGACAGCAGAGACTGATCGACTTCAGCACCGGAATACCCGACCGCAGCAAAGATCCGTCCCCAGTTGGCATCCTGCCCGAAAAAAGCCGTCTTGACCAGGCTGGAGTTGGCTATCGCCATTGCGGCACGTTTTGCGTCGGTATCGTTTTTGGCGCCGCTGACCCGTATTTCAACAAATTTTGTCGCTCCTTCACCATCTTTTACAATCTGTTTGGCCAATGAAAGCAAAACATCATTCAGGTTTGCCGCAAAAGCGTTTCCTTCCGGTGACCCTTCCGTGATGGTCGGATTTCCCGACATGCCGTTAGCCATAATGAGGCAGGTGTCGTTGGTTGACATGTCGCCATCTACGGTGATGGCATTGAAGGAGGTACCGACCGCACGGCGGAAGGTCTGCTGCAGAAAAGTCGGCTCTACGGCGGCATCAGTGATGATGAAGGAGAGCATGGTGGCCATGTTGGGCATGATCATGCCGGCACCTTTGGCAATGCCTGCTACGGTATAACTGACTCCGCCGGCCTGGCCTCCGCTGGCCTCCATTTTCGGGAAGGTGTCGGTAGTCATGATAGCCTGGGCAATGTCGTCCAATGTACCGGAGGTGAGACCGTCAACCAGGGCAGGGATGCTGGTCCGGATCCGTTCCATCGGCATCTGGACGCCTATTACGCCGGTTGAACAGACTTGAACTGCTGTAGTGTCGATTCCGAGAGCTCCTGCAACCAGATGTGACGTCTCTCGTGCGACCGTCATTCCGGGTTCGCCGGTACAGGCGTTGGCATTGCCGCTGTTAACAATCAGCGCCTGGGCGAATCCGCCTGCAATATGCTCGCTGGATACCAGTACCGGGGCGGCTTTGACGGCGCTGGTGGTAAAAACAGCAGCAGCCGTGGCGGGAACCTCAGAATAAATAAGAGCCAGATCTTTGCGGCCCGCTTTTTTTATCGCTGCTTCAACAGCTGAAAATTGAAATCCTTTTATGACCATATGAAACCTCATCATAACTGTACGGCGTTTTGATGCTTAATTCGGATTACTTTCCACAGCATTTTTTGTACTTTTTGCCGCTTCCACATGGGCAGGCATCATTGCGTCCTGCCACTTTCTGGCTCTTGGCCGGTTCATGGACACGATCTTCACCGCCTCCCAAATTAAAAACCAGTTTCTTGCTTTGCATCTCTTCTTCCATCTCTTCGATTTCTTCACCATCGTGATTTATCTGAACCCAAAAAACACGTTCGACAACTTCTTCACGGATACGGGCCATCAATTCAATAAAAAGGGTGTAGGCCTCTTTTTTGTATTCCTGTTTGGGGTCTTTCTGACCATAACCACGCAGACCGATCCCTTCCTTCAGATGGTCGATATTCAGGAGGTGGTCTTTCCAGTGCGTATCAATGGCCTGAAGCATCATTACCTTGATGAGATGGTCGACAAGCTCGTCACCCATATCAGCCACCCGGGCACTGAAGATGGCATGGACCTGCTCACTGAGTGTGTCACGAAAGCTGACGGGGGTCAGTCGACTTATCATCTCCTCTGGTAGATCAAGCTGAAGATTGAAGCATTTAACAACGCTGTCGCTTATACCCTGCCAATCCCATTCGTGCGGTGAAACCTTGTCAATTGCGAAGGCAGAGACAATGTCCTCAATCGTATCATCAAGCATTTCCAGAAAACTTTCGCGAATATCCTGACCACCCAGGATTTCGCGGCGTTGGCTATAAATAACCTCGCGCTGTTTGTTCATGACATCATCATATTCGATGAGATGCTTACGAATATCAAAGTTATGCGCTTCTACTTTTTTCTGAGCATTTTCGATCGATCGTGAGATCATACCGTGGGTAATGGCCTCACCCTCCTCAATTTTGAGAAGATCCATGATTTTAGAGACGCGCTCTGATCCGAAAATGCGCAGCAGGTCATCTTCCAGGGACAGGTAGAATTTTGAAGAGCCGGGGTCTCCCTGACGGCCGGAGCGGCCGCGCAACTGGTTGTCGATGCGGCGTGATTCATGCCGTTCTGTCCCGAGGATGTGGAGACCACCCAGCGCAACCACTTCATCATGTTCAGCAAGACATTCAGCATTGTACTTGGCAAGAATAGCTTCATACTGCTCGTCGGTAGCTTCCGGATTAGCCCGCCGCCACTGTTTAGCCAGGGCATCCGGATTACCTCCCAGCACAATGTCTGTTCCACGGCCAGCCATGTTGGTGGCGATTGTTATGGCGCCTTTGCGGCCGGCTTGAGATACGATCTCCGCTTCCCGTTCATGCTGTTTGGCATTCAGCACGTTGTGTGGAACACCCTGACGTTTCAACAGTTCTGACAACACTTCCGATTTTTCGATTGAGATGGTCCCCACAAGACAAGGTTGACCGGCGGCGTAATGCTCTTTGATATCCTCAATAACCGCTTTGAATTTTTCCATTTCGGTTTTGTAGATAACGTCCGGGGCATCTGGACGTACAAGCGGACGATTGGTTGGGATAACACAGACATCAAGTTTGTAGATTTTGTGAAATTCTTCCGCCTCGGTATCGGCAGTACCGGTCATTCCGGACAGCTTGCTGTACATACGGAAATAGTTCTGAAAGGTGATTGTCGCGAGGGTCTGGTTCTCATTTTCAATCTTGACCCCTTCCTTCGCCTCAATCGCCTGGTGCAGACCATCAGACCAGCGGCGACCAGGCATGAGACGGCCGGTAAACTCATCAACAATCAAGACTTCGCCGTCTTTTACAACATAATCAACATCAAGCTTGTACATGGCGTGGGCGCGCAGTGCCTGGTTGACGTGATGAAGAATTTCAATGTTACGGGGATCATACAGATTGTCAATTTTCAGGAGCTTTTCAACCTTCAGCACTCCCTGCTCGGTCAAGGACGCACTCTTGGCCTTTTCATCAATGGTGAAATCGCCGGTGTATTGCTTGCGTTTACCTGAAAGAGTATTTGCTTCGACATCAATTACTTCACCTTTTTCCAGTTTTGGAATGATGGCGTTAATAACGTAGTATTTGTCTGTTGAATCTTCGGTAGGACCGGAAATAATCAGCGGAGTCCTGGCTTCGTCGATCAGGATCGAGTCAACTTCGTCAACAATAGCATAGTTAAAGCCGCGCTGAACGTAATCATCCAGATCAAACTTCATATTATCCCGCAAATAATCGAAGCCAAATTCGTTGTTCGTTCCATACGTTATATCAGCTGCATAGTTTATGCGGCGCTGGTCATCTTCAACACCGTGAACAATGATGCCTACCGTCAAGCCAAGAAAATTGTACAAACGTCCCATCCATTCGGAGTCACGTTTTGCCAGATAATCGTTGACAGTCACAACGTGAACACCCTTGCCTGAAATCGCATTCAGGTAGGCGGGGAGGGTGGCTACCAGCGTTTTCCCCTCTCCGGTTTTCATTTCGGCGATCTTCCCCGAATGCAGTACCATGCCGCCGATCAACTGAACGTCAAAATGGCGCATTCCGAGTGCGCGCTTGCCGGCTTCACGACAGACGGCAAATGCTTCAGGAAGCAAAGAATCAAGAGACTCACCCTTTGCGCATCGCTCCTTGAATTCCCCGGTTTTATTGGACAGTTGTTCATCAGAAAGATTTGAAATCGAAGCTTCCAGGGCATTAATCTTTCCAACAATCGGCCACATTTTTTTTAGTTCACGTTCATTCTTGCTGCCGATAAATTTTTTCAAAAGGGAACTGAACATTGGATTATCTCCCGAAGGTTAAATAAGTGACAAAACAGCCTCCCACCATAGCATAACTCCTGATGCTGCTCAATAAAAAAGGTCGAACAAAACATGTTGCGGTGGTGCGTTAATATGAACCCATATTTTTTTACATACAGGATTGAAAAAATATGCTACGTGAAAATAAATCGACACAAATAATCCTTATCGGGTTATTAAGAGTTACTATCGGCCACTTACGCTATCGTGAGTGCATTACATGGGCAGGGGAAAAAGGAGTCGCAGCATGACAACAGGTAAAGTAAAATGGTTTAATGACAGCAAAGGTTTCGGTTTTCTTGAGCAGGAGCAGGGTGAGGATATCTTTGTTCACTTCTCGGCAATCTCTGGTGAAGGGTTTAAATCCCTTGCTGAAGGCGACTCGGTAGAATTCGATATCGTTAAGGGCCCAAAAGGGCTTCAGGCTGCCAACGTAAAACGGATTTAATTGAGTACTGTCGTTCCGGTACAAAAAAACCCCGGCTAACACCGGGGTTTTTTTGTATCAGTCTCCGTCAAATAATCAGTTATACGTTAAACCGGAAATGCATAACGTCGCCGTCCTTGACGATATATTCTTTTCCTTCCAGTCTCATCAAACCTTTTTCTTTGGCGCCGGCTTCGCCGTTACAATTAATGAAATCATTGAAACCGATTACTTCGGCCCGAATGAACCCTTTTTCAAAATCGGTATGAATCACGCCTGCAGCTTGCGGCGCTTTGGTGTTATTGACGATTGTCCAGGCGCGAACCTCCTTGACACCGGCGGTAAAATAGGTGATGAGTCCCAGCAGCGCATAGCCGTTTCGAATGAGCCGATCAAGGCCTGCCTCCTCTAACCCCATATCGTCAAGAAAAGCCTTTTTTTCCGGGCCGTCAAGCTCGGCAATTTCAGCCTCCAGTTTCCCGCAGATAACCACAACGCCGGCTCCTTCAGAAGCGGCTATTTCGCGGACCTTGGCAACATTGGGATGTAGGCCTTCCAGGTCGTCTTCAGCTACGTTTGCGACATAAAGCACCGGTTTGTCGGTCAGGAGATGCAGATCACGCATCCAGATTTTTTCGTCCTCATTCTGGGCAACCCCTTGAAGCTTTTTGACCTGTTCGAGAAGAGCTCTGACCCGAACATAAAAATCAACCTCTTCCTTTGCTTTTCTGTCGCCGCTGCGCGCCATTTTTTCAGCACGCTGCAATTTCTTTTCGATTGTATCAAGGTCTGCCAGAGCGAGTTCGGTATTTATGATTTCTATGTCATCAGCCGGCGAAACACGACCATTCACATGGACAATATTGTCGTCATCGAAACAGCGAACGACATGAACAATTGCATCAACACTGCGGATGTGCCCCAGAAACTGGTTCCCGAGACCTTCTCCCTGGCTGGCTCCCTTAACAAGGCCTGCTATATCGACAAATTCAATAGTCGTTGGTTGCATTTTTTGGGGGTTAACGATTGCAGCTAATTGATCCATTCGGGGATCAGGAACCTGGACAATGCCGATATTTGGTTCAATTGTGCAAAACGGATAATTTGCAGATTCGGCACCGGCTGAGGTTAGAGCATTAAAGATGGTTGATTTGCCAACGTTCGGCAGTCCGACAATTCCGCAGTTAAAACCCATAAATCTATCCTTCCAGAAAATCCCTGTTATTAAAAAGACTCATTGATTTAGGGAGCCCTTCTTTAAGCATTATTTCAAGCATTTCAATGCCGCCATCAAGAACCCGGTGAAGACCTTCCATCTGATCGGGAGGAATCTTTCCCAGGACATGACCGGTTGTGTCTCCATACGGTGATTTTCCGATTCCGATACGAAGTCGGATGAAGTCGCCCCTGCCCAGGTTTTCCATTATTGAACGCAAGCCGTTATGTCCGCCATGTCCCCCTCCCAGTTTGAAACGTACGGTTCCAAACGGAAGATCAAGCTCGTCATGGATGACAATCAGATTCGAAATCGGCAACTTATGGAATTGAAGGGACTGCATGACGGAGTTTCCGGACAAATTCATGAAAGTCTGCGGTTTAAGCAGTATCAAGCGGTGTCCAGCAAAATTCCATTCCCCGGAAAGACCGGAGAAAGACTTTTTAGAAATGGAAATATTTTCCAGGTGTGCAAGACGATCCAAAAAAAGAAAACCCGCATTATGGCGGGTCCATTGATAAGTGGGGCCGGGATTGCCCAGCCCCGCAACTATATAGGTACTCATACTCAATTAATGATCTCTCTGCTATGCTGCAGCCGGAGATTCTTCTTCCTTGGCTCTGCCGAGTACGCTGACAACAGGTATCTTCGGCTGGTCAAGAACCACGATGCCTTCAGGAAGAATAACCTCGCTGACATGAATCGAGTGGGCTATTTTGAGATCAGATACATCGATGGTAATGCAGTCAGGAATGTTTCCCGGCAGGCATTCTATGTGCAATTCATGGTGAGCAAGATCGAGCAGTCCGCCTTCTTTCACGCCGATTGCAGTGCCCTTCAGAACAACCGGGACGGTAACCCGGAGTTTTTCATTCGGATTGATGCGATGGAGATCAACATGCTTAAAGGTGCGCTTGATCGGATCACGCTGAATATCTGCAACAATAGCAATATTCTGATCAAGGGTTCCACCGCCAATCAAGGTGATCAGATTGTTCTGCCCCCCTGCTCCGGAAATTGCTTCCTGCAGATCACGGTTTTTGATGCTGACCGTCACCGGGTCAAGACCTTTGCCGTAAACAACACCGGGTATCATATCAGCCATGCGAAGTCTTCGGCTTACGCCGGTACCGGTCTTGGTGCGTAGTTCAATATTCATTTGTTTCTGTTGCATACAATCCTCCGCGTGTAGTGACGGGTCGACCCCGTCCTATTCAAAATAAAAAAATGTGGGACTATACAAATAGCGAACTTACTGACTCATCCTCATGAATACGCCTGATTGCTTCGGCCAACAGGTCTGCAACGGAAAGCATTCTGATTTTGGATGTTATATTTTCATAGGTGCCACCAGGTATTGTATCAGTCAAAACAATTTCTTCAATATCTGAAGCATTGATACGCTCGATAGCAGGACCAGAAAGCACTCCATGTGTGGCACAGGCATAGATGGCTTTGGCACCGTTTGCTTTGAGTGCTTTGGCCGCCTGAGTCAGGGTGCCCGCTGTGTCAACCATGTCATCGAGGATAATGGCTATTTTATCGCGAACATCACCGATCAGGTGCATTACTTCCGCTACGTTAGGGCCGGTACGGCGCTTGTCAATAACGGCAAGTGAGTATTCCAGACGTTTTGCAAACGCACGGGCTCTTTCGGTTCCGCCGGCGTCAGGAGAAACCATGACCACTTGTTCGCCGCTGAAACGGTCTTTAAGATAATTAAGAATAACCGGTGCGGCGTACAGATTGTCAACCGGGATATTGAAAAACCCCTGGATCTGCCCGGCGTGCAGGTCAATAGTCACAACTCTGTTGACGCCGGCAGTTGTTATAAGATCTGCAACCAGCTTGGCTGTGATCGGAGTGCGCGGTGCTGCTTTGCGATCCTGGCGGGCGTAGCCGTAATACGGAATTACAGCGGTTATGGTAGCTGCCGACGCCCGTTTCAATGCATCGGTAATAACCAGAAGCTCCATCAGGTTGTCATTGGTCGGCGCACAGGTTGACTGAACAACATACACATCACGACCGCGGACATTCTCGCCGATCTCTACCATGACTTCGCCATCGGAGAATCGTCGTACTCGAGCCGCACCGAGTGGGACGCCAAGACTGTCGCATATTTTCTGGGCCAGATCCGGGTTTGAGTTGCCGGAAAAGATCTTGATTTTATCATGCATGGTGATCAAACACCTTTCAAATGGGAGCGGATTGAGAGTACTATGCGCAAAATAAAAGAAAGATATACTAAAATATTATCTAAAATGCAACCTCTTTCGATGCACAGTGCTGAAGGAAGTAGACATACTCCCTGCATTTTTAATTTTCTTTCACAAGAATACCTTCCTGCAGAGCAAAGATAAGAAATTCATTGGCTTCAGCGCTGTTGAGACCGGTTCCGGACGTGCAGTCTCTATCGCTGTTATCACGTATCTGCTCCAACAGGAGTATGTAGGGGGCGGCCAGCGATTCGGTGCATACGACGCCATTGTTGCGGTAGATAACCGCTTGAGAACCTGATTGCGGGAGGTGCTCGTACATCCAGGGTATATGCGGTTCGCCGCACTCAAGAAGCTGCTCAATTTCGTACGTAAAATGAACTATTCTGGCCGACGGAGCAAGTCTGAAACCGGTATCGCACACGTTGGCAGGCAGGAGAGAGTCTTCTTCTGTTTCAGGCACGGAGGCAAGCAGCACTGCGGCATACTGGTGGTGATAATGCACCAGATCAAGCACAAGGGGCAGAAATCGTTTTGCTTTTTTGTGGCAGAACAGATGCTTCAGAAAAAGCTGCTGCATTTCCCCGATGTCGTCATCAGTTAAGTCGGATTCTTTCGTGCGGAGCCCTCTGTTTTCGATCAGCCAGAAGCTGAATTTCTGTAAAAAACCGGATGGTTTCAGACCAAGAACGGCAACTACGGCGTTGAACCATGCGACCGCTTTGCCGCGGGTATAAAAAATGTCACATGCAGCGGCAAGCTCGGCAGCTGCGGCCATGTCGGAGGCGCTGAAACTGTCGGTTGCCTCGACTATATAGGGGGGCTTATTGTTCCAGCGCATATGTAGAGCCATCCCGCGGTACGCCAGTCTGGTCCCCGGCAGAACGGCAAGTGGAAATATATCAAGATGGTTCGGATAGAGCGACAGAGCATAGTCCAGAGTGCCGCGAAAACCGTTCAGGGTGTCTCCCGGCAGTCCATAAATCAGGTCAAAACCGAAAACCGCGCCGCTCTCATTAAGCAGCCCGACCTTCGCAGAAAAATCTGCTTTGTTAAATGAACGCCCAACCAGCTTGAGGACCTCCCGGTCGGCGCTCTGCAGACCAATTTGCAATGAACACGCAATCTGTGCAAAGAGCTGTGCCATTTCACGATCAATGAATTCATTGCGAACCTCAAAATGAAAGTGAATGTCCGGAGCACTGTTTTTGATCATCCTCAGAATCTTTTTAGCGCGCGCCTGGTCAAGGTTGAAGGTTGAATCAAGCACAAATATCTGCCTGACGCCGGTGGCGGCAAAATGCCGTAATTCCGACTCCACTCTTTCCAGCGAAAAATGCCGTACCCCATGAACTCCGCGCGAATCAAAACAGAAATCACAGGTGAAGCTGCATCCCCGCGATAATTGCCAGAGTATTCCTGGATTGGCATGCGTATCGATCACCCCCGTCAGGTACGGAGACGGGATTGAATCAAGGTCTGTAACGGGAGGCGGGGGGGTGAGTATGGCGGTTCCGGGGAGCAGTACGCCGGGTATTTCCGAGCAATCTCCTCCTGCGGCCAGAGTTTGACAAAACGATAAAAAGGGGACCTCCCCTTCGCCGACAATAACGAAGTCAAAGATTCCCAT
>VFJM01000207.1 GCA_009886055.1 Geobacter sp. | reverse complement strand
TGCGAAATGGGACAGTACCTGCATGAGGAGCTGCAAAACCAGGTTCGTCATCCCCACAGCCATCAGCCCATAGGGAATCCAGAGCGGCGGGGCGAAGGACGACGATGTTGTGAACCCGCCGGCCAACGCTTCATGGAACAGGGTCCAGGATTTCCAGGAAAAGAAACTACAGAAGGCAAGCGAGACGATGTCGACGATTACCCGCCGTATCCGGTTGACCGACTCCGGCAGAACGCTTGCCACTGCGTCGATGCCGATATGCCCGCGATAGGATTGCACGTAGGCACAGCACATGAAGATTGCGCCGACCAGCAGGAAGACTGAAGCCTCGTCCTGCCAGTCGGTCGATACCTTCAGAAAATAGCGGGAAACTACGCTATAGGTGAGTATGCAGGCGGCAGCCATTAATGCAAAGACTGATGCCATCAGGACCCACTCGTTGAGCCGTGCGATGAACCGGCCGCCCGTGGCCAGTATTCCGCTTTCAGCCATTTCCGGACCCTTGGCTGGGTTAAGCTCGAAACCGTGGCTCATTTCTTCTTCCCCTTGGCGGCTGGTTTCACGTTGGCCTTCTTCGGTTCTGCTGCTACCACTACCTGCTGCGACAGCTCAATCAACTTGGCGCAGCGCGCGTTCTTTTTGGCGTAATCCTGCCAGGCGGTCTGTTTGGCAATATCCTGCCATTTTTTTACGGTGGCGGCGGAGAGGTCATATACCTTGGCGCCGGCCTTCTGGTAGACCGCGGCAACGGCCTGATCGTCAGCCTTGGCGGCTTCCAGTGCGAATTTTTCCATTTCAGCGCCTACGGCCATGATGGTCGCCTGCTGATCCTTCGGCAGTTTTTCAAATACCGCACGGGACATGATCAGCGGCTCGAACATGAACCAGTAGGCCTTGCCGCGTCCGGTCGTAAGATGCTTGGATATCTCTTCGAGCCGGAACGAGATCAGGCTGGTGGACGAGGTCATGGCTGCGTCCAGGGCGCCGGTCTGCATCGACTGATAGATTTCACTTGAAGGGAGCGAAAGAACCGAAGCACCGGCGGACTTGAGCACCATATCCATCTCGCGGCTCCCCCCACGCACCTTCAGCCCTTTGGAATCCTCCGGCTCGATGATCGGCTTGGCACGGCCGGCGACTCCCCCCGCCTGCCAGACCCAGCTTACGATGATGACCCCTTTTTCCTTGAGCACCTCCGAGAACAGCTTGCCGACCTCGGCATTCTTCCAGGCCGCCCCCTGCTCATAGGAGGTCACGACACCCGGCATCAGGCCGATATTCAGCTCCGGGACCTCGCCGCCGGCATACGAGATCGGATAGAGCGACATGTCCAGCGCACCCTTGCTGACCGCGCTGAACTGGGCGTTGGTCTTCATCAGGGATGAACCGGGATAGACCGTACCCTTCAGAGCCCCCTTGGTACGCTTTTCCACTTCGGCGGCAAATTTGCGGCAGAGGCGGTCACGGAAATCGCCTTCGTTAATCGTACCTCCGGGGAACTGGTGAGATATCTTCAGCTCCTGTGCAAATGCTGTTTGAAAGCTTCCGCCGGACATCGCCAGCGGCAGGGCCGCCAGAACTCCAATTACGAGACTACGCAGTGTGTGGGACATGTGATGCTCCTCTCTTTTCCGTTGATGGTTGATGGTTCTTTGATGCCGGGTTAACGGTGGCCAGGAAGTAAAATGACTGTCTCTCCATTATTTAATATACTAAAACCATGTTCTTGTGTACAAGATTATTTATATTGCATACAATGTCAACTATTATTTTCATTTTTTTCCTGGTTGTTATATACACATCAGGTACAAGAAGTTACATACGGGGGTCTGCATGGAAAATGTGATGGTCCATTCACGCCGCTCAGAGAAGCTGCGGGAAATAATTGAGGAGCGCATCGCTACCGGCCGCTATCTGCCGGGGATGCGCCTGGACGAGACCGAATTGGCAAACGAGTTTGAGGTGTCGCGGACACCGATCCGCGAGGCGCTGATGCAGCTTGCATTCAGCGGGCTGATCG
>VFJM01000386.1 GCA_009886055.1 Geobacter sp. | reverse complement strand
TGACCTATGCCGGCAATCTGAAAAACCTGACCGCGCTTGAAGGGAACCCGCATTACCGCTTTGTCAAAGGTGATATTGGCGACGCCCCGCTGGTGGCACGGCTCCTTGCCGATCAGAAGATTGATGCGGTTGTGCATTTTGCCGCCGAGTCCCATGTCGACCGTTCCATCACCGGCCCGGAAATTTTCGTCCGTACGAACGTGCTCGGTACCCAGATTCTGCTCGAAGAGAGCCGCAAGCATTGGGCCTCCGGCGCCGTCACCGACTTCCGCTTTCTCCAGATCTCAACAGATGAAGTCTACGGCAGTTTGGGTGACACCGGCTACTTTACCGAGGAAACGCCGCTGGCCGCCAATTCGCCCTATTCGGCCAGCAAGGCCGGGGCTGACCTGCTGGTGCGCGCCTATCATGAAACGTTCGGCATGCCGACGCTGAATACCCGCTGCTCCAACAACTATGGTCCGTACCATTTTCCGGAGAAGCTGATTCCGCTCCTGATCCACAATATCATCAACAGGAAACCGCTCCCGGTCTACGGCGACGGGTTGAATGTCCGCGACTGGCTGCATGTCCGCGATCATGCCGTGGCGATTGAGACCGTGCTGAAAAAGGCGCTCCCCGGTTCGGTCTATAATATCGGCGGCAACAACGAATGGAAAAATATCGACATCGTCAATCTGGTCTGTGACCTGCTTGACGGGCGTCTCGGCCGTGCACACGGAGAGAACCGCACGTTGATAACCTTTGTCAAGGATCGCCCCGGTCACGACCGACGGTATGCCATCGATGCCTCGCGGCTGAAAGAAGATCTCGGCTGGAGCCCGGCCTATACCTTTGAAGGGGGGATTGCCGAGACGATCGACTGGTACCTTGCCAATCAGGAATGGGTGGCCGAGGTTACGTCCGGTGCGTACCGCGACTATTGTCAGAGCCAGTATGGCGGAGGTGCCGCGTGATCCTCGTCGTAGGCGCAAACGGCATGCTGGGGCGCGACCTGACGGCGCTCCTAGGCGACAGGGGTCATGGCATCGACATTGCCGATATCGACATTACGTCGCCCGCATCGGTGTTGAAGGTTATCGGCGCTCTCAAGCCGGAGGTGGTGATCAATTGTGCCGCCTATACCGATGTCGACGGCTGCGAAAGCAACATCGAGACGGCAATGGCGGTCAACGGTGAAGGGGTGGCGTACCTGGCGATGGCCTGCCGGGACATCGGCGCTCTGCTGGTGCAGGTCAGCACCGACTACGTTTTTGACGGCGGCAAGGGAACGCCGTACGTCGAAGATGACGCCCCGTGTCCGCTCAGTATCTACGGTGAGTCAAAGCTGGTGGGGGAAATGAACGCCGCATTCTGTCCGGAGCATCTGATCGTGCGGACGCAGTGGCTCTACGGCCTGCATGGCAAGAATTTTGTCGAGACCATGCTCCGCCTCGGAGCTGAAAAGGATGAACTGACAGTGGTCGACGATCAGATCGGTTCGCCGACCTGGACCGTGGACCTGGCACGGGCGATTATTGCGCTGATCGATAGCGGCTGCCGGGGAATCTACCATGCGGCCAATTCGGAGTACTGCTCGTGGAACGGGTTTGCCGCAGCGATCTTTGAAGAGGCCGGTTTGCACGTTTCGGTCAGGCCGATGACAACCACGGAGTTGAACCGTCCGGCCAGGAGGCCGCTCTATTCGACTCTGGAGTGCTCCAAATTAACAGCGGACACCGGGTTCCGGCCGCAAGAATGGCGTAAGGCTCTGCAGGAATACCTGAAGCTTCGCAGCACACATTCGCTCTGAAAGGATCAACGATGGAACGTGGTGAACGCCCGTGGGGCACCTATACCGTTCTCGACGAGAACACGAGTTATAAAATTAAGCGTATCGAAGTCCTCCCCGGTCAACGCCTGTCGCTGCAGAAACATCATCACCGCAGTGAACACTGGATCGTGGTATCCGGAACGGCTCTCGTTACCTGTGGTGACAGCCAGATGGTTGTAAACGTCAATGAATCGACCTTTATTCCGATCGGCCAGAACCACCGCCTCGAAAATCCGGGCAAGATACCGCTCGTAATCATCGAGGTTCAGAGCGGCGAATATCTGGGTGAAGACGACATCGTCCGCTTCAACGATGATTACAACCGCTGTGAAAGCCCGAACGTTGAATAGTACCGGGCCGTTCAGGCGTGCGCTGCTGACTCTTTTCTCTGCCTGCCTGCTGTTCATCTTGGCGGGATGCGCTGCCTCTTCGACAACGGTCATTGAAGAGGAAGTCGTTACCAATCCCAAGCCGATGTACAGCTACACGTCACTCTTGATTCGGGATCTTGAGCTCAAGCGGGAATTGTACTCAGGTGTTCCCGATGCCGGAATGAACCAGCGCGAACTCCGTTATGCGAAGCTCCCTCGTGAACTGTCCGGGCATATCGAACGCTATCTCTTGTCCCACAACATCTTTAAGAACATTTCCCGTGACGGGAAGCCGCCGGATGCTTCGACACTGCTCCTTACCGGGAAATTCATCCGCCTTGGCCGTTTCAAAATAACGGTTGTTGTCAACCTGAGCGATGGCGCCACCGGTCAGGATGTGGCGTCCTTCCGGCAAACCCTGTGGGATGTCATGGATACAACCGATTCATTCAGCGACCTTGGGCGCGGAGTAGCCGATTTCATCTATCGAATCCAATACAAATAACGGGAGATAACCAATGTACATCGTTATTCTGGCCGGAGGGTCGGGGACCAGGTTCTGGCCCCTTTCGCGGGTTGCCCGTCCCAAACAGCTGATTTCGATCACCGGTGACCGGAGCATGCTGCAGAGAACAGTAGAACGCGTACTCCCTCTCCACCCGAAGCGGATCCTGATTATAACCAACCACCTCCAGGCGGACGAAACCGAACGCCAGATGCGGCAGTACGACTCGGTGCCGATCGACGTCATCTCCGAACCTGCCGGGCGCAACACCGCTCCGGCCATCGGTCTGGCTGCCGCTATCATAGCGGCACACGATCCGTTCGGTGTCATGGCGGTCCTGCCTGCAGACCACTTCATCAAGGACGAAGCGGCGCTCTGTGATACGCTCCTGGCCGGAGCAGACGCCGCCCGGAAAGGGTACCTGGTTACCCTGGGGATTCTCCCCTCCCGGCCGGAAACCGGCTACGGCTACATTGAGGCGGACATGGAGCTGCGAGGCGAGGGTCCTTTTCCGGTGAGACGGTTTGTCGAAAAACCGCCGCTTGAGGAAGCACTTCGCTATCTGGATGAGGGTAACTTTTTTTGGAACAGCGGCATGTTCGTGTGGGGGGCCGATACGATTCTGAAGGAGCTAGAAAATCACATCCCATCCCTGTACAACGCCGTGAAGGGGATCTCCTTCAACGACGATGTCTGGGAGCTGTCCGATCTGGAAAAACAGATTCGTGAGATCTACCAGGAGGTGCCGAGCATCTCGATCGATTATGCGGTCATGGAAAAATCAACGAATGTCCTGATGCTGCCGGTCGAGATGGGGTGGAGCGATGTCGGGAGCTGGAGCGCTCTGCCGGAGGTGGTTGAGCCGGACAGTCTGGGGACGGTCTGTATCAACGCTGCCGGGCATATTGCCGTCGATTCCGCCGACTGCCTGATTTACGCCGACGGGAGAATGGTCGCCACGGTCGGCGTTCACAACATGGTGATCGTTTCCACTCCGGATGCGATTCTGGTCTGCCATCGGGATCGCTGCCAGGATGTGAAAAAGGTGGTTGAACAGTTGGGAGCCGCCGGACTTACGGACTTTCTGTAATGAGGGGATGTACCTCGGAAATGATCTTGTGCCGGACGGAATATTAAAAAGGGTGGAAGGGAGAGCGCATCAATGAACGCATCGATCATTAACAAGCCGAACGTCAAGAGCGGTGTGCTGGATGAACTGGCCAGGGAGTTGCCGGCCATCATCGCTGAAGTCATGGAGGTGCCCGGAGGGAATGTGGCACTTCTCAAAAAGGAACAGATTTCGCTGGAGTTTTCCCAGGCAAGTCCCCGTGATGTCGGTTCGGACATCAGGATAATGGTATTCGCCAAGAGCATCGATCCGCGGACATCAACTGAAAGCAATCTGGCAAAGGAGATGCTTGAAAAGGTTATCGCATTGATCACCAGATCCGGCGAGGAATGCTCGGTTGACATCCGCCTGTACTACATGGAGATCGCTACGGCGGAGCATACGCCGGGCATCTAGGAGAGAACAATCCGGCAGTTGGAGTTATCGACGTATTTTAGGCAGCCAATCCGGCGTGTCTTTCCTGCGAACAATCTGACAATTATAAAAGCCGCTGAACCGTGAAGAATGCCGGTTGAGCGGCTTTTTTCGTACTCGGTTGGAACTATTCCTGTTTGTTTTTGGTTCAACTCAACAACTTTGAAGTTTGACCCTGGCGACTTCTATACAACTGGGGTGGGGTACCTCATAAACTTACTTGCCACTGTGTAGCTTATAGGCTAATATGTGACCATGCAGACATACCCATACGAAATTGACTATTACAAAACCACCGAGGGGAAAGCACCGTTCAAGGAATGGCTTGATGCCTTGCGTGATGTGAACGGACGGGCGCGGATTCGTATCCGTCTTGACCGTGCACGACTTGGGAACCTTGGTGATCATAAACCGGTTGATGAAGGGGTCTGGGAATTACGGATTGATTACGGGCCGGGGTATCGTGTCTATTAGTAAGTTAGAAGTCATTTTCTGCGTTTTCTTGCAGAAAACTACTTCGTTAACGCACTTATCCTGTTTATCAGGGCTTCGCCAAAGAGGAAAACAGGCTTGTTCTGCTTCTTATCGGGGGCGACAAGGACACGCAGAGGCGGGACATTGCACAGGCCGTGGGCTACCTGCAAGATCACAGAAGGAGGCAGTAATATGGCACAGATAACGGAATACCAGAAAGACCTGATTGAAGCGCTGAAAGACCCGAAGGAAGCGGCGGCATACCTGAATGCGGCTCTCGAAGAGGGAGATAAGGACGCCTTCCTGCTTGCGCTTCGCAATATTGCAGAAGCAAACGGCGGCATGAAGGCCGTGGCGGAGAAGGCGCACTTGAACAGGGAGAGTCTTTATCGCACCTTGTCTCATCGTGGGAATCCTGAAATCCGCACATTGTTTAATCTTTTGCATGGAGTTGGCTTGCGTCTGAGCGTGACACCGGAACAGGCAACTGCGTAAATTATGAAGGATGAATTATGACGTATGAAATGAAAACCCAGTGCAAAGAGGATCACGATCTAAGAGATCGGACAAAGAAATTTGCGATCCGGGTGGTCCGTTTATATTCGATTCTGCCTAAAACAACAGAAGCTCAAGTGATGGGAAAGCAAGTTCTGCGGTCAGGAACATCGGTCGGAGCCAACTACCGCGAGGCCTGCCGCGCCAGATCTACTGCTGAATTCATTGCCAAACTTGGAGACTGTCTGAAGGAGCTTGATGAAAGCAGCTACTGGTTCGAGTTGCTCGAAGAGACCCAAACTGTGACATCTGCAAACCTTGAACCCTTGCAGAAGGAATGCAATGAACTGCTGGCAATCTTCACCACAATTGCAAAAAAGTGCAAACAGCAAGGAAAATTATGAATTATGAATTATGAAGGATGAATTATGCAGGATGACCAAGGTCTTTTCATAATTCTTAATTCAACCTTCATACTTATGATTTACGAGGTGACGGCCTTTTTTCATAATTCATAATTCATCCTTCATAATTGTTGCTATTGATGTGTTCCGTTGACAGGCGGGTGCTAGCGGAGTAATGTGAAGCCCTTTTAGTAAGTTAGAAATCGTTATTTGGCATGGTTTCGTTAACTGACTATCCTGTTTTTCAGGGCTATGTTATGGATTCGGGGATGAAACGGGATGGGGCAATCAGGCAATTATAAAGGCCGCTGAACCGGGAATAATGCCGGTTTGAACGGCTTTTTTGTTTTTACAAAAGCAATAAAAAATAGATAACAGAAAAAATCTGTCTCACGCACCAAAAGTAGGCGCTTCTAAGCGACGACGCGACGACGCAACGAAAATCAATTGCAAATACTGCCTGTGTACTCAAAGGTACGTGCATCATGAACGAAAACGAGATTGCAAGTCTGGTGATGGATAAAGCGTTCCTGATGCATCGGGAGCTTGGTCCTGGGCTTCTGGAAAGCGTCTATGAAGTCGTTCTGGACAGACAGTTGTCTGAGACGGGTTTGGCTGTCGAACGTCAAGTTCCGATTCCAATCCGGTTTCAGGGAATTACTTTTGATGAGGGCTTCCGAGCCGATCTATTCGTGGAAAAGAAGGTTATCATTGAATTGAAATCCGTTGAACGTCTGCAACCTGTGCATTCGAAACAATTACTCACCTATCTTCGTTTAACGGGATGTCGTCTCGGCTTGCTGATTAATTTTGGTGAAAACCTTATGAAGGATGGCTTCAAACGGGTAGCAAACGGATTGGACATTTTTTGAGGTTTTCGTTGCGTCGTTGCGTCGTTGCGTGAAAATTGGTTCTGAGCTTTTTGTTCTATGGGCTCGTTTGCGGCGCTGCTGTGCGAGTTGGGGCGGCATCGGGCGCGGGAGAATGTGGTGCGGGAGCGGTCTCCGGTTTATTCGGGGATGATGAGTTATGAGAAGGCAGCACGTGAGTTGCCGTTTCTGGGGTTTATGTTTGAGATGCTGATTGTTGTTGCGGGGGTTGGGGTGGGTGGGAGTTAAATGAACTGTACCTGGAATTCCGGGTTTTTCAAAGGGAGGACGAGTCACATGAAGAAGGAAACAATCATCAAATTGAGTAAGAGCTTCGAGGAGTCGTCCTACCAGGAAGATGGCGTAGAATACTGGCTTGCTAGAGATCTGCAGGTTTTGCTCGATTACGACGAGTGGCGGAACTTTTCCAAGGTCATCGACAAGGCTAAAACGGCCTGTGAAAAATCAGGACAGGATGTTGATGATCATTTTGTTGACGTCAACAAAATGATCGACCTCGGTAAGGGAGCCAAGCGGGAAGTAGATGATATCATGCTGACCCGATACGCTTGCTACCTGATTGCCCAAAACGGCGATCCTCGCAAGGAGCAGATCGCGTTTGCCCAGAGCTATTTCGCCATTCAGACGCGAAAGCAGGAACTTCTTGAAGAGCGAATTGTGCTCGTTGAGCGCTTGCAGGCGCGGGAAAAGCTGGTAGCCACGGAAACGGAGCTTTCCAAGATTATTTATGATCGGGGTGTGGATAACCAGGGTTTTGGTCGCATCAGAAGCAGAGGAGATCATGCGTTATTCGGTGGACATACAACCATGCAAATGAAGAAGAGGTTGGGAATCCCTGAAAACAGGCCTTTAGCGGATTTTCTCCCCACGATCACCATCAAGGCAAAGGATCTGGCAACGGAGATCACCAATTTCAATGTCAAACGGGACGATTTGAAGGGCGAAGAGCGGATCACTGCCGAACATGTCAAGAACAACAAAGACGTGCGGGGGCTGCTGGCAAAAAGCGATATTAAACCGGAGGAGCTGCCGCCGGAAGAGGATATCAGGAAGCTGGAGCGGCGAGTCAAGGCAGATGGAAAGAAGTTGTTGGGTTCGGGTTCAAAAAAGTGCGTTGAGTGAGAGTTAAGTATTCTGTCTCCGGAACTCCGGTTGGATAACATTCATATGGCGCAGTGCGTGAACTATCTCAAGGCAACCGGGTTAATGGTCTGTTTGCTCATCAACTTCGGCACTCCTCGTATAGAGGTTAAGCGGGTATTGAACGGATTTCGGTAAATCAAGAATCTTTGTTAACTCGGATGGATAGGATGCACACGGATAACGGCAGAATCTGAAAACCGGTTTAAGGTTTCATCCGTGTTCATCCTATGTATCCGTGGTTCCAGATATGGTTATTAGGGTGGTGAGGTTCGCAGAGGAAGGCAAAATCTTAGAGGGTAAGATTAATATATAAAATTAACTAATATTTATGGGTAAATCAATAGCATTCCTGTTTTTGCCTTTCCCCCATATTCTGGTTTTCCTCTGCGTTACTTTGCGCCCTCTGCGGTGAAATGATGATGCCGTGATTGACAGGCGGGTGCCAACGGAAATGAGTAACTTGATATTCCAATCTGGAATATCAAGTTCAGGGCATGGCGGGAGGCGAACGCCACCCCACGCCTTCACCGAACAGGGAGTGGCCATGCTCTCCAGTGTGTTGAACAGTGAGCGCGCCGTGCAGGTGAACATCGCCATCATGCGGGCGTTCGTGCAACTGCGCGAGTTGGCGTCCTCGAACCGGGTTCTGGCAAAGAGACTCGACGACCTGGAGAAGAGTTACGACAAGCACGACAAGCAGTTGATGGAAGTGTTCAACGCCATTCGGCAGTTGATGGCGCCGCCGGAGGCGAAGAAAAAGCGGGCGATTGGGTTTGGACGGGGAGAAGAAAGGTAGGTTGTGATGCGATCAAACTGAAAAACAGATGGGATCGTTCGAATGCTGAGTCGCACATATAATTGGGGAAATCCCGGTTTTCGTGGTTTTAAACGTAGCGTCGTAGCGTGAGACCGCTGTTGTTTTGATGTGATTCGTTGACAGGCGGGTATCGCCAGAGTAATGTGAAGCACTTTTAGTAAGTTAGAAATCATTTTTGCATGATTTAGTTAACGCACTATCCTGTTTTTCAGGGCTATGTTATGGATTTGGGGATAAATCGGATGGTACAATCTGACAATTATAAAGGCCGCTGAACCGGGAAGAATACCGGTTTGAGCGGCTTTTTTGTATTTTAAACTTGAATAACAACACACACAACAACATGACCAAACTTTCCAACATACCGTTCCCACCAATTCTTGACACCTCCAGCGGGGACATCATCAAGGACTTCTTTAACCCTGCGCTTGCTGCTTCGGTGCGTTATGATCGTGGAGT
>VFJM01000264.1 GCA_009886055.1 Geobacter sp. | reverse complement strand
TGAGGAGTGAACGTCGCTTTGCCGTTGCTATCGGCATTGATGAGCTGAATCTCGTTGCGCTGACGTTTCTGATTCCTGAAGAGGAACGCCGAAAAATTGCCATTGGCGGTACGCTGCGCAGCACGGAGTTTCGTATCTCAGGAACCGGCAGCCAGGGGCTCATCAGTGCAAACGGCGTGTTAATGCTGAGGGATGGTTCTCTTGAGAGAGGGGGGCAACGCTTCTTCAAGGCGCTCAACAGCACAGTAGCCATCACCAGGGTGCCGGACGGGTTTCTGGCCAAAGGAACCCTGTCCCAGGGTGAGAGCCGTGGCACCTCCCTCCTGGGAACCCTTCAGGCGCCATATGAGATTGTCCTGTCCCACCAGTTGAAACTCCTCAAGGCCGCGATCCCTTCGCTGAGAACCAATGTCATGGGCCTTGCGGTTAACGGCCGCCTCGAATACAACGCAGCGCTGCCCGCTCCCTTCACCGTTGACCTGAGGATACCGACCGTGATGTTTTCATCTCTGCATCCCTTTCCTGAAAAACTGAATCTGCAGATTGCAGCAGGCAGCGGTTCTCTTGCCCTAAAGGGCACGGGACGCGGAACGCGGGACTTTGATGCTACGGCGACAGCCCAGGTTGCGACCTTGCGAGGGACACGAGACGGCACACGTTTCGGAATAAAAAACGGCGCTGCGGATACTCGCATCATCAGGGGCGGCGGAAAGCTTGACGTAAGCGGGAAAGCCCGTTTCAGCGGCTTATCGCTTGACGGCCGGGAAGGGGATGCGCGTTTTTCCTATCGAATCGCCGATGGGACGGTTTTTATGGACAACGCCTCATTCAGCTTCGACGGCGTCTCCGCTACCATTGCGCGTCTCAAGGCATTGATTCCTGTAAAAGAGTCTGTCGCAGGAACGGTTCGCTATCCGCTGGTTCTTGAGGTTGCCGGCGGAGAGATCAGGCGGGGCCAGGGTGATGTGAACGACTTTTCCGGCACCGTGCGCGGCGGCTATCTTTCAGACCCGGGCGGCAGATGGCTGGAAGGGACGGCGGATGTCTCCTCTGCGCGGGTCGTCTGGCAGGGGAAAACGGTAGCTTCACCGACAGCGCATGCAACGTTTTCCCGGACGGGGGGACGGGGGACCATAAGCGGCCTGTTGCTGGAGGGGGCGCTGACCGGAGAGATTGGCTTTAACCCTCTGGCCCTGCGAGAAGGGGGAAAATTCCAGCTCGGTATCAGGAGCGGACAATTGTCGAAACTTGGGGTCATACTACCCCGGCGTGGGACGGCCACTCTATCGAATGGCACGTTCGACGGCGCGGTAAGCGGCAATTATTCCAGTACCGCCGGTCTCGCCTGCCGATTTAACGTAAAGGGCGCCGATATCGCGGTTACCGGCAACGGCGGCAAGAACCTCCTGGGTGGTGGAGGGGTCACTCTGTCCGGCGGTATATCCGGTTCCAGGCTCGTGGTCGACAAAGCTACCCTTTCGGCCGGAAAAGAGGTTGCCCTGCAGGTGAAGGGAGAGGTTACCAACCCTCTCTCGCCGCAGCGGGTAGGGAATCTGCTCTTCTCGTTTCCCCGGACATACCTCAACAGTATCATCGACCCATTTGCAAACATCCTCCCGAGAGTGATCCAGGAGGCTACGGTGGATGGATCGCTGGCATCCGAAGGCAGCCTCGTCCTGCGTGAAGGCAGACAGCTGCTGGAAGGGGCTCTGTTGCTGAAGGATGTTCTTTT
Organism: Geobacter sp.; assembly: GCA_009886055.1. Classification (GTDB taxonomy): domain Bacteria; phylum Desulfobacterota; class Desulfuromonadia; order Geobacterales; family Pseudopelobacteraceae; genus JACRCG01. Next base: position 8,548 of record VFJM01000264.1, on the reverse strand, counting down.
TGAAGTGCCGTCACAAAAGTTCAGAACAGCAGCTATTAATGGCCGTATCCCTTTTTCTCTCGATCTATCCGGAGATACCCCCGTTAAACGCCAGGACACATCAGGCTTTACCCGGGACAACTATCCCGGACTCCTGAAGCAGCTCCGGGCTGTAGCGGACAACGGACAATCGGTCACCATCGGCAGCGTTAAGTTCGGCTCTTTAAACCTTGGCGAAGTGTTGTTGCAGATCAGCGCCGGAAATGGAGTCACAAAGATCGACTCCCTGCGTTCGTCACTCTACGAAGGGGCACTGCTTGGCACCGGTTTTGTAACGGTAAAAAAAGGGTTCAACTACCGGGTGGACCTGCTCATCAACGGACTTAGCCTGAAACGGTTCTGCGCGACCATCCCCAAAATAAAGGACTATATCTCCGGTCGTCTCGACGGCGTCATCAGTCTCAGCGGTGCAGGGATAAATATGGCCGGACTCGCCGGATTCGGCGACCTTTGGGTACGCGAGGGCTCCGGAGAAAAGATGCTCGTCAGCAAGGAGTTTCTCCAGAAGTTGTCCGGTAAAAAATTGAGCGGGATTTTCTTCAGTTCGGATCGCCCTTATGATCAGGCGGAGGTTGCCGCTGTTCTGAAGGATGGTTATCTGACCTTCGAGAAGCTTGATATTGTGAACACCAATTTTTTCGGGGTCCGTGACCTGAGCGTTTCGATAGCGCCGGAGCAAAACCGGATTGCGCTGGACCATCTTTTTACTGCGATCAAGCAGGCAGCGGACCGTGGCAAGTCCACCACCGGAGTGAGTACCCCACCCGCCGGGCAGGAATTCCAATGGCAGGATTGACGTTGCCATTGCAGATAATCGGAGACGCTATTATTGTCGAATCGTTATGTTATAATGAAAAGCAGATATGATAAAGGAGGCACCTATGCGCGTAAAATTCATCAAATGGCTGCTGGCGGGGATGTGTAGTATTCTTGCTGCTTGTGCAATAATCACCGTCAATGTCTATTTTCCTGAGAAAGCGGTGAAAGATGCCTATAAATCGCTGGACGACATGCTTTTGAAAGATAGCGCTGAAAAAGCGCCGGGGGCGGTGAAACAGCCGGGAGTCGATCCCGGGGTGACCGATAGCAAGCCGCAGAGCAATCTGCTCAATGTGCTGCCAGGCTTTTCTTTCTGTGCGGTCGCCCATGCCGCAGAGAACTATGCCGATGATCTGGCGATCGAGCTGGCGAGTATGCCGGAAGTCGTGAAAGCCTACGAAGAGATGAACAAGAGGATGCCCCGGCTCAATACGCTGTTCGACAGCGCAGCGGTCGGCCTGACGAGCCAGGGTTTGATAACAGTGAGAGACAAGACGAAAATATCCCCTCAAGACGAGCAACTTGTAAATCTTGAAAACCAAGGCCGTAAGTTGATAGTCAACAGCATGGCAAAGGCGATTTTAAAGATTACGAAAGTGAAGGAATCAAAGGCCGCGCTGGATCAGGTTTTGGGCAAAGCAGCAGCAACCTATGCCGATACCAAGCGCGAAACGGCGAAACCCGGATGGTGGACCCAGCTTCCGAATGGCCGCTGGGTTCAAAAATAGCACCAGAATGAGACCGGCTTTTCCTGTCTTCGATCTAAAGAGCAAGGGCCTCCTGCTGATGCCGGAAACCCTTGCTCTTGTTAAGAAGGAGAATTTATAATTAGCCAACCGCCTTGCCCATGCAAATGAAGCACGTCCCTCTGGAAGCCTTGAGCTTGCATTCATGTCGGCGATTGTTACAACGGAGGGCAGTGGTGTCAAACTGCCTCACTACTTTAGCGGAATATCCCCCAAAGCGAGAGCTGCCTGACCGGGAATGTGATCTTTCCGAGACTGCTTACCACGGCGGTTTGTGCCGATGTCCACCTGCCTGTGCCGGCATCATAATCATAGACGGTCAGTGTGGTTCCGGATAGAACAGCGCCAACATCAACGGTCACCGACAACTCCGGAAACACTGTCCTTACCGATCCCAGCGAAATATTCACGTAGGAGATGAAATTTGCATTTGCGGGAATTGAGGCCTGAGCTGACGCAGAAAGAGTGGTTTTGTCGCTGGAGAAACTGATCTTGGTAGCGGTGATCCCCGAAACAACGGTTTGGGAGGCATCCACAAACAGGGTATGCGCTTCGATCACAATTTCCGTTTGGCCGGGGGCCGCGACCTGAATCGGACTTGAACCGGTGTAGCCCCATGAATCGGTCGCAACGGTTCCCGTTTTGACGAATACGTTAGCCGACTGTGCCGGGTTTACCCCGCTGTCTACGACAACATCTTCATTGCCTTTGCCGCAGGCGCCAACCCCCAAGCTGATGACCGCAACAAACAGCAGTGCCGTGATGCCTTTCATATTTTTTTTCATCTCAACCTCATATCAGAACTTCAGCCTGAGCCCGACCGCCGCGTTGTGGCTTTCAAGCTTCAAGTCGGTAGAGTTGGGCCAGTCTTTTCTAAAACTTCCCCTGCTCGTGCAAAAATAGCGGTAGCCCAGGTCAAAGGAGAACCGCTGGTTAAGGGCGACCTCCATACCTGCGCCGGCCTGATAGGCAAACACGCTGTCGTCGTCAGACTGGAAGATATGGTAGTTCAGTGCTCCAGTGTTTGCGTCGACGCCTCTGGTCTTGCTCAGATTCAGGGAGGCAAACCCCATGCCGCCGCCAAGATACGGTGTAATCGGACTTTCGTTGTGCAGGTCGAAGAACCCGTTTATCATCATGGCGAAAGCCCCGAGATGGCCATCCACGTTAACGTACCTGGTGCCGAAGGCCTGTTCGGAGACAGAGCTGATTTCACCCTGTTTGTAGGACACTTCGCCCTCCAATCGGAGAAAGCCGAAATCGTAACCGGCTGTGCCGCCGACGTTGATGCCAGGATCAAACTGCACCTGGGCATTCTTTGTCGTAACGGGGTTGAACTCGCTGATGGTCGCAGTGGTGTCTTGCTGGGCGCTTGCCCCGAGAAAGAGGGACATGTAGCTCCCCGGCCTGGCGGGAGAGGCAAAACTGGCGGCAGGGATCGCTGCCATACCTGCCAGGATGGCAATGGCGACCAAGCTTCTTTTGATGCTCATGGACCTTTCTCCTTGCATTATCGTGCGTTGTGTCGTCCCATAAAAATCCGGGCCTGAGCGGCTGCGGCTAGCAAGAGACGGCATCGCGGATCGGTGCTGAAACCGGCACAATCCGCGAATAGCAGGTTCGTTGTGCCTTCCATCGCGAGTCGGATTGTAGTCGTAATTGTTGATAAGTGATATATTTTTATTTGAAATAACAGTGTATTAGCCAAATTAAACCAAACTGCACTAACCGTTTACTCAAAGCACACCTGAATATCATATACGAGACAAGACCCAGAAAATGGTGGTGAGGTATTTTCTCTTGCTGTCCTGGCCGTCCTGTCCGCTGGCGTTTTTCTGCGCGGTTTCGACATATCCATCACGCGTTCCGCAACAGCTCCGGTTCGCTTGACATCAATGCTTCATTTTGATAAAATGTGGACGCTAAACTCTGAGTAATCAGGGGGCGGAAAGCCAACGGGACTTGGAATTAACAGAACCGGTTCAGTTTTTCTCTAAATCGGATTTTTTACATATTTGTTGTACGTATCTGTTACTTAATTCTCCAAGTTAGCCGGGTTGCCGTTTGTAACCATCCGTATGGTTGCACGCGTATAATCCGGCTTTTTTATTTGGCCGGTTGAGGAAAGGAGGTGGCTATCGAAGGGGTAGCTTATTGTCAACCTTTAACCAACGGAAGGAGAATGCCATGAAAACAAACAAAATAGCACTAACGATTTATCTCATCTTGTCAGTAGTCGTCCTTACGCTAAACGGCTGTGGGGGTGGCGGAGGGAGTACTTCTACCGCTCCTCCCCCTGTGGTCTCGGGGGTTGCAGCCAGCGGAGCGCCTATGACCGGCACTGCATTTCTGAAGGATTCTGCAAACAATCCCGAAATGAGTACCACAATCAATGCACAAAGCGGCGTTTTCTCGTTCGATGTCAGCGGTAAAACCGCTCCTTACATGCTCAGGGCCGGCACGCTCTATTCAATGAGCAGCGGCCCGGGAACGGCCAACATTAACCCTCTGACGCACCTGATGGTGGCGGATGCGGCAGGCTTTGCCAACATGTCATCCATGAATGCCTTCTACAAAAATCCGAATGGAACGCAAATGGGCACCATTTCTGGAAACATCGGTACAGCACGGCAGCATATGCAGCAAACGATGGCACAGTTGCTGAACGCATACGGAGTTGCCACTGTAGACCCGATTGCCGGACCGGTCATTATCGGCCAGGGAATGGATAGAATGTTTGATGACGTGAAAATGACTATCGATGCCAGCGGCACCGTTTCCATGATGTATGTAAATGGTACTGCCGCATATACGGGACCGATGTCAAACATGTCGAGCGGTATGATGGGGACTGTTATAACACCGCCCACTACGCCAACGGTTAGCGGCATAGTAATAACTCCCAGTGTCGCCAAAATGCAAATGAACGCACTTCAGCCACCCCAACAGCAGTTTACTGCCAATATCCCCGTGACCTGGTCGGTGGTAACCGCGAACGGTGGGACTATTGATGCAACCAGCGGACTCTACACAGGACCCAATGTACAGGGGATGTTTCTCGTGAAGGCGACCAGTACTGCTGATCCGACTAAATCAGCGACAGCCACAGTACAGATGGGAAGCGGTGGGATGATGATGTAAACGTTATCTTCCGTTTTGGATAACGTTATGAAAAAACAGCTCTTGTCCTATTCAAAGGGAAAATTACAAACTGCGTCCGCCAGGGGACGCAGATAAAAAGAGGGGGTTACCGTTCAGTCTGTAGCCCCCTTTTAAATTGCAAGCCTACAAAGAGATGCCACCTCTGAACCGCCTGGGCAGGCCAACGAAGCCGTCATATATGGCAGTTACGCTAAACATGACAGATTCAGCTGACGTCTTTCCCGTCACCCCGCACTATCTCGATCTGTTTTCCCTTTAAGATCGGACTATTGCACTTACATCATCCGCAGTTCTTCTCTGGCTCGTTAGTTGCAACTTGCCTTCTTAGCACCTTGGCAGATCAATAACCCTGGAGCAACGAGCGAGATTCCTGTTCCGGAGTTAGTGCCTGAAGCGGTCTGCAGAGCGCAATCTGCTATATATTACATCAGTAAAAGGAGTAAAAAATGAAGAAATTATCGATGATATCAGCACTATTGCTTTTAGTGACTGTCATGATGCTGTCCGGATGTCTGTTCCCCTACTGGGACGATGGAGGCGGACCTCCCGGAGGTGGGCCTCGCGGCGGCGGGCATCGCGGCGGCGGATACGGGGAAGGCGGGCATCGCGAAGGCGGGGAACGCCACTAACGAAGACCAGTTTCCACGTTTTTATCTGCACCGGCTGCCAACATCTCTTCGGGGCATTACCTCGTTGGCTTCTGGGTTCATGCAGATCTGATTTCCGTCTCTACTCGTCTTCAGCGGTAAGTGTGATGAAAAGCCGGACAACAGACCTTGGAACTGTTCCTCTGGTCAAAAACCCTTGATTTTGAACTTTCCCACCTGAAACCGGTCCGGTTTTCAGGTGGGAAAGTTCGAAGGGCGGCGCGTACAACCTTCTCGGCAATGCCTTCAGGTACGCCATTTCGCGACGGGATGCGCAGTATGGCAACCTGGCCGACACTCGCCATACTTGCTAAAAGCGCCGGAGGCCTTTAAACCCGGAGGAGATTTTATCAATGAGTAGTTCTATGACCAGATGCCTGCTTGTGTGCCTGATGATAACGGCGCTTTGTTTGCCCGCCGCCACTGCTACGGCCGGGAACGGACCAGACATCCTGGCGACTGACATCTTGACGGCAGTTGTACCCCTGACCGGCTTGGCCGTCGCCTATTTCACGGATGATACCGAGGGGCAGAAACAGTGGCTGCGCAACATCGGAGTGAATCAGGTACTCACGTCGGCTCTCCGACTCGGATTCAACGAAACCAGCCTGGGTGAACGTCCAAACGGCGGAAGCTATGGTTTCCCCTCCGGTCACGTGGCAGTTGTGACGGCTGGAGCAACCTTCCTGGGTCAGCGCTACGGCTGGAAATGGGGCATCCCCGCCTATCTGGCGGCCGCAAGCGTTGCGTATATTCGAGTTAACGAAGACAAGCATCACTGGCGCGATGTCATTTCCGCCGGCGCATTGGCGTATGGCGTAGCCTTGCTCACGGTCACACCGGAAAACGCGACCTGCCTGGCACCGGTTATCGGACCGGATTTCCTCGGTCTGCGCTGGCAGCGCTCCTTCTGACGGCCGCACTCATACAGGTAGCAACGCATAGAATAATCATCGAATTGGCGCCAGCTCGCTATTCACGTGCACCGGCGTCCGGCGGGATATTGCGTTGACAAAAACAAGGAACCATAACGAGGCTATGGCTTAAAGCTGCCGCAACATACATTCGGGGTCTTCACCCGAACGCCGTGAAGAAATTCGGCATAATGTTTTTGAGTGGATACCGAAGTATATAAAAAAGGGGCAGGAACCATGTTTTCAAAAATAATTATTCCATTCGCATGTTATTCGCTTTTTTTTGTTGCTTCAGCGCATGCAAACCCGGATAACGCGGTTATGCCAGGTGAACAGGGTGTAACTGTGATTGATGACACGGCGCCTAACCCAAGCGCTGCGGTAACGGCTCCTGCCGGCGCATTGCAGTCCCGGCCGTCTGAGGCACCTGAGACGACCGACACCCGGTACAACTGGCGGCGTGACAAGCATGCGATAAACGACGCCATTTTATCCGAAAATCCGGCCAATCCACCGAAACCGGCTGCTATTGCTCCAACAATGGTCGTCCCCTGGGAGCGTATGCCCAATAAAAGCTATCTCATCCCTGCTCTCGAGGTGACGGGGTTTCTTGCCCTGCTCAACATCTACGACCGGTATGCCTACCCCAACCAGATGCAGGACGGAAAAAAGGTGTACAGTTCGACCTTCTCCAGCACCTGGGATCACCTGAGAAAACAGAACTGGGTCTTCGACCAGGACCCTTTTAACATCAATCAATTCGCACACCCCTATCAGGGAGCGACCATGTACGGGTTGGCGCGCTCCTCCGGCTTTGGCTTCTGGGGGTCGCTTGCCTACAGCAATGCAGGGAGCTTCCTGTGGAAGATGGCTGGCGAAACCGACCCCCCCTCCATCAATGACCAGATCACGACCGGCAACGCGGGAAGCCTTCTCGGTGAGGCGCTGTTCAGGATGGCGGAGCTGGTGCTCAACGATGGCGGCTCCAAACCTGATATCTGGTACGAAGCCGGTGCGGCAATAATTTCGCCACCCACCGCCTTCAACCGTACGGCATTCGGTGACCGGTACAAGACCATTTACCCGAGCCTCAACCCGGCCACCTTCTGGCGTTTTCAACTCGGCTCCAACTTCAACAGCAGTTCTCAATTGGATGCAGCCATGAACTTCGCCATGGCATACGGTTTGCCCGGGAAACCCGGCTATACCTACACGCGCCCGCTGGACTACTTCGACTTTGAGATAAGCAGCCAGGCCAGAGAGAGCAACATGATTAACAATGTCCTGCTGCGCGGCCTGCTCTACGGCAAGGATTATCATGCCGGCAAAGACTACCGCGGGATATGGGGGCTCTACGGAAGTTATGACTACCTGTCGCCAGCCGTCTTCCGCGTCTCCAACACGGCCCTCTCTCTTGGCACGACTGGTCAGTACTGGGTGGCCCCGGGTATTGCGCTGCAGGGCTCACTCCTTGGAGGTGTCGGCTTCGGCGCCGCCGGAACTACCCCGGTCGCAGAAGGTGATCGGGACTACCACTATGGCGTTGCCCCGCAGGGGCTCCTCGCCCTTCGTCTGCTTTTTGGCAATAGAGCCGCTTTCGAATTGGACGCGCGGGGCTACTATGTCACCGGTTCGGGCCAATTCAACAGCCTTAGCACCAGCAGCAATCCCGTAGATAGCGCAGGGGGCTCGGAGAAAATTTTCCGCGTCAAGACGGGATTCAACATAAGGGTCTACGGTCGGCATGGTCTCGGGCTTCAATACGTGGAGTCTATCCGTGATTCGAAATATGGCGGCCAGCCCAGCAGGCATCAACGTGACGGGACCGTAAGCCTTGTCTATACCTTCGTGGGGAGCTCGCATTTTGGCGCGGTCGAGTGGCGCGACAACGTCAATCGCTAATTGCGGTTGATTGTGATAGCCAGATGGAGAGGAGTCTCAAACGAGAGGTTTCTGACTATCCTGAAAAACATCGGTACATGCCATTGACGGGGACTTTTTACGGGGTATAGTTATAATTAAAATTATATATCCTTACCCTTCCCTTCATGGAGGGATTATAGAGAAATCGACCTTAACTGCTGTTCAAGTCGTATACCGAAAAAAATGCTGCCGGTTCACATATAGTTTGACTAAAACTATTAAGTTATACTACAAATGCACTCGTCGAAATATTTTTACCGATTGATTTCAAACATAAAGGAGAAGGGGATGTCAAAAG
>VFJM01000198.1 GCA_009886055.1 Geobacter sp. | reverse complement strand
CCGGACACCGGACGAAAGGAGACAATCTTCCCGGTTGCGGTGATCCCGTACAGGGTCGGCACATGGAGATGCCCGCAGAAGACCGTCTGCGCACGGCACGATTCGAGGGCCCGGCCGGCTGCCTCCGGGCTGTCGACATAGTGCCATCGCCGGCTGGTTTGAACATTCGCATGCACGTAGAGGCGCATATCATCTTCGAACCTCATGGGCAGATTCGCAAGGAATTCGCGCGCCTCCGGTCCAAGCTGTCCGCGTGTCCAGGACATGGCGATTTCGGCATCCTCATTCAGGTCTTCACGCAAGCAGGATACTGCGTGATCATGGTTGCCCATCACGGCGACCGCTCCGCCGGCCACGAGTTCCATGACCGTATCGACGACCCAGTCCGGATCGGCCCCGTATCCGACGTAATCGCCGAGGAATACCAACCGGTCGGTGCCCCTGGTGCGCACATCCCGGAGGCAGGCCTCGAACGCTTCCCGGTTGGCGTGTATGTCTGACATGAGGGCAATACGCACAGTGTAACCTTGTGAAGAAGGATCAGATCTGACGGGTGGTTCATAAAAACACTGGAATGATAGGAATCTGTCTTTTAGGACGGCAAATATACCACCCTGAACGAGCCACCGTCAAAACATTTTATATTGATTTTTGGAGGCACTTTGAGAGTATCAGAAGAGCATTTGGCCTGCTATTGATCTGATCCAAACCCTGATGACTCCACACTGCAAACAGAGCACGTAACCCGTCAATCAGCCCGATATAACCATTTTCGTTGCAAACCATCCCCGCCGTTTCGATTTGACATGGCATTAAACGATCTCATCGCGTAATGTAGATTTTAAACATTAACTGTAAATTTACATTGCCACCCCAACCCGCTCCATACTAAACTTCACCCATGACTTGCATCACCCGCGACATCGAAGAACAGCTTGAAAGGCTGAACCAGTGAACAAAATGCCATGCCGATAAATAACCTGCGCCAATTCATCTCCCAACTCGAATCCAACGTGGAACCGGTCAAGCCCTCGCGTTCGGCCTGGAGAGCCGTCAATGTGACCGATTTTACCGATGACATTATCAATGACAGGGGCACCGGACGGGTTGCAGTTGATGCGACCGGCTGTCGTGTGCCCCGGCCGGAGGTGACTATTTCTGTTGATGCTGCAGCCCTTGTCACACGTCGCTGGAAGGAGTACGGGTTTGCGTAACGCCTTGTGGCCGCTGCTCTTCATGCTGCTGACCCTGCTGCCTGCCTGCTATCACATGCGGGCCGAGGCCGTGCCGATTGCTCCCCGGGTCATCACGATACCGGGGGGAGCGCATGATGCCGTGACAAAGATCCGCACACTCGTTGAAGAAAAGTGGGAGTGCCGGATTCTCGAGACGGACAGCACCGGAACCGTGCTCATAACGACACCCTACCACTTTACCACCGATAGCGGTTTCGGTCAGCCGGCGGGCGGGCGGAAGTACTACACCCAGTTGCGGATTGAGATTCAACAGCAGAACGGAGCTGCGACAGTTCAGGTCTCTCATTACAACTTTGAGATCCGGACGTCGTATGCCTTCAATAACGAAGGGCAGGTCGGCACAATGTACAAACATTATCCCTACGAAGAGTATCCCGGCATGTTTGATCTCGATCTGATAAATCGCGAAATGGACCGTGTCTCGGCAGAAATTCAGCGGGCTTTTCAGGAGTACTGGTAACCGTGGCCGGCATCATTAATAAAATTGCTGTCTTTCTGGAGATGATCAAGTTTTCCCACACGATCTTTGCGCTCCCGTTCGCCTTTACCGGCGCACTGCTTGCCGCAGGAGGGCTCCCCACCATCCGCCAGACGGTATGGATTGTCCTGGCCATGGTCGGTGCCCGGACCGCCGCCATGGCGATGAACCGGTTGATCGATGCCGAAATCGACGCCCGCAACCCCCGGACTGCCGTCAGAGCTATTCCGGCAGGGCTGATCGGCAAGGGGGTGACGCTCTTTTTTATCGGTGCGGCGGTTGCCCTGATGATGTTTGCGGCGCAGATGCTTAATCCGCTCTGCCTCAAGCTCTCACCGGTCGCCCTGTTTTTCCTGCTGCTCTATTCCTATTGCAAGCGCTTCACTGCACTGGCCCACGTCGTGCTCGGCATCTGCCTGGCAGCGGCGCCGATCGGAGCCTGGATCGCGATCCGCGGCACGATTGACGCGCCGGCGCTCGTTCTGGGAGGGGTGGTGCTGTTCTGGGTAGCCGGGTTTGACATCCTGTATGCTCTCCAGGATCTTGAATTCGACCGGGCAGCAGGGCTGCACTCCATTCCGGTGCTCCTCGGCGTGAACGGCTCGCTGTGGGCTGCCAGGCTTTTCCACCTGATCATGATCGGGCTGCTGTTTACCCTGTACAATCTGATGCATCTGGGGACGCTCTTTCTGGTCGGCATCCTGACCGCCGTCACCATGCTGCTGTACGAACACCTGCTGCTGAAGGACGGAAATCTCGAAAAGCTGGACGCGGCGTTTTTCAACATGAACGGATACATCAGCGTTGCCATTGTGCTCTTTACGGCTGCCGATGTTCTTAGTAAGTAAGAAGTAATTTCCTGCGTTTTTAGTACGGTAGAAATTATTTCTGTAGGTTTTTGCAGAAATAATTTAGTGAGCGTACTTATTCCGTTTTCGGGGCGGGCGGGAAATAACTTCGCCAACGCACTTATCCTGTTTATCAGGGTGACGAGGTAAGCAATGATGACCAAGAAACACATTTTCATCGCCCTGACCGGCGCATCCGGCTCGATGTATGGACTCCGCCTGGCAGAGCAGCTTTGCCTGAACGGCTTTCAGGTAACGTTCACCGCCAGCTGCAGCGGCACGGCCGTCTGCCGCGAAGAGACCGGCCTTGACCTGTCAGGCGATCTTGATAAAGCGCTGCAGCGTCTGTATGATCACCTTGAAATCAATTGCGGGATCACGCTGGTGCACCCCGACGATCTGTTCTGCGGGGCCGCCAGCGGGTCGTCCGCTCCGGATGGCATGGTGATCTGCCCCTGCAGCATGGGGACACTGGCGCGGGTTGCGTGCGGTGTTTCCGGCAACCTGATCGAACGGAGCGCCGATGTCATGCTCAAGGAGCGTCGTCCGCTGCTGCTGGTACCCAGGGAAACGCCGCTTTCCGACATCCACCTTGAGAACATGCTGAAGCTTTCACGCGCCGGAGCACGGATCATACCGGCGATGCCGGCCTTCTACGGCCGGCCTGAATCGGTGCTGGACCTGGTTGACTTTGTCGTCGGGAAGGTGCTGGACCAGCTGGGGGTCGAGAACGACCTCTACAAGCGGTGGGGCACGGAATGACCCGTTCCGCAGATGTCTGACACGCTCCTCCCTTCACATATAACCGCCTATCGGAGCAAACGGGGCGCAGGTGAGCCATGGGCAATCAACGAAGTCCCCACTCTCACCTTCTCAGGTGCAATTGTCATCCCCTCACTGGCCGAAGCCGCCAATCTCCCGCAGACATTAGAGTCCCTCTCCCGCAATCCGGCCGATCTGCTGGATCGGTTCATGATCCTGGCCGTGGTCAATCAGCGCACCGACGCAACCGCTGCGGAAACGGCTGACAATCTTGAAACGCTGCACTCCCTGCAGCAGTGGAAGCGGCAGTACGGGCTGGATAATCTCTTCTGGGTGGACGCCGCGTCTGCAGGGAGAACATTGCCCGCAAAACAGGGTGTCGGCCTGGCGCGCAAGATCGGCCTCGACCTGGCTCTTTTGCACCTCGATTACCTTGCGGGCGACCCGCTCCTGATCTGCCTCGACGCCGACACTCTGGTACAGCCGGACTACCTCCCCGCCATCACCCGGCATTTCGCATCCTCAACAGCAGGTGGGGCAAGCATCCCCTATCGCCACCGCCCTGCACCCGAACTGGCAGGACAGTCTGCCATTGACCGCTACGAACTCTTCCTGCGTGTCTATGTGCTCGGCCTGGAGCTGGCCGGTTCCTCCTATGCCTTTCACACCGTGGGAAGCGCGATGGCCTGCCGGGCATCCGCCTACGCATCATCCGGCGGGATGAACCGCCGGCTTGCAGGGGAGGATTTCTACTTTCTGCAGCAGGTTCACAAAACCTCCGGCGTCAAGCCGGTGGCGGGAACCGTCGTCCACCCCTCCCCCCGCTCATCCCACCGGGTTCCCTTCGGGACCGGCCGCGCCGTGGGAGACATGCTGGCCGATGGTGAGCAGCGCCTGCTCTTTTATCAACCGGTTGTTTTTTCGATTGTGGGGGAGTGGCTCGCGTGTGTGGCGGAAAATTCCAAAGCGGATGCATCGGAATTGCTGAGTCGTGCCGCCGGGATTTCTCCGGTTCTGCATGATGTTATGGAGCAGGCGGGCTTTCGGAATTCATGGGAAAAATTGAAGAAGAATAACCGTGAGGGGGCGAAGATGGCGGAGGCGTTCCACGGCTGGTTTGACGCCTTCCGCACCATGCGGCTCATTCACGAACTGAGTGACCGGGCCTATCCCCGCATCGCGCCGGAGGGGGCCGTTGCGCCGCTATTGGTTCGTGCCGGGCAGGTTAGCCCTGATAGCGTCGGCGGGCAACTGGAACTGCTGCGAAGGTTGCAGGGTTAACCGTCTGTTTTGACCATGACCTGTGTGTAAAAAGGAGTTATTACATTATCCATAACTGGCGTGGAAATTTGTAATTCGTTGAATGGCTGCCAGCCATCTGCCAGCAATTCTTTGACTTTGGCTTCCAAGATCCATATGTCATGCCCGTATACTACTTTATAATCAGTAATCATGTGCTGACTCCTTTCTAGATGACGATTCAAGGATCACGAGGCGCACTGAGAGTGCGTTATTGATCAGACCCGGCCAACACCCCACCAGATCTGAATACCTCTCCTCTCCACATACTTTAAATACCATCCCGAGCAAGCCTGTTTGCCATAGCTGATCGTAGCTTCTCATAAACCAGGATGAACAGAATTACCAACTATTTCAGAAAGACTCTCAAAACTTGACCCACGTCATCAAATTTTCACAATGAAGCGGGTATGGTAAGAACATCACAAGCGGGGAGGTGCAGAAATGGAATTCAAAAACAATCTTGGCGACATGGCCATTCAGGATGTAATGAAGACGTATCCGGAGATCGGCGAGATACTTAACAGGTTCGAGATCGGCTGTGTCACCTGCAAGGTCGGTATCTGTCTGCTTAAGGACGTCGTTTCGATCCATGGGCTGTCCAAGGATGACGAAGCAAAAATCGAACGGGAAATCAACGAACATCTAACTCAAAAAGGAGAATAATCATGGGAAATCTCGGATGCGGCTGCCCGGGCAGCATGGCAAAAGTAATTGAACGACCGGAAACAACAGATGCGGCACAGGGGAATGCACCTTCGGAACTCCGTCAGTGGCCGGTGCAGCTCCACCTCGTGCCGCCAACAGCCCCCTATTTCCAGAACGCGGATATCCTGATCTGCGCTGACTGCGTAGGCTTTGCCATGGGGAGCATGCACCACGAACTGCTGAAGGGGAAGGCACTGGCGATTGCCTGTCCCAAACTGGATGATACGAGCGCGTATGTGGAGAAGCTGGCCCACATTTTCAGCGTCAACGCGATCAAGAGCATCACGGTGGCAATCATGGAAGTACCCTGCTGTCGCGGCCTGGATATCATGGTCCGTGAAGCGCTCCAGAAGAGCGGCATGGACATCCCGCTCGAGAGTATCGTTATCGGCATCAACGGAGAACGGAGGGCCTGATGAAGAAGGATATAACCCAAACACTGGTCGACGAGCATCGCCTGATCCTGCGGATGATTACCCTGCTGGAGCGCAATGCAGCCCGGACGACCGACGGCAGCTACTCCAACTGGAAGTTTTATCTTGATGGCGTCGATTTCATCCGCAATTTCGCCGACCGCTTCCACCATGCCAAGGAGGAAGACATTCTCTTCGAGGCGCTGATTAAAAACGGCATACCCCGCGAACACAGCCCGGTTGCGGCGATGCTGATGGAGCATAAACAGGGGCGCGCCTTCGTCATGGCCATGGAGACGGCAACTCTTGAGGCCGTGAACGGCCAGAGCGGCAGGGAACGGATCATCGCCGACAACGCACTCGCCTATGGGGCGCTGCTGCGGGAACATATCGATAAAGAGGACGGGATCCTCTACCCCCTTGCAGAGCGGGTTATCCCTGATTCCATGAGGGATGATATCATTGCCGGATACGCGGCGGCAGAGGCTCGGGCAGAGGCCGGTTTCAGGGCACATTACGAGGCTGTGGTAGTCGGCTACGAACAGGAATAGCAGAAAACCACCGAGGGTTCAAAAACCCCGGAGGTTTTTTTGTTTTACGCAGGCGGGCTTTACAATACCGGCTTTGTCGAGCTTATTCCGGTAATACAGACCGTCATAACGCCCCCCGGCTTACGGACTGTTACTTCATCATCCAGCTTTTTGTGCAGCAGCGCCTGACCGACCGGTGAATCGATGCTGATCCTGCCGATGCTGACATCGATTTCATCCGGGCCAACCAGTTGATAACAACGCGTATCCCCGCTCTCTTCTTCGTATGTGACCCAGCAGCCAAATGAAGCCATCGTCGGATTTGCGGGAGGAACTGCCACTTTCAACACTTTCAGGCGCGATCCGAGGTGTTTCAGCTTGCGGTCAATCTCGCGCAGCCTTTTTTTGCCGTAAATGTATTCGGCATTCTCCGAACGATCACCTTCCGCTGCCGCGTCGGAAACCCCCTGGACAACCTTGGGGCGCTCCACTTTCCAGAGAAAGTCATATTCGTCACACAGTTTTTTCAGCCCTTCGGCAGAAATCAGATTCGTCATGCAGCAACTCCGTGTACGAGACAAAAACAGCCCGCGGGTGCGGGCTGTCCTATGGTGATAGAGTAAAGGGGAATTACTTGGAGACGTCGAGCAGTTCAACATCAAACAGCAGGGTTGCATTCGGAGGAATGGCTCCGCCTGCTCCCCGTGCGCCGTAGCCGAGCTTGGAAGGGATAATAAGCTTCCGCTTGCCGCCGACTTTCATCGTCATGACGCCTTCGTCCCACCCCTGAATAACCTGGCCGACACCGATGGTGAACGAGAACGGCTCGTTGCGATCGACCGAGCTGTCAAACTTCTTGCCGTTTTCAAGTGTCCCGGTGTAATGCACCTTGACCTGCTTGCCGGCGGCCGGTGAAGCACCTTTTCCAACGACTACGTCAACATACTTGAGGCCGGATGCGGTTGTCACCGTTTTCTTTGCATCTTGTGCCGCAAAGGCCGGGACAGCAAGTAACGCTGCCATAACTACTGATGCTGCAATTCTGGTGAAACGTTTCATTCGTGTAAACCTCCCGATGTTTATTTATCGCTACTGTCGTGAAGGATAAATGGTTTCGCTCCCGCTGGCAACAGAGATTTTGCCGGAAAGCACGACTGTCTTGCAAAGTTGCCGGTATATCATGTATCTTGGTAGGCTGAATCGTTATCGAAAGGAACACCCATGCTTGCAGCACACCTGATCACTGAACTGACTTCAATTGTCGGTCCCGACAATATAGCAACCGCCAAGCAGGATATGATCTGCTACGGTTATGACGCCACCCAGATGGAGTTCCTGCCGGATGCGGTCGTCCATCCAGCCAATGCCGAAGAGGTCTCAGCGGTTCTGAAACTGGCAAACCGGGAAGGTTTTCCGGTGTTCCCGCGTGGCGCCGGAAGCGGCTTTACCGGAGGTGCGCTTCCCAAGGGGGGAGGGGTCGTGCTGGTCACAACCCGCATGAACCGTATCCTCCGGATCGACACCGAAAACCTGATTGCCGAGGTTGAACCGGGCGTCGTGACGGAGCAGTTCCAGATAGCGGTCGAAAAGCTCGGCTTCTTCTACCCCCCCGATCCGGCCTCGCTCAAATTTTCGACACTGGGGGGGAACGTCGCCGAAAACGCCGGGGGTCCGCGCTGCGTCAAGTACGGCGTCACCCGCGACTTCGTCATGGGTCTCGAATTGGTGCTGCCGACCGGCGAGATCATCCGTACCGGCGGGGAGACCTACAAGGCGGTGGTCGGCTACGACATGACCCGTCTGCTCTGCGGCAGCGAAGGGACGCTGGGAGTCATCACCAAGATCATCTTCAAGATTCTGCCGTTTCCCGACGCCAAGAAGACCATGCTGACAATTTTTGATTCGATCGACGGCGCCGCCAAGGCGGTCTCGACGATTATCGGCAACAAGATCATTCCGACCACGCTCGAATTCATGGACTATGCCACCCTGCAATGTGTCGAGCGGCGCTTCAGCCTGGGAATCCCGCCTGAGGGTCGTGCGGTGCTGCTGATCGAGGTGGACGGCGACCGCGACCTGATCGAGAAACAGGCGGCGCAGATTCATGAGCTGATCAAGCCTCTGGGACTCGTGCAGTTCCGGGCGGCCAAGGATGCTGCCGAATCCGAAGAGCTCTGGCGGGTGCGGCGGCTGGTTTCGCCATCGCTGCGGGACATCAACCCGACCAAGTACAACGAGGACGTCGTGGTGCCGCGCAGCAAGGTGCCCGACATCATCCGCACCATCGAGAAAATCCAGGCGAAGTACGACATACCGATCGTCAACTTCGGCCACGCCGGCGACGGCAACATTCATGTCAATATCATGGTCGACAAGGCAGTGCCCGGCATGGATGAACGGGCACACGAGGCGATCCGCGACGTGTTCCAGGCGGCGCTGGATCTGAACGGCACCATGTCGGGTGAACATGGGGTCGGGCTCTCCAAGGCCCCCTATATCGAACTGGAACTATCGAAGCATCAGATCGCCGCCATGAAAGCAATCAAAGCCGCTCTTGATCCCAACAATATATTGAACCCAGGCAAGATGTTCCCCTGGTAGGATAAACCACATGACGCATGACACACAAAATGAGATTCAGAAGGCTTCGCTGATAGGGCGCATTCTGTCGATGGAAGCTTTTCTGCTGCTGATGGGTATTGCCTCACTGGTCTACGGAATTGTCAACGACATGATCATGAATATTTTCTGGGGGATAGTTATCATTCCGGGCGTATTTGTGCTGCACAAGGTTCGCAAGACGGACTGGACAAAACACTGGCAGGAGATGGAGGCGGAGCACAGGGTGGGCGAAGAGCGTGAATCAGCGCGAAAGAGCGCTGCCGACGAGTCCCGGAAAGATGATGATGGAAAATAGTCACGGCACCATAATCCTGGCGTCCGCATCGCCCCGCCGCACAGAACTGATGGCACTGGCCGGTATTACGTTCAGCGTTGTGCCGGCTGATATCTGTGAGGATGTTCTGCCGGGGGAAGCGCCCGCCGATCATGTCATGCGCCTCTCGCGCGAAAAGGCCGATGCGGTTGCGGCGACAAGCGATGGCCGCTTCTTCATCGGGGCCGATACGATTGTAGTACTGGATGGCGCCATTCTCGGCAAGCCGGTCGACGGGGCCGATGCGATGCGGATGCTGTCCGGATTGTCCGGCAGGGATCACGAGGTCATCACCGGCTTCACGGTCTTTGACGCGGTCAGCGGCGTCCATATCAGCCGCAGCGTCTGCACGGAAGTGACGTTCAAGACATTGGAAGAAAAAGAAATCGCTGCGTATATTGCTACCGGGTGCCCTATGGACAAGGCCGGGGCCTATGCGATCCAGGGGGGGGCGGTCCATTTTGTCCGCTCGATCAACGGTTCATACACCAATGTGATCGGCCTGCCGATGACGGAACTGTATGAAATCCTGCAGACCATGCAGGCAGTGGAGTAGTCATTCCATGAACATTTCAGATAATCTTGCCCGGATCAACGAGCGGATCCGTGCAGCGGCTGAAAAAGCCGGGCGAGATCCTGCATCCGTCCGTCTGGTTGCGGTGTCAAAGACCCGCCCGGCTGCCGATATCATCGAGGCCTTCCGGGCCGGGCAGACGGTTTTCGGAGAAAATTATATTCAGGAGCTGGTTCCGAAACTGGCGGAGGTGCATGAAACGGTGCAGTGGCACGTTATCGGCCATCTGCAGAGCAACAAGGTCAAGTACATTGCCGGCCAGGTGGCGTTGATCCATTCGGTTGACCGTATGTCACTGGCGCAGGAGATCGACCGGCAGTGGGGTAAGCTCGGCAAGACCTGCGACGTGCTGATTCAGGTAAACATCTCCGGGGAAGCAACCAAGTCGGGAACGACTGAAGCGGGGGCGGTTCAACTGGTGCGGGAATGCGCGCTGCTCCCGAACGTCAGAGTGCGGGGACTGATGACGATGCCCCCCTTTTTCGATGCCCCTGAGGCCGCCCGTCCCTATTTTACTGAGTTGCGACGATTATCGGGAGCCGTTGCCGCCGAGCAGATTGCGGGTGTTGATATGGCGGAGCTTTCAATGGGGATGTCGGGCGATTTTGAAGCAGCGATTCAGGAAGGTGCCACTCTGGTGCGGATCGGTACGGCGATCTTCGGGAAACGCTGACAATTACAGCTCAGGGGTCGCTTTTGTGATCAGTGCCGTGTCAGGGCGATCCATTTCTTCAAGATATTTCAGAACAAAACGCTGAGCGGATTCAACGGCTTGCGCTATGTCCCACTTTTTAAGATCACGCTCTTCCACCATATTACTGATCCCGCGGATTTCAAGGCAGTCAACGCCGCAGCGCAGGCAGACCTGTGCCACCGCGGCCCCCTCCATACTTTCAACCAATGCGTTCCATCGCTGCGACAGCACAGCACCATAGTGACGGGTGCCGCTGCAGGTTGAGACGGTTGCAAAGCGGCAGCGCCTCAGAAAAACGCCATAATTATCCGCCAGCTGCATGGCCTTTTCCGAGGCGTGCCGGGAAAGCGGCAGTTTATTGTAGCAGCTCTGCCCCCCCTGCTCAACGGAGGGGAGATTCATGAAGCGCAGATCTTTCCAGCCATCCTCAACGACTACGCCATCATCCGCGAGAACATCCTCGCTCGCGACAACCAGATTTCCGACGACAAGGCCGCTGCCGATGTACGCTCCGGCGCAGCCGGTGTTGATGACGAGTTGCGGCTGATAGCGATCGATCATGACGGCAGCCGCCGCAGCCGCATTGACCTTTCCGACCCCCCCGGCGCAGACAACGACCTGCAGGGCGCCGACCTTCCCTTCGATATACTCGTACCCGCCTGTATTTACCCTGCCGGAATGTTCAAGCACCCTTTCCAGCAGGTCAATTTCCAGCGGCACGGCTGCGATGATAATAATTGGTTTCATCCGGTTTCCGTTGATTGCATCAATCGTTTCCGTTCCTGAAATGCCTCCAGGTCTTCGAGCGTGTCGATATCCTGCCATTCGGGCAGCAGAGCTGCCATCAAACCTGAATCCCGTGCCGCATCCAGACTCCGTTCAAGCACATCGGCGCGGCTCCAGGGGATGTCAATGAAAAACTGCTCCCAAACCTGCCGCAGTCCGAGCAGGTAATAGCCGCCATCCCTGCTCGGTCCGAGTACGACATCCGTCCGCGGCGTTTCCAGCAATCGAAAGGCTTCTTGAATATATGAAAGCGGCAGGTCGGGAGCATCGCTGCCGATAATGCAGCAGAGTTCGCAGCCGTCCGCAAACATCTCTTCAAACGCCGCCTGCATGCGCTGTCCCAGGTCTCCCGGACTCTGTCGCCGGGAGCGGCAGCGGTACCGACCGGCCAGACGCCGGAGCGATTCTTCTTCACAGGCCCAGAAGACGACGGTGTCAATTTCGCTCAACCGACGGACCGCTTTCAGCACATCCTGCAGCATGGTTTCATACATGTCTGCGGCGGCATTGTCACCGATAGACGCCGCCAGGCGAGTTTTGACCTGACCGGGAATCGGTTCGCGAGCGAAAATGATGAGGCCTTTTTTCATGTTCATGCTCTTTTTCAAATGCCTCAAACCGTTACTTAAAGAGAGTTTCCGTGTTTGTTATACTTCACCCCCTCTTCAAGGATCACTTTGACTATGGATGATATCCTCATCGGCGATAACTATGCCCACGCTATCTGGCTGGCTAATCTTGTCCGATCAGATAATACTTTCTCTCTCAAGTACGCGCCGTATCTCCTCAAAAGCTGCTGAAATGTGGCCCTTCGGGAATCGTAGCTGAGATAATCCAATGATGTTTGAAAATTCCCTGCAACCATCTTCCAAGAGAATAATTGCCTTTCGCGGACCAAGTTTCCCCTGAAACAGTCCGACTTCGTGAACTACATTTTCACGAGCATGTAAGGTGCTATCGGCATGCTCATCTTCAGCTGTCATGATGAGGAAAGCAAAATCAGCTTGAAGAAGCATTTGAGATATTCTCTCAAACGTTGGCAGTCCCGCAACTGCTTCCCTGTTGAACTCATCCCAAGACAACCCAAGCCTTTCACTTATAAAGTCCTTTAGTTCGCGCCAGAGAAGAGACCGACCATGGCCAATAAAAATTTTACCCCCGTTTTTTTCACCAAAAGAAGTTTGGAAAAGTGTCTGTAAGTAATCGATAAATGATTCAAGTCTCTCTATCGCTTCAATTTGTAGTTGAAGTAGAGCTTCAGGCGGCACTTTGTCTTTTATCGGAGGTATCTGAGCAAGCACCTCGTTGCCATAAATTTTCTTTAGCTCTTGCTTGACAGACCCCATCCACATATTGAATTGCCCTTGCGGAAACTTTTTCTCCCGTAAAAGTTTTTTTCCTGTAACCAGCCGTTGATTCAGTTTTTCGAGAATGGCTTTCTCTTCAGGTTGTGGTGTGGCTGTCGAACCCACCGCAAACGCACTTAGATCCATTTTGTAGATACCTCCTGTTGGGCATAATCCGTGGACTTAATGATATTTCCCCTTCTATTTGAGTAAATTCCGATTTAAATTTACTTGCACCGTTTTTTTTGCCGTGCAAGTTCATATCCATCACATACTCCCAATTTGCAGGCTTTTTTCAGATCGGCACAACCTTTCTGAGCTTTGTTTAACTCGAAATATGCATCCCCCCGGCTGTTGTATGCTGATGCGTCATTCGGATCAAGGCGAATTGCCTGGTCAAAGTCCGCTATGGCACGATCAAACTGATTGAGATTGGCATATGCAAGTCCCCGGAAGGTGTATGCATCTGCACCATACGGATAAAGGCGGATAAACTGGCCATAATCTGCTATGGCACGATCAAACTGCTTGAGTTCATTATATGCCTTCCCCCTGTAGAAGTATGACGATACATTATTTGGTTCAAGGCGGATAACCTGGTCATGGTCTGCAATGGCGCGATCAAACTGATTCAGTTTGGCATATGCATTCCCCCTGTAGTTGTATGCATTTGTATTATTCGGATCAATGCGGATCGCCTGGTCATAGTCTGCAATGGCTCGATCTAACTGTTTGAGATCGGCATATTCACCCCCCCGGAAAGTGTATGCCGATGCATAATTCGGATCAATACGAATCGCCTGGGTGAGGTATTCAATTGCCTTTTTCGGATTGGGATATTTTTCCCCGTCCCACAAAGCTACAGCCTTATCAAACCACTCCACCGCCGTCAGTCCCCGGCTGACTGCCTTGAACTCATTCTTCAATTTAGCTGTTTGCTGCTCCGTCTTCCCCTTTTGCTCGTTTTCCTTCTCTAGTTCTGCAATCTGTGCCAGCAGTTCCTTTTCACGCTCGCGGGCCGCCTTCAGATCCTTCAGGTGGTTTCGGTCCTCCAGTAATCTCTTCAGGCTCTTTTCAAGCACCGCACTGTCCAATTCAACCTTGACTGTTATTTCTATTCCGAAAGCGTCACCATCGGTAAAGTTCTTCTGTTTGACCACCTCGGCCTTGGTGACCCCGGCGGTGAGGGCCAGTATCTCATCGCTGTCAACCTGCGCATTTTTGACAACGGTCGTGCTCTCAATGTAGGTTCCGAACTGCTCAAGAGCCTCCCGCTTTGCCCTGGCTATACCAGCGGTTCGGGCGTCGTCAGGGGACTGACTGCCGCCAAACGGTTGTTTCAATGTGTGAGTGACGGTTTTGATCTCTGCGAAGGCGGATAAAGGCAGGAGGAGGAAGGCGAATAGGGCGATTATGATCAATCGGTTCATGGGGTTTACTCCTTTTTACTTCTCGTTACGTATAAGGAGGTGCGTAACGAGGGGGAAATCTTGTTGCCATTGCTTTCGTCGCGTAGCGGCAGAATGCCTGTAGCCGTGGGATTTATCTCACGGAATACGTAATGCCCCCGCATGCATTCCATCGCGTAGCGATAGAATGCATGTAGACGGGGAATTCATTCCCCGGCGATGGTACGTAAAACGGAATGCCACACACCGCAACATCTCACCCCCACACATACCGCTCATCAAAATCAATCTCATGCTTACGAAGGAACTTCACGTATTCCTCCTGAAACGTACTACTACAATGATGCTCACGTTGCCCCTCAATATACCTGACCGTGTCGGAAACTTGGGACAACCCGACCGTAAAAGCTCCGTAACCATCCTGCCACGCAAACGACGACATATCTTTGAATGTCTGATGAATCCAGCGAGACGACGCACCTTTCAGCATCTGAACCGCCTTTGACACAGCAATGGCGGGTGAGATGGCGACAAGTACATGAATATGGTCATTGTATCCACCGACAATTATCGATTGCATTGCATTTTCACGGGCAATTCCGCCGATATAATCCCATATCTGACGCTCTGTTTCGTCCGTAAACCACGGTTCCCGATTTTTAGTGCTGAAAACAATGTGATAACGAAGGGACGTGTACGTATTTGCCATGTTTGCCCTCATTTCCCCGGCCTTGAAAGACCGGGCTACATGCCTTCAGTCGCTACGCGACGAAAATTAATAAATAATTGTGAAACCGAAATCCCGGCGATGAATCGCCGAGCTACAGGCATTCTGTCCCTACGGGACGTGAACTCGAAATCTTATAGCTGTTGATTTCGCCGCGTAGCGGCAGAATGCCTGTAGCCGTGGGATTCATCCCACGGAATGTCGCCGGGAAAATCATTCCCCTGCGGCGGTGCCGATTGTTGCTATGCCCGCATTCATTAACATCGACGATCCAGCTCCACGGCGGCGTAGGCCGAATGGTTGTGGATTGATTCGAAATTCTCCGCCTCGATCGAAAACCAGGTGATGTGGTCAAGCGCAGCCAGGCGGGAATAGGCCTCGCGCACCATATCCTCCACAAAGCGGGGGTTTTCATAAGCCTGCTCGGTGACGAACTTTTCATCGGCACGTTTGAGCAGTGAGTAGAGCGGGCTGGAGCCGCACTGCTCGATCAGTTCCACCAGGTCTTCGATCCAGATGAAGTCGCGGTAGCGCACCCGCACGGTCATGATGCTCCGCTGGTTGTGGGCCCCGAAACGGGACAGCTCCCGGCTGCAGGGGCAGAGCGAGGTGAGCGGCACCTTGATGCCAAGCACGAAATCGAGGGCGCTCGTCATGGAGGCGCTGAATTCGCAGGTGTACTCCATCAGGCTCTTGGCGCCCGATACCGGCGCGGCCTTGTCGATAAAATAGGGGAACTGGATTTCAAGATGGGCGCTTTCCGAGCCGAGTTTTGACTTCATCTCTTCAAGAATCGTCTCAAGCTTGTCAAGGGCGATCTGCTCGCGGTATTTGTTGAGAATTTCCACAAAGCGGCTCATGTGGGTGCCCTTGAAATGATGCGGCAGATCGACGTACATATTTATCCGCGCCACGGTGTGCTGCAGGGTGCGGTTCTTGTCCATCACCACGATCGGATAGGTGATGTCCTTGACACCGACCTTGGCGATCGGTATGCGGCGGGTATCCGGACGCTTTTGCATGTCCGGCATGGACGGTTCTGGTGCGGCGGTACGGGTTCGCGGCATATCTGTTGTCCTGTGGTTTCCTGTTTTGACCATCATGCCGCCTTCTCCGCGATCCCCAGCTGCTGCATGATCTCCTGCCAGATGCCGTCCCGCCCCTCTTTCGAAAGGGCTGAAAACGGGAGCAGCATCTGCTTGTCACGATTGATCGCTGCGGCAATAATCGATTTCTGCTTGGCCTGCTCGTTTTTCGACAGCTTGTCACATTTGGTGACAACCAGAATCGGCGGAATGTTGTATAGCTCCAGCCAGCGCAGCATCTTCAGGTCGCCGTCGGACGGCACCCGGCGGATGTCGAGGATCAGCACGACCGCCTTGAGCGACTCACGAATGGAGAGATAAGACTCGATCATCGGCCCCCACTGCTTGCGCAGAGCGGGTGGCGCCTTGGCATACCCGTAGCCGGGGAGGTCCACCAGGGTCAGGATGCCGTTGATGTCGAAGAAATTTATCAGCTGGGTCCGGCCGGGGGTTGAGCTGGTGCGAACCAGCCCCTTGCGTCCCGACAGCACGTTGATCAGCGAGGATTTTCCGACGTTGGACCTCCCGACGAAGGCCACCTCCGGAAGTCCCGGCGGCGGGTAGTCTTTCGGTTTTGCGGCACTCTTTATGAAATCAGCCTGAAACACGTTCATTAAGCGTTCTCCCTGGAGCCGGCATTATAGTGTTCCGGACCCTGCAGATTCAAGTGCTTAATTCCGGCAAGGCATTTTTTTTGTGCTGACGCACACAGGGGTAACCCCACGTATGCCGTTATCCAAACACATTACATAGGCTTTGGCCGGATTAATCGTCTTTTGAGTGATTGACGGGGAAACCGCCGGCCGAAGCCGGCGATCCGTTACATCGGGCGGGAAAAAGGTGCGCTGGATAGTGTGGTGACGTGCCTGGTTTGTCCGCACTGAGTACCGGGTAATGCTATTCCTGCCACCGGATACAAGAGACCGGACAGATATCGATGGCCTCCTGCTGGATAGTGTCTTCAGGAGCCCCCGCCGGATCATAGACTTCAGCCTTACCGCTGTCGGCAAAACGGAACACATCAGGTACATTGGCTATGCAAAGCCCGCAGCTGATGCACTCGTCCTGATCAACCCATACTGTTTTTTTCATTTTTACTTCCTCCCTTGAAAACGTTTTGTTTGTGCCGACAGGCTAGGAAGCGCCGTCCAGCCTTTTTTCGAGAAACAGCCGGATTGCCACGGCATTGTTGTGTTCAATGTCATGCGCACTGTAGAGCAAGGTGATGTTCTGCTTTCGAGCTATATCCCGGAGGGGGCGCCAGGTTTGACTGTTGGCCTCCAGCTCGGCATCGTAACGACGATAAAACTCCTCCCATTTTGCCGGGTCATGCCCGAACCAGCGGCGCAGTGCATCGCTGGGGGCTACGTCTTTCAGCCATCCGTCCATCTCGAGGTTTTCTTTCTTCATGCCGCGCGGCCAGAGCCGATCCACAAGGAAGCGGGATCCGTCGTCCGGCTCATGAGGATCATACACACGCTTGACTCGTATCATGTCTTCTGCCTCGATTGTTGGATAGAGCGCCGTGATCCTCGCGCTTGATCTGGCTGGCTGCCGACAGTCCACCGGCTACCCCGCCAATAATAACTGTTTTCATCTGATCGCTCCCGGATACCTGTTTTTTGTTGCCCGCAGCGCCTGATTCCCCCGGCCGACAGTTTCCATCCGGAGTTTCCGGATCGAACTATCGGGTACTGTGATATGCTTAAAGCAGTGCCGCCTTCGGAAAGAGGATGTTGTTCTCCAGGTGGACATGTTTGTGGAGATCATCTTCGAACTCCTTGAGCTTCTGGTACGTAACCATGAACGTATTGCAGACGTCATCCGGTATCGCGTAATCCTTCGAAAGATGGCGGATCGTGTGGACTGCGTCGCCGATTTCTTCATGCTCGCGATGAAACGTGCCGAGGGACACCCGGATCGTTTCCAGGTCCGTCTCATCCGGCGTATTACCGGATATTCTGGCCGCATCGACCCGTTTGAGGGCCGGAATGAAAACTTCCTCCTCTTCCTTCAGGTGGGCCGCCATATCAGTTGCAATTTTGTCAAAGATGGCAGAGATCTGGATCACCTCGGGATGATGAGCGCCATGAACAGCAGCGATCTTTTGGGCATAGGCCGCGATCTGTTCGTCATTCTCCTTGAGATACGCATGGTGAGTATTAACGATATATTCGGCGAGAAACGACAATGCCCACGATGAATAGTTCTGGCTCCGTTCGGCCGGTTCACTCTGCACATCCTCCAGTTCGCTTGTTATCGTGGCAAGATCAAGTCCTTTTTCCGTGCAGGTTGCCGCGAGAGCAACCTTGCCGCCACAGCAGAAATCGATCCCGTGGTTTTCAAAGACCTTGGCGGTCCGGAAATCGGCAGCAACAATGTCGCCGATGGTTTTTTCCCCTGGTGTTGATTGTTGCATTCACTTCTCCTTTTAATACGTTAGAAATAATGTTCCGCATTTTAAAGCATTAAATAATTTCGTTACCACTCTGGCCCTGTTTGTCAGGGCATGGGCAGCATAAACAAGCCTCTCTCCCTTTGAAATGACGTACATCAATTATATGTAAAGTTCCATTAATGACTACCTTGGCATATCGCAAAGAATACCACCGCGGCGGAAATATTCCAGTTCATTGTGGGTGTCGATTTCGACTCACATTATATCCTTCCGGATGCCGGAGCGTCAATCCCGCTGATGATTTCAGCAGAAAGGTTTCTATTGTCGGCATCTTAACTCTCATTTCCAGGAATATCGGCATTGACAATGAAACGGGCGGAATTCGCATGGACAAGATTTACCTCAAATAGCACATGGTGTTCATCGTGAATGTATGGTATATGAATAACGCTGTTATTTTCTTGTGGCTTGCTTCTCTCTCTAGCCTGTTACCAGCGGGTTCCCATGACAGCATTTTCACTCGACATAACGCTATTCGCGCTGAAACTGGCGTTGGTATTCTTCGTCATCCTTACCCTGGCCGCCTATCTGGTGTTCGCAGAGAGGAAAATTCTGGCGTGGGTCCAGGACCGCAAAGGGCCTAACCGTGTCGGCCCCTTTGGTCTGCTGCAACCGCTGGCGGACCTGATCAAACTCCTCACCAAAGAAGACGTTGTCCCGAGTGCCGCCGACCGCTGGTTGTTCTATCTGGCTCCGGCTATGGCTGCCATCCCCGCTATTCTGATCTTTTCCGTAATTCCTTTCGGTGCGCCGCTGACGATATACGGACGCCACCTGCCGCTGGTGGTTGCCGATCTGAATGTGGGCCTGCTCTTCTTTCTGGCGCTCTCTTCGATCGCAGTTTATGGCGTGGCGATCGGAGGCTGGGCCTCCAACTCGAAATATGCTCTGCTGGGGGGCATTCGAGGTCTGGCACAGCTGATATCCTACGAGCTGTCGATGGGGCTTTCGCTGGTTCCGATCGTCATGCTGTCACACTCCTTCAGCCTGACCGATATCGTTGCGGCGCAGGAAACTGTGCCGTTTATCGTCTACCAGCCTCTGGCGTTCATCATCTTTCTGCTGAGCATTACGGCCGAATGCAAGCGGATCCCGTTTGACCTCCCCGAAGCGGAGGGAGAACTGGTAGCCGGTTTCCACACCGAATATTCCGGGATGCGCTTCGGCTTGTTTTTTGTCGGCGAGTACATTAACATCATCGTACTGGGCGGTCTGGCGGCAACGTTCTTTCTGGGGGGGTGGCACGGACCGCTGCTGCCGCCGACCATCTGGTTCTCACTGAAGACTCTTGCGGTGTCCTTCTTTTTCATCTGGATGCGCGGGACGCTGCCTCGACTGCGGTATGACCAGTTGATGCACCTGGGGTGGAAGGTGTTGACGCCGCTGGCATTGGTAAACATACTGATCACCGGGTGGTGGCTCATGTTGAAGTAATACTAATACGGGCAATGGTGCCCGATCATGTATCTAGGGGAGGAATCACACATGGAAAGCGTTAATGCAAAAGACCGTCATGGCCACACACCGCTGATCAGTGCTTCCAAAGAGGGGCTCAAGGATTTTGTCCAGGACCTGCTGCACCGTGGTGCCGACATCACCGCCAGCAGCGATAAAGGCAAAACGCCCCTCCACTATGCTGCAGCCAACGGGCATACCGAGATTGTCAAGATGCTGATTGAAAAAGGTGCCGATGTCGATGCCCGCGACCGTGAAGGACACACGCCGCTGATGCTGGCTGCCATCTACGGCTGCAATCAGACGGTACAGGCGCTGATCGATGGCGGCGCAAATCCGGCGCTCAAAACGCCGGCCGGCAATACCGCCAGTCTGTATGCTGAAAACAACAGTCACCCGCTGGCGGCCGCGTTGTTGAAAAAGGCTGAACGTACAAAAGCCGGTCACGCCTGATCGTGCGGCAATTTAGTTAGCAGCGGCCAGAGACGCCCCAGCGGGGACGTCTCAACGTTTACGGGGTTCATTGGTTTATGCAGATAGTTTCCGACATTAAGGCCATCCTGGGCGGTTTCCGCGTCACGCTTGCCCACATGCTGCGCAGGCCGGTTACGATTCAATACCCTGAAGAGAAGCGCACCCCCTACCCACGCTATCGGGCCCGGATAGTCCTCACGTGCGACCCGGAGGGGGATGAGCGCTGCGTCGCCTGTTACCTCTGCTCTGCCGCCTGCCCCGTTGACTGCATCTCGATGCAATCGGCTGAACGGGAGGATGGCCGCCGTTATGCCTCCTGGTTCAGGATCAATTTTTCTCGCTGTATCTTCTGCGGCCTTTGCGCCGAGGCCTGCCCGACAATGGCTATCCAGATGACACCTGACTACGAAATCTGCACGCGCGACATCATGAATCTGCTCTACGAGAAGGAAGATCTGCTGATCGATGGCTGCGGCAAGGATGCGTCCTACAATTTCTACAAACACTCCGGCATCGGGGTTGCCCAGCCGCGTGGCGAAGGTGCGGAAGAGAGCAGACCGGTGGATGTCAGGTCGCTGATGCCATGATAGAACAAACTATCTTCTACATACTGGCCGCTGTTGCCGTCATCGGCACTCTCCTCGCCGTCACCGAGAAGCATCCGGTACATGCCATTCTGTACCTGGTCACCTCCCTGTTCAGCATGGCGACCATCTTCTATCTGCTGATGGCGCCGCTGGTAGCGGCCTTCGAGGTAATCCTCTACGCCGGCGCCATCATGGTGCTGTTCCTGTTCGTGATCATGATGCTTGATCTGGGGCACCCGGAAAAGGGGATGGCTCCCGGTTGGCGGGAATGGCTCCCGGCACTGCTGTTGTCAGCCGTCAGCATCGCTTCGCTGGTTACCGTGGTCGCCTCACATCACGCAACGGTAAGCGCATATCCTTCCCCCCTGCCGATCCGCGAGGTTGCACGCCGCCTCTTTCAGGAGCACGGCCTGGCGGTAGAACTCGTTTCGCTGCAGCTTCTGTTTGCCCTGGTGGGGGCATTGTATCTGGGGAAGTCGCCTGCTCCCCCACCCCCTCTCCCTGAGGGAAAAGGTGGTCAAAGGCCGGGTGAGGGGGTGCCGTTATGATCGTCCCACTCGAACATATTCTCATTCTGGCCGGACTGCTGTTCTTCATCGGCATGGGGGGACTTTTGGCCTGGCGCGCCAATCTGATCATGATGCTTGTCAGTATCGAGGTCATGCTGAACGCCGTCATGCTGGTCCTTGTGGCCGGCTCGGCCCGCTGGGGGAATCCTGACGGCCAGCTGTTCGCGGTCTTCATCATGGCGCTGACTTCGGCCGAAGTATCGCTGGCGCTGGCGATGGTCGTCTATATGCACCGGCGGCGAAAGACGGTCGATACGGATGCGTTCTGCGAGATGAAGGGGTGATATGAAACTCTACCTCGCCCTCATACTCCTGCTGCCGCTCTGCGGCGGCCTGTTAAACGCTCTGTTAGGCCGCAACCTGCCGCGGCTGGCGAGGGAAAGCATCGCCTGCGGCGTGATCTGGGGAGCCTTTGTCTGCAGCGTACTGGCCTTCCTGCAGTTTTCCGCTCCCGAGCGGATCGAATACGCCTCCTGGCTCTCCGACTTCGACTTCAAAGCTCCCATCACCCTCTACCTGGACCAGCTCTCGCTCTCCCTGGCCCTGATGATCACCTTCGTCTGCGGCCTGATCCATCTCTATTCGGTCGGCTACATGAAGGACGATCCGTCCACTGTCCGCTACTTCACCCTGCTGAACATCTTCGTCTTCGCGATGCTGACCCTGGTTCTGGCCGAAAACCTTCCGCTTCTCTACCTGGGGTGGGAAGGGGTCGGCTTCTGTTCCTATGCCCTGATCGGTTTCTGGTACACAGATGACAAGAACGCCACCGCCGGGCGCAAGGCCTTTATCGTCACCCGCATCGGCGACACTGCCCTCGGCATCGCCATGGTCTGGATGTTCCAGCTCTTCGGCACGGTCTCCATCACCGAGCTGAACGGCATGGGCTTCCTGATGCCGGCCGGCGTTATCACCGCTCTCGGGATTCTGCTGCTTATCGGGGCGGCCGGTAAATCGGCCCAGCTGCCGCTCTCGGTCTGGCTCCCTGATGCGATGGCAGGCCCCACACCTGTCTCCGCCCAGATCCACGCCGCCACGATGGTTACTGCCGGGGTCTACCTGCTGGCGCGCATGTTCCCGTTGATCGGCTCGTCGCCAACGACACTGGGCGCCATTGCGGTCGCCGGGGGGGCAACCGCCTTCTATGCCGCCACCTGTGCCTGCGCCCAACGCGATCTGAAGCGCATTCTGGCCTACTCCACGATAAGCCAGATCGGCTATATGGTGCTCGGGATCGGGGCCGGGGCGCTGACCGCCAGCACCTTCCACCTGCTGATCCATGCCTTTTTCAAGGCGCTGCTGTTCCTCGGCGCGGGATGCGTGATCACCGCCCTGCACCACCAGCAGGATATCTTCCGCATGGGGGGACTTAAAAAACAGTTGCCGGCGGTCTACTGGCCGTTCCTGGCCGGTGCGCTCTGTCTGGCAGGTTTTCCGGGGAGTGGAGGTTTCTTCAGCAAGGACGCCATTCTTGGGGCTGTTTTCGAACGCGGCGGGACGCTGTATGGCACCCTGTTTGCCGTTGGGCTTGTGACTGCACTGATGACCGCATTTTATACGTTTCGCATGCTGTTCGTGGTGTTTCATGACGGGGCTTCGACTCCTCTCTGCCCCCGGCCGGTGGGCAGAGTCGAACCGATCATGACCCTTACCCTCATTCCATTAGCCCTGATCGCCCTGTTCGGAGGCCTTCTTAATCTGCCCGAATTCCTTGGGAGTCACAGCATCCTCTCTGCATTCATTGGTGTTCTGCCCGGTTTTGCAGCAGCTTCCCACACATCATCCGCGACCGAAATCGTCCTGCAGATCATTGCCGCCACGGTCAGCCTGATCGGGTTGGGACTGGCCTGGTCGCGCTACACCGGCCAGAGACGGGCGGAATCATTGCGGCAGGAAGAATCAGGACTCCCGTTCAGTGGATTCCTGATTAACGGGTGGTATCTGGATTCTCTCTACCGTTTGCTTTTCATCCGTCCTTTTGTTTACTTGAGTCGCTTCTTATGGAGGGGGGTCGATGAGGCCGTCATTGACGGCACTCTGGATGGGGTGGCGCGCTTCACGATGCGGCTGGGGAGACTCCCCGCCGGCTGGAGTACCGGCCGGGTGGCGACGTCGCTGGTCGCACTGGCGGGTGGAGCGGCGGCCGTGCTGGGGTACGTGGTGTGGCAGCTGATTTGAATGACGGACGGCAATTGGAATAGTATAGAACAACTGAGCAACAGGGAAACAAGTACGGTTTGTATTACCCTGTTGCTCCGTGTTTCAAATGTTTATACAGGGTTACTTGATGGGTGTTCTAACGGCTAATGCACGCATTTCAGCTTTGCCTGTCCGGCCTCTTCCTTGCGGGTCGGCAGCATGCGGTTTTCCTCATCTACAAAGACCAGCTTCGGCTCATATTTAATGGCCTCGGCACTTTCCATGTTGACGAAACTGGCGATGATCACGAGATCCTTTGGCGCCACCAGACGCGCCGCAGCACCGTTCAGACAGATGACTCCCGAACCGCGTTCCCCTTCAATGGCGTATGTTTCCAGGCGGCTGCCGTTGGTAACATTCCAGACCGCGACTTTCTCGTAGGAAACGATGTCGGCCGCATCCATCAGGTCACGATCGATGGTGACGCTCCCTTCATAGTGCAGGTCTGCGCCGGTAACGGTGGCACGGTGGATTTTACTCTTCAACATGATTCTCTGCATGACTACAATTCCTCTCCAAGTACGGTATTGTCGATCAGTCTGGTTTGTCCTATTTTTACTGCCAGTGCCAGCAGCGTGCTGCTGTCGGCAACTTCTAATTCATTCAACATCGCGCCGTCACGAAACTCAACGTAGTCGATAACAGCTGCAGGTTCCTGTTCAATAACAGCTCGCGTCTCCCTCATCAAGACAGCAACTGAATGTTCACCGGATGCAAAAAGCTCACGGGCCCGTTTGATGGCGCGAACCAGGCAGAGCGCGCTCTGCCGCTCACCCGGTGACAGATAGGCGTTTCGCGAACTCATGGCCAGGCCATCCGCCTCGCGTACGATCGGCATACCCACGATCTCTACCGGCAGGTTCAGGTCAGCCGTCATGCGGCGGATGACCGCCAGCTGCTGATAATCCTTGTTTCCAAAGAGCGCCACATCGGGCCGGACAATATTGAAGAGTTTGGTTACAACCGTTGCGACGCCGTCAAAGTGTCCCGGACGGCTGGCGCCGCAGAGCGGCAGGGCAATATCCCGCACGGTAACTCCGGTCTGGAACCCCCGCGGATACATCTCCGCCACAGTCGGGGTAAAGACGATGTCAACACCACACGCGTCGGCGATCTGACAGTCACGTTCCATGTCACGCGGATACCGGTCCAGATCTTCATTTTTCCCGAACTGGATCGGGTTGACAAAAATCGAGAGCACCAGGACATCTCCCCGTCTGCGCCCCTCCCGCAGTAGAGAGGCATGCCCCTCGTGCAAAAACCCCATGGTGGGGACAAGGACGATTCGCCTCCCTTCCCGTTCGGGGGCGATCGCAAGCGCCTGCATGCATAGGATACTGTTGATTATCTGCATATATTTCCCTATGGCTTCGACTCCGCTCAGCCAACGATCTGTTCCCTGAGCGGAGTCGGATGGTTAGCTGAATGAATGTTCTTCTGTCGGAAACTCGCCGTTCCGGACCTCGGCAACATACTGCGTGACTGCAGCGGAAATGAGCGGGGCCAGATCGGCATAGCGTTTGACGAATTTGGGCGAATATTTTTCACACAGCCCGAGGATGTCGTGGATCACAAGCACCTGGCCATTACAGGAGGGACCGGCCCCGATACCGATTGTCGGAATGGTCAGCGCGGCGGTGATCTCTGCCGCCAGCGATGCCGGTATCCCCTCCAGCACGACCGCAAAGGCACCGGCTTCCTGTACTGCAAGAGCATCATTCATGATCCGTTCAGCCTGATCGTTTCGCCCCTGAACCTTGTAACCACCCATGCGGTGAACCGACTGCGGTGTCAAACCGATGTGAGCCATGACCGGGATATCGATCGCTGAAACAGCACGGATAACGTGGGCCATGTTGCTCCCCCCTTCCACCTTGACCGCCTCGGCGCCCCCCTCTTTGATCATGCGGCCGCAATTGCGGCAGGCATCCTCGATACCGGTCTGATACGACATAAAGGGCATATCAGCCACCAGAAGGGCCTTCGGATCAGCACGCTTAACCGCCCGAACATGATACAGCATCTCATCCATGGTAACCGGCAGGGTCGTGTCATGGCCGGCAAAAACGACACCGGCCGAATCACCCACCAGAATAATATCTACTCCCCCGCCATCAACAAGGCGGGCAAACGGAAAGTCATACGCGGTCAGAACCGTAATGCGCTCCCCATTCTGCTTCATCTTCAGTATGTCAGGTATCGTCGTCTTCTTTTTCATGCTGCTCCCCAATCCTGATAAACAGGTGATTTCCAGCCTACACAACAAAAAACGCGCCGGAGGGCGCGTCGTGAACGGTCAGATCGGTATTCTGCTGAAACCTCTCTGTGGGGGTCACCCCTTCCGTCCCGGTTCGCTTCCGAATCCGTGCGGTATGTACGGTTACTAACTGCCAGCATCAGATCAACTCCCGGATGGGTAGCCGTCATGGCAGAGTGCCAAAATATCAGAGCCTGCTGTTTAAATCCAGCTATTTTTCTCGTTTCGGCCGCTCGGCAGATTAGAGCGGTCAGGTCAGCCCTTTCATCTGCTCCAGCTCCTTGACGACTTCTGCGCTCTGCGCTCTGCGCATCTCCATATTATCAAACATTTCCACAACCATGCCGCTGACCGATTCAACATTGAGACGAATCAACTTGCCGTCGTCAACCTGACGCGATGTGGAGAGTACCATTTCATGGGTCATATCCCTGATTGTTTCAATTGACCGGGCAATGCTCTTGGTGGCCCTGGCCTGATCTGTCGATGCCGCGAATATCTGCGTGGTCATGGAACTGATCTCTTCCATGGAGCGCGCCACCAGTTGGACGCTGGTCACCTGTTCCTGGGTCGCCTGCTTGATTTGCTTGGTCATTTCGAGCGAGCAGGTGGAGCTGTCGAAAATCGCCTTGAGCGATTCTCCCGTGGTATGCCCCAACTCAACGCCGCGCTGAACCAGGTCCTTGCTAGCCCTGATATTATTGGCGGCAGTTTTTGACTCACTCATGATCTCTTCGATGATGGAGGTGATTTCACCGGTTGAATGGCCGGTCTGAAGTGACAGATTGCGGATTTCATCGGCCACAACGCCAAAACTCTTTCCGTATTCACCGGCCTGGGCTGCAATGATGGAAGCGTTCAGTGCCAGCAGGTTGGTGCGCTTCGTGATATCGTTAATAACGCTGACAATATTTTCAATGCGGGTGCTGTTCTCAGCCAACCGCTGAATTGCGTCAAATGAAAGACCAACCGAGTGTTTAATTTCGTCGAGAGCATTGATCGTTTCCGTAACCACGGCACGACTTTCTTCAGCCCGCTCTTTTACCTGATGCGAAACTTCGTGTGAAATAGCCGCATTCTGTTCGACGTTTCCGATGGTGCTGTGGATCTGCTCCATGGCTGATGCCGACTGGTGGACAACCCCTGCCAGATGATCCAGATTTCGGGTAACCTGTTCAATGGCAACCGAAATCTCGTTGACTGCAGAACTGGTTTCATCAATAGAGGCCATTACCCCTTCAGAAGCGGACGCGATAATTGCGGTCCCGTCGGCGACCGAGTCGACTCCATCCCGCAGATTGCCCACATTCCTGGAATACTGGTCGCGGTTCGCCAGCAGGAATTTGAACGAGCTCTCCATCTCGGATGTCAGCGTGTCAATTGATGTCAACAGATTGATTCGGGTGATCGCGGATGCAACCTGATCCGCGAAAAGCATAATGGTATCGACATCAGAGTCATTGAGGGCGCGGTGACTGTTTTTATTGTCGATCCCGAAAATACCGATTGTATCGTTCTTTACAACAATCGGGCAGAGGATAAAACTTTTTGAACGGAGAGGTGACAGGCTATTGTGGGGGAACTTTAAATGGTAATCTTCGGGATACCGGGAAATATCGTCAATCAGATATACTTTACGGTCATTGAAGCACTTTGCAATGACACCGATGCTCGAATCTATCGGCATGACAACGTCAGACGGGTCAAAGCCCTCCGTTCCGACAGCGGCAAAGAAACGAAGTCGTTTGCCCTCTTCAGCCATCAAAATGTTGACTCGCTCGTACCCCAGAACATCGTGTAATCCTGTGGCGCAGAGACGCAACACCTCTTCAAGATTGAGCGATTTCTGGATCTTGCTGCTGATCTGATGAAAATTTTTGATATTCCTGTCCAGCACCTTGTAGCGATTTTCAAAGATTTCTTTCTGTTCGCCGACCTCCTGATGGAGTACATCAAGCTCTGCAGCCCGCTTCTGCAGTTCATCGCCGTTCTTGCCGATCATGTATCCAAGTGCTGCAAGAACGATGGCGGTGCCGCCCCCCATATAATTGTACAGCGCAAAATGCTCGCCGTCTTTTATGATGTCGTAGAAGATCTGTTCAAAGAAACCACGTCTGACGTCATAATAAAAAAGCAGCCTGATCACGATCCAGCCGACAGGGGCTGAAACGCCAAGCAGAAATCCGCCGACAGAAAACAGCGTTGAATGTCTTTTCATGGTGCCTTCCTCAGTCATGCGCCCGAAAATCGAAGCTATTTACCCGAAGCAAATTTTTCATCAATGGAATGACCTATCTCTTCCATAACCTTTTCTGCATCATCGCTATTATACGCGATAATATTTTTAAGATGCATATACGAGCCAAGATCCATCTTTTCAAAAGTAAACCCGACGCCATCCTCAGCTATGCGGGTGACGACTCCAGTGAAATTTACCGCAATTTCCGGAATGATACCCGTAAGAAAAATAGTAATGTCGACCGGTTCACCCTCAGAAAGCTGTTCATTGGTCACCAGAAACATGCCGGCCATGCTGAGATTTTCTACTGCGCCCTGAAACTGTCGATCAGCGACCCTGATGGTCGCCCCGACTTTAAATTGCACGCGAGAAAATTTGCGGGTAATCATTCGTCACCTCCTGCGGCAGCACAGCACTGTAGGGAGAAATCAGGCTTTTCCGGCCGAACCGAGAACTGTTTCGTTCTTGTGTTTAACCAGTTTGACCAGTTCTTTGCGCGCTTCACCCAGATATTTGCGCGGATCGAATTCTTTGGGGTCCTTGGCAAAGTATTCACGAATCTTGGCGGTTACCGCCAACCTGCCGTCGGAATCGATATTGATCTTGCAGACAGCACTTGCTGCCGCCCTGCGCAACTGCTCTTCGGGAACACCAACCGCCCCTTCAAGCTTGCCGCCATACCGGTTGATCAATTCAACGTACTCCTGAACCACCGATGAGGCGCCATGAAGAACGATCGGAAAACCGGGAATACGCTTTTCGCACTCATCCAGAATATCGAACCGGAGAGGCGGAACCGGCTGTCCGGCTTTGAATTTGAAGGCCCCGTGGCTGGTCCCGATGGAGATCGCCAACGAATCCACCCCGGTCTTTTTCACGAACTCTTCAACCTCTTCCGGCTTTGTGTAGGTGGAGTGCTCCGCCGAAACCTCATCCTCAATGCCGGCCAGAACACCTAACTCCGCTTCAACCGAAACATCGAACTGATGGGCATACTCGACAACTTTTTTGGCAAGCGCCATATTCTCTTCGAACGGGAGATGCGAACCGTCAATCATGACAGATGAAAAGCCGCTATCGACACAGGACTTGCACAGTTCAAACGTGTCACCGTGATCAAGGTGCAGACAAATCGGAATGTTGGAACCGGCTTCACGCGCCATCTGCACGGCTCCCATCGCCATGCAGCGGAGCATGGTTTCGTTTGCGTAACTGCGCGCTCCCTTGGAAACTTGAATGATAACGGGTGAATCGGTTTCAACACAGGCGGTCACAATCGCCTGAAGCTGTTCGAGGTTGTTGAAATTGTATGCCGGGATAGCATATTTACCTGCCATCGCCTTGCTAAACATTTCTTTCGTATTGGATAGTCCTAATTCACGGTAATGAACCTTCAGCTTTTCCATTTCGTCCCCCTCGGGTGCTTTATTATGTGGCAATCCACACTGCATTCAGCAGGTACGGTTGATACAAATACCATGCAACTATCGTATAATCAAGGTGTAAACTCGAATAGATTCTATTGCCAGAATCCGGCTACACCACTATACTGGCGAGTGTGAGAGTGTCAGTTTCCGTGTAAACCACGTATGATCCTCACGTCGAGTTCATCGGTAGAAAGGGAGGTTTTATGAAGCGTCTGGTGTGGTTGGTTTTTGCTCTGACCGGTATCCTGGGAGGGTGTGCCCACGTCATGAGCGAGGCGGGGCTGGCTACTGCCGACCGTTCGATCCTCTATGCCGATATCAAGAGGAATCCGGAAGCGCTGGCGGGAAGAAATGTTCTGGTAGGGGGAATCATAGCCGGCACTCGCAGCAGCGGCGATGTGATGCAGCTTGAAGTCGCACAGCTTGAACTGTTTGCGAATGGTGTCCCTGACGAATCTTCGTCCTCCGCAGGACGCTTTCTGGTGGTGAGCGGAGAACTGCTCGACCCCCTGTTCTATCGTCCCGGTTCATTGGTTACCATCATCGGAGAGATCAAAGGGCAAAAGGTTCAAAAACTTGAAGGGGCCGACTATCGCTATCCTCTTGTTTCTGCCAAAGAGATTCGTTTGTTTCGCCCATCCGAGTCATCGTCTGACCGGCCAGCCAATCCTTATCAGAACCAGGTTGGCGACGAACGATTCATGCTCCGTCCACCGGGGGCGCTTGAGGGAGAGCCGCACAAACCTTACTAGACGACCAACACCCCACCCTGAGCGGGAAGTTGGCGCGGATTAACATGAGCGATCCCCCACTCAAGGATAGTGCTGCAGGAGCACCGGGCAAGTTCCGGAGGCGGATTCTGGCCGAGAAAACGGAGCACCGCGAGGAGCAGTGCCCGCTCCCTCCCGGCCACATTGCCCAGCTGATGTGACACAAGGTGGTCACGTTTGCTCAGCTTCGAGCCATCCGGCCCTGCCACCAGCGGCAGATGACAATAGTCCGGCTGCGGAAAGCCGAGAAGCCTCTGCAGATATATCTGGCGGGGCGTTGAAGCGAGCAGATCATCTCCGCGCACTACCTGATTCACCCCTGCCAGATGATCATCGACAACCACCGCCAGTTGATAGGCGAACTCGCCGTCGCCCCGTCTCAGGACAAAATCGCCGGAGACCGCGGGGAGCGTCTGGCAGAAACGTCCCTTCCTCATGTCTGCAAAGCAGATTTCCTCCTCCGGCACTCTGACCCGCCAGGAACGAATCGCCGCATTTGCTTTCATACCACCCCGACAGGTGCCGGGATACGGCATGCACTCGTCCTCAAGATGGGGAGCTGAAGCGCTCCGGGCAATCTCCCTGCGTGAACACGCGCACGGATAGATGGCACCCATCTGCTGCAGCACGGCAAATATCCGCCGATATTCTTCCAGATGCCTGCTCTGAAAGGCAACTTCGCCATCCCAGAGCAGGCCGAACGACTCCAATGTCCGCATGATGTCATCAGCCATTCCGGGAACCTGACGCTGCGCATCAAGATCATCGAGTCGAAGCAGCCAACGCCCGCCACCCTGTTTCGCCATCAGATAGCTTCCGACTGCCGCTACCAGTGAACCGATATGCAGCGCACCGGTCGGAGATGGTGCAAAGCGGCCGACAACATGGTGATACTGACACTTTTCCACCGTGAGTTTGGATGTCAGCCGACGAAGGAACAGCAATAGTCCGTTACAACCGGCACCTTCATCAAAAAGACGGAATGTGCCGGCACGTCAAACGCTTCACCACCGCAGGCTTTCTTCCACTCGTGCTCCCCCTTCATCTGCCACTCCAGCTCTCCAGAGAGGATTTCCATGTTCTCGGCGACCCCTGTGGAAAATTCATATTTTCCGGGCTGCATGACACCGAGCGTTTTTTTGGTGCCATCCGCGAACAGTACCGAATAACTGACCACCTGCCCGCTAAAATAGATATTAGCCTTCTTGACAACGGTAACGTTTTTAAACTCTGACATCGTATCCTCCCGGAAAATGTGGTGAACGTCTGTTGAAGCCTGGGTACAAGATATAAAAAAACCCGCTATCGTTCAACAGCGGGTTTTTCGAATTACATGCCGCATGGAGCGGTCGATCAGTTGAACGTGCCTCTGATCAGATCGGCTTTCCAGGCAATCGTTGTCCGGCCGGTAGAGGGTGAATCTACCAGCGCGGGGGTGACCGTCGGAAACGCCATTTTTACGCGCCCGTTTTCAACTTCGGCAAATGCGCGGGCTGATTTGGCCAACCCGTATGCCGTGCCGACCAGAACGCCCGATGCTGCGCCGTACGCTATATAATTGAGATGGTCAAGCGGCTTCGTCTTAAAAACCATGATAGCCCCGCCGACAAGCCCGCCGATGGCAGCGCCGTAAAACGCATCGGTGAAAACCTCCCTGATCGTTTCATCTGCGGCAAACACCGAAGAAGCGGTCGATAGAAGCGAAACCAGCGTCATCACCGCAACAAGTTTTCTGAATTGTTTCATAGAGTATCATCTCCATATTATTATTTAACGCCGTACCTTACTAGCATGCAATGGTGTATTCCGTCAAGCCGGTTTTTTATAACTATACGATTTTATGGATATTACCTGGTTTTGGTCCTGACTGAATCAGAGATAGCGCCAAAGCCACTTCTTCATCCCGACTGTTAAC
Organism: Geobacter sp.; assembly: GCA_009886055.1. GTDB lineage: Bacteria > Desulfobacterota > Desulfuromonadia > Geobacterales > Pseudopelobacteraceae > JACRCG01. The sequence continues at coordinate 2,765 of VFJM01000198.1, read as the reverse complement.
CTCGCCATCGAGACGCGCATGCAGCAGGCGTTCCTTGAGGCGCCGGAACAGCGGTCCAGGCTCCAGACCGAGCCCACGCAGGTCATCTCCGTCCAAAAACGGGACGACAGCGCGCAGTCGGGTCAGATAGAGCGACACGAAGCGCCTGACCTGTTCGCTGCTGGCCCGGGCCGCCATGTACAGCAGCATCTCCAGGTTAAGGCCGCTGAACCAGATATACAGCTGGCTGTTGCGAACTCCGGCTCCCTGTTTCAGACGCCGCTTGATCGCTTTCAGAGTTGTGAGAACCAGGTGGCGCTGACTGCAGAGCCGTGAGGCAAGTCGCCCGGGAATCGCCAGACGGGCACAGGCATCGCAGAACTCTTCGTACGTAAGTCCATCGCACACTGCCATAAAATAGACCTGCCATGGCTCACAACGATCCTCCAGATAGAGCAGCCGGAACCAGGCCATCACCTGTCCCGTTTCCTTCAGGACCCGCTCCGTGGCCGGCACCAGCTTGAGCGCGGGATGAATGAACGGCAGGAGCCCCAGAGAGGACATGCGTACAATGGCCCCTGACGGCTCCTTTTCACGCATGATCTGCACCAGCTCACTCAACAGGCGCTCCCCTCCCAACTTGTCGAGGAGATGCATACGCACCGCGCTGCGCATCAGGTTCTCGGTATGCGGAGCGATGTGAAAGCCGAGGCGCTGCTCAAAACGTATGGCCCGGAACACGCGGGTAGGGTCCTCGACAAACGACAGGTTGTGCAGCACCCTGACGACCCGTTCCTGTATATCCTGCTGGCCGCCGAAATGATCGGTCAGAGACCCGAAGCGGTCGCTGTTGATGCAGAGCGCCAGCGTGTTGACCGTAAAATCACGCCGGTACAGGTCATGCCGGAGCGAAGCCCGCTCAACCGTCGGCAGGGCACCGGGGGATTCGTAATATTCCAGGCGGGTGCTGGCCACATCGATCTTGCGGTCATCGGTCAGAACCAGCACCGCTGTGCCGAATTTCTGGTGGCTGCGTACCCTGCCGCCATACCGCTCGGCGAAACATTCCGCGAAGAAAACGCCATCGCCTTCAACGGTTATATCTATATCCAGGTTATCGATCCCCAGCAGCAGGTCGCGCACAAAACCGCCGACCGCATAGACCGCCAGCCCCAGGCCGTCGCCGACCGCGCCCAGCCGGTGCAAGGTCTCGCGGATATCCGCGGAAAGCCTCTTGCCGATCAGTCCTGCTACCGAACGGATTCGAGTCGGGACTTCCAGGGATTCAAGATCATAGAGTGCGCCGCTCTGCCCACGCCGGCCGCCATAAATATAACGCATCAGATCGGTCCGGGTCACCGCTCCGGCCAGCCGTGTTCCCTCAAAAACCGGCACGAAACGGCGATTGCCGGTCACCATGTAGGACTGGATGTCTGCAAGGGGGGTATCGGGGGTTGCGGAGAGGTATTCGGTATGCATGAAGTCCGTAACGGGCGACTCACCCAGCCCGTGGTACAGCGCCTTCTCGACTGTCTTGCGCGAGATGACTCCGACCATCGCTTCTCCGGCCATAACCGGCATAGCGTTGCAATTGTAGCGCGTCAGAAGCTCGCGTGCACCGGATATGTCAACCGAGTCGGGCATGGTCTTGACCGGGGTCGACATGATCCCCCCCGCGGTTGCCTCTCCACTGACCGAAAGCTGCAGCAGTTCGTCAAGCCGCTCCAGTACCTGTTTCAGCGGCTGATCATGCACGACCGCCGAAGCTGCAGTGGCATGGCCGCCCCCCTGGAATCCCTTCATGACTTCACCGGCATCGACTTCGGGGGTATGGCTGCGGGCCACCAGATAGACATGATCTTCCATGGCCACCGCTACAAACAGCGCGTCCATATTTTCCATATCCCGCATCAGGTGCGCCAAAGACGCAATATCGCCGACATAATGGTCGCAGGAAGCGTATGCCACCGAAATGACCACGCCATTGACCATGCTGGTCTTGAGGGTCGTCAACAGCTGTTTCAAAAGCCCCATCTGCGCCCTGGTCAACTCCGGCGTCAGCGCGTCACTGACAACGGTGAGCCGGGCCCCCTCCCCCAGCAGCCACCCCGCGACGCGGTAGTCGTCCGGCGTTGCCGATGCAAACAGCAGGCGCCCGGTATCCTCATGGATGCCGAGCATGATCAGGGTGGCCTCTTCTGCACTCAGGGCAACGCCCGCTTCCATCAGCCGGGCAGCCAGGAGGGTCGAGGCGGAACCGCAGACGGAAAGCACTCCTCCGGTCGGCAGGATGCTGTCATCCGTCACCGGATGATGGTCATAGAGGTGTATTTCCAGGCCGGGACGATCCAGAATCTCTGCGAAGCGGCCGATGCGGGAGGCCTGCTGGCAATCGACGATGATCAGGCGGGTGATTGATTCGAGGTTGATATCTTTGGCTCGGATGAAGTGCGGCAGGTACTCCGGATGCCGCGCGACAAAATCGCGCACCGCTTTCTCCTGCGATCCGGGAAATGACAGCAGTGCGCCGGGATACAGGCGGAGAGCCGCCGTCATGGCGCCCAGACAATCAAAATCGGCATTTGTGTGGGTAGTGATAACGTCCATACTCACCCGACAAACCTGGGAATTAGCTTCTGATTCAAGACCTTCAGGGCAGAAACCGGATTATTCGACGCCACACATCGGCATCGCCTTCAGGTGCCAGATCTCCTCGTTATAATCGGTGATCGTCCGATCGGTGGAGAACTTGCCGCTGCAGGCGCTGTTGAGGATGCTCATGCGGG
>VFJM01000376.1 GCA_009886055.1 Geobacter sp. | reverse complement strand
ATGCCCCTTTGGTTATCTGCTAAATATGCGTTCCTGATACTTCTCCTCATCACCGGCATTGTTTTTGGCAACACGTTCGCAAATTCGTGGACATATGATGATATCCCGGTTGTTGTGGATAATCCGGATGCCAAAAGCCTGGAGGGGTTTCTGGCCGATACCCGACCGGGGCGACCCCTGCGTGAGTTGACGTATATCCCGGAGTATATGCTGTTCGGTGCCAACCCCACGGGCTATCATGTCCAGCAGCTGCTGTGGCATACCGCAAACGGATACCTCCTGTTTCTCATTTTTACCACTCTGGGGCTTGCGCCCCCGGCGGCCCTGGCGGGGGCAGCTTTATTTCTGGTACATCCTCTTCAATCGGAATCGCTCGCCAATATTTCACACCGCAAGGAACTGCTGGCGCTGTTTTTTTGCCTCGTCACGTTTCTCTTCTATTCCAAAGCCGTGCGGGTGCGGTCGATGCTAGTGCGACTGTTATTTCTTGCTCTGGTGATAGCGGGGTACGCTGCAGCTCTATTGTCAAATGTAGCGGCCATAACCTTGCCGATCATACTTATTGCGTACGACTATTTTATCCTTAATAATTCCAGCCGGTTAATCGCCAGACATCCGCTTGTACTTGCTGCTGTCACAATAATTGCCTCCACCTGGGCCTACCAGCGTAATTACGGATTATTTTCGTCCGAGCAGCTGTTAACGGTTTATTCCAAGAACAGTTTCATCGCCTCACAGAGCTATATTCCGCTCTGGATGGGCGACCTTAAGGTTTTTGCCTTATATCTCGCAAAAATAGTTATTCCTCTTGAACTGGCGCCCGAATATCATATATCCTTCTCGGAATCACTTCTTCAGCCCTGGGCCTGGTTTGGTGCCGCTCTTATTGTCACAGCCATATATGTCTGTTATGCGGCGCGTGCCAGCCGCCCAATCGTCTCGTTCGGCATCGCATGGTTTCTTCTGTTGTATCTCCCCATATCCAACATTATTCCCATCTCCTATATGATGGCCGACAGGTACATGTATCTCTGCCTGCCCGGAATTTCCCTCCTGGCTGCGTATGTCCTGCATGTTACTGCGTCACGTCATTTCTACCGGTTTTTCGTTCTGCTGTTGTTCTGCTTTTCTCTTCTTACGATTATTCAGAACAGCTACTGGAAAAATGAACATACCCTGTGGCGACACGCAGTTACTGTAAATCCTGATTCGACATGGGTGCAGGAAACGGTTGCCATGAGTTTCCTCATGTCAAATGATTTTGAACGTGCCCGTAGCCATGCTCAAAAGGCGCTTGATCTTAACAGGTATAATACCCATGCCTATCTGACACTGGCTAAAGCTGATGATCGCTTAGGCAATCTGTCGGAAGCGCTGAAAAACTATGAACTGTTTGTCACCTATGGTGGTTTTGAATTTCCGGAGGAGGTCGTCCGTGTCAGAAACTATCTGCCGCTGATGAGGAAAAGGGTGTTTATTGCGTCCGGGCAATGAAGTGTTGCCCGGACAGATTGAAGTTGCCAGCCCCTGTTTTTTATTATATTGTTCATCACTTTCTAAAGGAGAAGTTGATGATCTACCGGATGGTACGTGACAGGCTGACACTACCGTTATTGTTTGCGTTATGTCTCGTTATGGGGTGCGCTACACAGAAAGAGACGCTGACTGAGCGCTATTTTTGGCCCCCCCCTCCGGATACGCCGCGTATAGAGTGGCTCAAAGCGTATAGCAGTCAGCTTGATATTGAAAAATCATCGTTACAGCTTTTCTGGGATTCAATCGCCGGAGAGGACGAGCCCAACTCTTTGAAGAAACCGGTTGAAGTCAAGTCTGTTCCTGAATTAAAAAAATTCTTTGTCTCTGATATCGGGAGAGGAGTTGTTGTCGTTTTTGACCTTGACGGCCATCAAATGCGCACTCTTGAGATACCGGGAGAAGCTCCGCCTCTTCAATTGCCGCTATCGGTGGCTGTTGACAGTGAAGGGTACATTTATGTTCTTGAGCGACGTTCCGCTTCCGTGCTGGTGTTTGATCGCCTGGAGAAGTATCAGAGAACCATCAGTCTCAAAACGGTTTCGGTAACAAGTCCAACGTCGATGGCTATCGATAAGAAAAACAGGCTGATGTATGTTGCTGACGCTGCATCCCGTAAAATTGTGGTAACAGATCTGACAGGTACATTGATAAGAAAAATTAGTGGTTCAGACGAGAGTGAAGGCCTGTTTAATCTCCCGATTGCTCTGGCGCTTAATTCAGGAAGCGATCTGATTGTTGCCGATGCGTTCAACGCTAATATTAAAATTTTTGACCAGACGGGGCGTTTTCTGAGAAAATTTGGTCAACGGGGAGATTCCCCCGGCTCTTTTCAGCTCATTAAATCTGTGGCCGTTGATTCCTCTGATAACATTTATGTTGTTGACGGGCGTTCCCACAACATTTCTATTTTTAATATGTATGGCGAAGCGCTGCTCGTACTTGGCGGATTCTACGCCGTTTCCGAGACCGGCAAGCTTGCGCCCGGTGGTTTTTCCGTACCCATCGGTATTGATATCGATTCTACCGATAAAATCTACGTTGTTGATCAGATGAATGCCAGAGTGCAGGTTTTTCAGTATTTTTCCGAGGAATATCTTCGTCGTTCACCGCGCCCGTAGACATCCTTGCGTTTGCCGCTGCTTTGCTGTTGTTTCGCGCAGTTATCCTGCGATATGACAGATAAAAACACTCTTTTTTGATGTGCACAGTTCGCGTGGAAAGGTAACATAATGAAATACACACTCCGTGAATGCGACTCCTTAGTTGGCGTAATTATTGCATAAAATACCCTGTGAATTTTTATTTTGAACATAGAGCTACACGCTCACTGTTTCGTCGTAGATTGAGTATTCGTTGCACACTCTCCTTCGCTGCGGCTCTTGTCCTGCTCCTGATTTCTGTTTCCGTCTCCAGTGCCCTCGTGTCAGGTGATGCATCCCTTTCGTACACCTCGTATGATGGTAGCGCTGAAGCCACCTCCGGCTCTGGCCGCAGCAGCATGTCTTCACACTCCCTGATTCAGAATTATTCGCTCCTGTATTCATCCAATGGCTCTCTATACAATTCCCGTGTCGGTCGCTACGATGTCGCGTTGGGGTACAACTGGACAGCCCTCGAGAGCTCTTTTAATTCATCAGCCAGGCCTTCAGAAGAGTATAATAAAAACCGTGGTCATCTCCTCTATCGCGGAGAAATTTATCTCGACCCGAAAGAGGTTCCGTTCAAGCTGACCGCTTATAGTCGTGATATGACGCGCAATACCATTACAAATACGAGTAGCAGTGGCAGGGAGAGCTTCGGCTCAGTTTT
>VFJM01000088.1 GCA_009886055.1 Geobacter sp. | reverse complement strand
GAAACGGGCGGGTCATCTCCAGGTTGCAGTTAATTACCTGCCGTCGAAAGGTAATAAATCGCGGGAATCCCTGCTTGGTTCTCCTGATAATTCACGGATGTTGTAATCTTTCTCCCAAGCCGGAGGTTATGAAGTCGAGCCTGATTTTCCCGGGATTGGCGCCGTTCTACCCTTTCCACTTCTACCGGAAGTGGGCGCTGTAAAACGAAACAGGAGGGTTGGGAGTGGTTGCCTTTCGTGCAGCGTCGATTGAGATGTAACAAAAAGTACTAACGATAAAAATATTAACTCAGTTAAAATATGAATTTATATAGGTAGTTACCAGCCTATTCACCTCGCGTTTCACAAGTGTGCATCACATAGTGCACCGCCATTATCTGATGTAATAATCGTAACTGCCCGTTATCGCGTAATAATATTTAGAAAATACTTGGCATGAGAAATGTAAATACCAAGCTGATGTCCGTTGATTACAGCCGGTGGAAATGGGGGGCAAATATGACGGTACGCATGGTAGGCACTGTAGCCCATCTGGAGGGAGACTGGACAATGACTGGAGTGGCAGAAAACATTGAATCGCTTGTTCTCTCACTTAACCAGATTGAAGCAATAGGGGAAAAGAGTTTCCAGATAAATTGTGAACAGATTGAAGAGGCAGACACAAGCGGCTTGCAGCTTCTAAACGTCTGGGTGGAATGCGCCAGACTCCGGGGCATTGAACCGCAACTGGTGAATGTGACCGACGGTATGCTGCGATCTATTAACGAGCTTGGTTTCAGTCAGCTTTTTTCTGATACCTACCCGGATTTACCCTGTTAGCAGAGGAACCGGGACTGACAGGACAAGGTCCTGCAGGAGTAACACCTCCATGATGCATAATAGTGCGAGAAATAGTGACCACCATCAAACGCGCCTCCGCTTGCAGACAGAAAAAGCGTCTGCTCTTACCAGGGCTGTACCCGCCTCTGCGCATCAGGAGGATATGCGGATTCTCAGCGCTGCTGTTGACAATCTGCTTAAATGTACGGGTTTCAAGAGCCGAGCCCGACGAAACTGCTTCGACTACCGGTTGGAACGAAATGATGTGTACCTGCCTGACCTGCCGCCCGCCTTCGATGGATATACCATCCTGCATTTTTCCGACCTGCACGCTGATGGACTCGTTGATGAAGGGGAAGGCATCATGCGCATTGTCGAAACCGTGCCCTGCGATCTTGCGGTGTTGACCGGCGATTTCAGCTTCGAAGAAGCCGATGTTAATTACGAAACCTGCCTTGAGGCACTCGTGCCGATTGTCCGCTCTATTTCGGTTCAGGATGGAATATTCGGTATTCTGGGAAATCACGACCTACTGGAAATGGTGCCGGCGCTTGAGCGGATGGGTGTGAAGATGCTGCTGAATGACGCGGTTCAACTGCAGCGTGGTACAGCAAAAATCGTGCTGGCCGGTGTTGATGATCCGCATTTCTATAAATGCCACGACCTGCAGAAGGCACTTTCGGCTGTAGCTCCTGATCAGCTCGTTATTCTGCTGTCGCATTCACCGGAGATAGCTGCGGAAGCATCCCGATGCGGAGTTGATTTCTACCTGTGTGGACATACCCATGGAGGACAGGTCTGCCTGCCGGGAGGAATACCGCTCTTTGCCAATTCATCCTGCTATCGCCGCTTTGTGTCCGGTAGCTGGAAATGCGGCGCCATGCAGGGGTACACCAGCAGAGGAACCGGTTTCTCATTTACGGCTGCCCGTTTTTTCTGCCCGCCGGAAATAACCCTGCATACGCTTCACACCGGAAGCTTTCCATGCGAATTCTACGACTCTGTTGAAGAAAATATCGGAAAACTCCTCAACTTTACACGTCATTCCGTATATGCGTAAACCTGATAAAACAGGATACGTGCAGTAACTATTTTTTTCTGCTCCAAGTACGCAGAAAAAGTTACAAGACACTACCAGCCGAAAAAAGGAGAGCAGAATGGCTACAGGAACGGTTAAATGGTTCAATGACAGCAAGGGATTCGGATTTATTGAGCAGGAAGACGGCAGCGGTGATGTGTTTGTCCACTTTTCCGCGATTACCGGTGACGGGTTCAAGTCACTTGCCGAGGGTGACAAGGTGACGTTCAATGTTGTCAAGGGCCCAAAAGGGCTTCAGGCGGAAAACGTCCAGAGGGCATAGCCGCTGTTTGGAGGTGCGAAGTGGACACGTTGCCCCAACAGGGGGAGTTGACACTATGAACAAACTGCTAAAAACAGCCATCTGTTATGTACTCATAATCCTTCTTTCGTGCGCAGTTTATGGCTCGGCCCGCGCATCTCAGGTGCTGTGCGCTCATTCAAAAATAGCCGTGGCGGCCGAGAAAAACAGCGAGATGGAGGCGGTCTGCACTGCTGTGCAGAACGGGCTCGTGTTCCTCCGCTCAATCGGTTTGGACTTTTCAGGAAGTCTGGCCATCACGCTGTTAAAAACGATGCCGAGTAATGGCCAGGAAAGTGTTATTGGGCAGTATGATTCGCGCAGCAACAAAATTAGTCTTTTGAATTACGAAGCTGCCGTTACTGCTTCCAGGCTGGCACCACCGGCGTTCGGTACTCCGATGAATCCGGAAATCTGGCGCGGATATGTCGTTCATGAACTCAGCCACGCTGCGGCACACCATACATTCGTCGCGGGAGTGCCTGTTCTCACAGCGAGTGAATACATCGCTTCAGTTGCTCTGATCTCAACTCTGCCGGCTGCCGAACGGGAAGAAATCATCAGGAACTACCCGGAATTATCCGGTTTCGATAAACCGGGCGAAATAACATTCGGCTACTACCTGCTAGATCCAAGCAGGTTTGCCGTCAACGCTTATCTCCATTTTTCCAAGAAGGAAAATGGCAAGCGGTTTATCAGCCAATTGATGCGGGAAGGGTTGCCTGACGATTGGTAAGTTAGAAATAAGTTCGGCATCCTGTTTATCAGGGCTGGATCTTAATACGGCAGGTACAGCGAGGGAACGTGGCATGAATATTTTCAAGACAAGCTCATTCGCTGTGCCGTCGCACAGGACGGATGGACGGACGAAAAGCGGCGGCAGGGTGTACGGCACCGATAGATGGCTGGTGCACTCATTCCTGCATGCCATCGGTGATCCGGTGATGCGGGTGGTTTTGTGGGATGGAAAGAGCATTCCGGAAACAACATCTTCATCCGCTGTTGGTATGGTTGTCAACGACCGGGCCACACTCGTGCGGCTTCTGACCAACCCGCTCCTCCATTTTGGTGACGATTACAGTGCCGGCCGGATCGAGATAGAGGGGGGGCTGGTCCGGTTCATGGAAACCGCCTATCGGGCGCTGGCCAAAGCACCAAAATACCGACGGATATCCGATCCTGCTGCCTATCGCCGTAATCAACCGAACCTTAACTCCCTCCCGGAATCGCGTCAAAATATCCATTGTCATTACGATATCGGCAACGATTTTTATAAGCTGTGGCTGGACGCGGAAATGCTCTATACCTGTGCCTACTTTCCGGATCCGGCCGCCTCGCTGGAGGATGCCCAGATCGCCAAGATGGACCTTGTCTGTCGCAAGCTGCGTTTGCAGCCTGGACAGTCCGTGGTGGAGGCCGGCTGTGGTTGGGGGGGGCTGGCACGCTACATGGCCAGACAATATGGGGTCAACGTCAAGGCGTACAACATTTCGCACGAGCAGATCGTCTATGCCCGCCAACGTGCACGTGCCGAAGGCCTCGAGGGAATGGTTGAGTATATCGAGGACGATTATCGTAATATTACCGGAACCTATGACGCATTTGTTTCGGTGGGGATGCTGGAACACGTGGGGCCGGACCATTACCAGGAACTCGGCAGGGTGATAGACCGTTCCCTGACAGAACAGGGGGTCGGCCTGATCCATACCATCGGTCAAAACTGCGCGGCACCGATGAGCCCCTGGTTCCTGCAGCGAATTTTCCCCGGCAGTTACCCACCTACAATCAGGGAGATGATGACGATCTTCGAACCCTGGGGATTTACCGTGCTGGACGTGGAAAACCTCCGTCTGCACTATGCCAAAACGTGCGAACATTGGCTCGAGCGTTTTGAACAGAACAAGAACCGGGTACGGGAAATGTTCGACGAAGTCTTTATTCGGGCATGGCGACTCTACCTGTCCGGCTGTGTCGCCAATTTCAGAACCGGAACCCTGCAGCTGTTTCAGGTTGTATTTTCACGTCCCGGCAACAACCAGCTCCCCTGGACACGGGCCCATCTTGCGCTCCCCTCCGGTGAATCCTGATGGAGACCTGCGAGGTGCTTGTAGTCGGGGGGGGGCCGGCCGGTTCCACCTGTGCCGGAAGGTTGAGGCAGGCGGGTCTTGATGTGCTGCTGCTGGACAAGGAGAGGTTCCCGCGGCAGAAGCCGTGTGCCGGCTGGATAACACCGGCGGTGCTGGAAACGGTCGGGGTCGACTGTGAGGAGTACCGACAGGGGAGGGTGCTTCAGGAAATCAGCAGCTTCCGCACCGGCCTCATGAACGGGACTTCAATCGTTACCCGCTTTGGCTCAACCGTCAGCTACGGCATCCGGCGCTGCGAGTTTGACCACTATCTTCTGCAGCGCAGTAGCGTGCGCCGGCAGCTTGGCGAACCGGTGGCAACAATAAAGCGGAAAGACGGGGGCTGGATCGTGAACGGGCGCATCTGGGCCCGGTTGCTGGTGGGGGCGGGTGGCCATTTTTGTCCGGTAGCGCGCCTGCTTGGAGCAGACATCGGCAGGGAGGAGGTTGTTGCCGCCCAGGTTGCGGAATTCGCCCTGAGTCCGGAAGAGGAGCGATTGTACCGCATCCAGCCAGAGACCCCAGCGCTGTTTTTCTGTCGGGACATGAAAGGGTACGGCTGGTTGTTCCGGAAAGGGAACTATCTCAATATCGGTCTGGGACGTATGGACACCGGTAATCTCGTCCGTCATACCAAAGATTTCTG
>VFJM01000050.1 GCA_009886055.1 Geobacter sp. | reverse complement strand
CATCAGCCCTACGTCGGCAACTCGGCTTTCGCCCACAAGGGGGGGGTGCATGTCAGCGCGATCCAGCGTCACCCGGAAACCTATGAACATATGCGCCCGGAACTGGTCGGCAACTGTACCCGTGTACTGATTTCCGATCTGTCCGGCCGCTCCAATATCCTGGCCAAGGCAGAGGAGTTCAACATCAATCTGGACAGCAAAGACCCCGTCACGATGGAGATACTCGATAACATCAAGGAGATGGAGAATCGCGGCTATCAGTTTGAGGGGGCGGAAGCATCATTTGAGCTGCTGATGAAAAAGGCGCTCGGCTCGCACAAAAAATTCTTCAGCGTGCTCGGCTTCAGGGTGATCGACGAAAAGCGCGGCGAGGATCAGAAGCCGATGGCCGAGGCAACTATCATGGTCAAGGTCGGCGGGAAAGTGGAGCATACTGCCGCTGAGGGGAACGGTCCGGTTAATGCGCTTGATAACGCTATCCGTAAGGCGCTCGAAAAGTTCTACCCCAAATTGAAGGAAGTGAAGCTGCTTGACTACAAGGTGCGCGTCCTGCCTGCCGGTCAGGGGACGGCCTCGTCGACCCGCGTACTGATCGAGTCCGGAGACAAGCATTCCCGCTGGGGCACAGTCGGCGTTTCGGACAATATTATCGATGCTTCCTATCAGGCTCTGATTGACAGCATCGACTATAAACTGCACAAGTCGGAGGAATAAACTGGGGACGGACACAATGCGGCGGGTCGTGATGGTCGTATGTGCGGCGCTGTTCTTTGTGCCGGGAGTAATGAAAAGCCGTACGAGCCGGGATATTCCTGCTCATACGGCTTTTCGTGCGTTATCGAGCGGCCGGGTGTCCGTCAAGATGAGCGGGGATGTCCATTATCCGGGAATATATGAGGTGCCAGCCAAAACATTGGCGGCTAGCGTCATAAAAATGGCGGAACCGTTACGGCCGCTGAAACCGTACATCATCGACCCTTCTGCAGCCTCTCCACTTCAGAGCGGTTCGGCTGTCAGGCTTGTTGCAGAGCCTGACGGCTCACTTCTTCTGACAGTGGATCATATGACCGTCCCTGAGCGTATGGTTCTGGGGATCCCGCTTGAAATTTCAACAATGAGCGAGGCTGATTTTGATCGCCTTCCCGGAATTGGCCCCGCTTTGGCCAGACGCATAGTTGAGTACCGTCAAAACAATGGCGGTATTTTGCGTGTCGACGACCTTGCTGAGGTTGAGGGGATCGGAAAAAAGAAGTACAAAACGATTCGGACCTACTTTTAACATCCCGCAAACACTGCATAAATACTGAATCAATTTATTTATTGCTGCCATAGAAAGATAATCTGCGTTATTGGCACACAAGATGTAATCACCTGGCTATCTCAATCATTACCGTAGCCGGGAGGATTCCATGCATTGTCCACGTTGCAAAGGCCGCATGTTCGCAGAGAAATTTTACGATTTTGTCCGTTCTTTCGATGCCTGGAAGTGTACCTGCTGCGGAGAACTGCTGGATTCCACCATTCTTGCCAATCGGGCCAGGAACAACAATACCCATCTCGGATAATTCAATAATTTCAGATATGGTTGTACGGCTTCAAGGGGACCTTATTCCAGGTCCCCTTTTTATTTGACACGGCACCGCTGACAGGTTAATGAACAGCTCCACGTTTTGATTCTTATTAGCTGAGGAGATGTCTGTATGAGGAAAGATGGACGCAATGTCACCGCTTTACGCCCTGTTAAATTGACGCGCAGTTTTACCAAGCACGCGGAAGGTTCCGTTTTGATAGAGTTTGGTGATACAATGGTACTTTGTACGGCATCGGTGGAGGAATCAGTGCCCCCTTTTCTGAGGGGCAAGGGCACCGGCTGGGTAACTGCCGAATACGCCATGCTGCCGCGAGCCACACATACCCGCTCTCAACGTGAAGCGGCAAAAGGGAAGCAGACCGGCCGAACGCTCGAGATTCAGCGGCTGATCGGCCGTTCCCTGCGGGCGGTGACTGATCTTGAAAAACTTGGCGAGCGCTCAATTTATATCGACTGTGATGTCATTCAGGCGGACGGCGGAACACGCACCGCCTCGATAACCGGTGCGTATGTTGCCCTTGTTGATGCGTTAACGACACTGAAATCAAGAGGGCTCCTTGCGGAAATTCCGATCAAGGAGGCTGTTGCAGCGGTCAGTGTCGGCATTGTGGGTGGGGAAGCTCTGCTCGATCTGAACTACCTTGAGGATTCTTCCGCAGAAGTCGATATGAATTTTGTCATAACCTCCAGTGGCCGCTTTGTGGAAGTGCAGGGTACGGCAGAGGCCGAGCCTTTTACGAGCGCCCAGATGGACGCTATGCGTGACCTTGCTTTGGGCGGTGTACAGCAGCTTTTTGGGTTCCAGCAGGAGGCGCTGGCCAGATGAAACAGTTGGTGGTAGCGACCCGTAACCAAGGTAAAATAGTGGAAATCACAGCGTTGCTGAATGGTCTGGTGGATCATGTCAGTAGCGCTGCCGATTTTATCGATTTTCCTGAGACAATTGAGGACGGAGACACCTTTGAGGAAAACGCTCTCAAAAAAGCCCGTGAGGCGGCATCTTTTACCGCCCTTCCGGCGCTGGCCGATGATTCCGGTCTGGTGGTTGACGCCCTGAATGGCCGCCCCGGTGTTTTCTCGGCTCGTTTTGCCGGCGACGGTGCCGGCGATGCCGCCAACAACACACGACTGCTGGAAGAGTGCCGGAATGTTCCTGGTGAACATCGTCAGGCGGCTTTTGTGTGTGTGCTCGCATTTGTAACCCCTGAGGGTGTTGAACGGCTGTTTACCGGTCGGGTCGCCGGACGGATTCTTTCTGCGCCCAGAGGGGAGGGGGGGTTCGGATATGATCCGCTTTTTCTTGTAGATGGTTTCGACTGCAGCATGGCAGAGTTGGAGTTGGCAGAGAAAAACAGAGTAAGTCACCGTGCCCGGGCATTTATGAAGTTCCGGGAATATCTGGCGACGATGGAATAAGGCTGCCCCCCGTTTAAAACAGACAGGTAATAAAGGAAAATAAAACTTTGAATAATCAAAAAAAACGAGAATATTCGACTACAAAAACGGCACGCGTACCGTCGCAGAAACCGGCTGAAACGGTGGCTGTAGAAAAGCCATTTGTACCCTTGACCCGCAAAGGGGTGCTGGAGTTGCGCATAACCGCTCTGGATGAAGACGGCTACGGAACCGCCCGCAGCGAAGAGGGAATGACGCTCCGGGTGGGAGGGGCCTTGCCCGGTGATGTTGTACTGGCCGGCATCGATCATGTTGCCGGTGGCACCGCATTTTGCCATGTCAAAAAGCTGATGCAGCCATCCCAGCTCCGGAGCAACAATCCTCCGTGCCGCGAAAGTGCGGATTGTTTCGGCTGTCCGCTCATCTCGATGAAATATTCCGAACAGAAAAACTGGAAACGGGGCATGATTCTCGCCGAAATGGCCAAATATCCCGGTTTATCAGGGATTGTGGTACATCCGCTCCTTTCGCCTGACAATCTGGTACATTACCGCACGACTGCAAAATTGACCGTGGCCGGCAAGTTCTCGGAACCGTTTATCGGTATCTACCGCCGTGCAAGCCATGATGTCTACGATCTGGAACAGTGCCCGATCCATCATCCGCTTATCGACAAGGTGGTTGAAGCGGTCAGAAAGGGGATCAAAAAAGGGAAGGTGCAGGTTTATAACCCGCAAAGTAAAATGGGGCTGCTGCGCTATCTGGTTGTGCGTGTCTCGACATATGAGAAAAAGGCGATGGTGGTTTTTGTTACTTCCAAACGTTCCTTCAACGAGATTCATCATCTGGGTCGTTTTGTGCAGGATCTGGTTCCGGAGGTTGAGATTGTAGTTCAGAATGTGAACGCGACTGAAGGCAATGTGATTATGGGGCAGAAAGATTTTTTTCTGACGAAGAAACTGTACCTTACGGAACGGATCGGTGACGTTGCCTTCAGGATTTCCCCGCGATCGTTTTTTCAGGTTAACAACAGCGGCGCCAATCTGATTTACAACAAGGTGCGTGAATGGGCCGGGCTTACCGGATCTGAAACGGTACTTGATCTGTACTGCGGCATCGGCGGGATTGCGCTGTTCCTGGCCGGATCCGCCAAAAAAGTGATCGGTGTTGAAGTCGTTGAAGAGGCTGTGGTCGATGCTGTCATGAACGCGCGGATAAACGGTATCAGAAACTGCCAGTTCGAAGCGGGGGACGTTGCCGATCTGCTTGATGAAATGGCTGGTGATAAACTGCCGGTCGATGTGGCAGTGTTAAATCCACCCCGTAAAGGGTGTGATCAAAATGTGCTGGAGCGGGTTGCAGCGCTCGGACCGAAATCGATCCTCTATGTTTCATGCTCTCCGCAGAGCCTGGCGCGCGACCTCGACATTCTGGGCACGCTGGGGTATCTCTGCCGGGAAATTCAACCGGTTGACATGTTTCCGCAGACGGTGCATGTAGAGAACGTGGCGCGGCTGGAACAAATCAGATAATACCGGCAGTAAATGCAGACAGTAAAATCAGCTTGACATTTCTGGCGCAACTTGCTATTACTCTCCAGCTTTTTGATGTAGGCGCGTAGCTCAGCGGGAGAGCGCTACCCTGACACGGTAGAGGTCGGCGGTTCGACACCGCCCGCGCCTACCAT
>VFJM01000300.1 GCA_009886055.1 Geobacter sp. | reverse complement strand
CGGGCTCGACTACTACGCCGCCAATGGTGAGGCCTTTCTTGCCGGAGCTGTGGCAGTAGGTGGTACAGGTGGTTAACGAGCCGACCGTGTAGCCGCTCTTGTAGGCCTTCGCGCCGGAGTAGTTGATTAAGCGGTTGACGTGATTGGCCGGGTTCGTGATTGTGGTGTCGTTGCCGACCGTTAAGGTCTTGGCGTGGCATTCGCCGCAGGTATAGTTGGCGCCGAGGGTGGCAAGGTTGTTGACGTGTATCGCGTGCTTGTTGGTCGCAACGATATTACTGACAAGGGCAGTCGGGCCACCGTGGCAGCCATTACAGCCGATGCTGGTATTCCAGGTCGAAACAACATTTGGCGCTCCGCCAAAAGGCGTTGTAGTACTTGTCCCCTGACTGTGGCAGTACAGGGTGTTGCACTTGCCAAAGGTTCTCGAACCTGACTGGGTGGGCAGATAATTGGTACCCGAGCCGTCATAGCTCCCTTCGGAAAGGGTTACATGTATCTTGCTGGTACCATTGCCTGCACTGGTGGCGTGGGAAAACGATAGTGGCGATGTATAATTGGAGTGACAATTGGCACAACCGGACAGATCGCTGAAATTGAAAAGCGCCGTATAGGATGCGTGCTTGTCATGCGCGCCGGAAAGCGTTACGCCGGTGGCGCCGTGACAGGCGCTGCAATTTGACGTACTTGAATATACGGCTGTTCCCCAGTTAGGAGTGATCGTTTCAAAGTGGCAGTTGACGCTTGAGCAGGTACCGGGAGCCGGGTTACTAACCTGGGCAAAACTCGGACCACTGCTGTATGTCCCCGTTGCGGGGGAGCTGTTGATATTCGCGGAGGTTGTGATGATATTCGAGCCGACTGACGGGTTGGCACTGTGGCTGCTCGTATATCCGGCGCTGTTATGGCATTTAGCACAGGCGGTAACAGGAGGCGATGCCGCCATATGAGTCTGGTGGTTACCAACGAAAGCGCCGGTCGCATCATTTCTTGATGCCGCATCCAGCGGCCGGTTGTCGGTGCCGGAGCCATGGCACTCATAACACTGGATGGCAGCCTGAGCGCCCCCGGCAAGAACCATGATGGCAAGCAGTGAGATTACACAGACCCGCATAAAGACCGCCAGGTTCCTCACTTTAAACAGGCTTATCATAACCGACTCCTTATTATTAGCCGTCAACTGTAAATTATTCATAGTCGTACCCGCGCCTTGCATTATGGCCTGTTCCAGATTGGCGATGCCTTGAAGTGACAGCTTACATTGGAGCATGTTCCAACGGTAGAGCTGTGATCGCCGCTGTATGAAGTCGGCTTGGCCGGATTAAAGCGATAGGTATCCGGTGATGTTATGTTTATGAACGGACGTTTCGGCGGTACCCCGCCTTGCGCATGCGAGCTGGACGTATGGCAATTGGTGCAGTTGATCCAGCCTTCTGACTGCAGCGCTGTCGGCTTGATATGGCCGGCCACGGTATGGGCGCCGCCGCCGCCGGTAAAGTCTTCACCTTTGGTAGCATCAACATAGTTGCCGACTGAGGGGGTGAATCCGGGGGCTGCCGGCGGGTAGCCGTGACAGCCGTTACAGCTTCCGCCACCCGCAGGTTCAAAGGCGTAGACCCCTTTGTGGTCATGGCAGCTCCAGCAATTACGATCGTTGTAATGGCCGCCAAGCGCGGCGGTCGGTCGTGTAACCGTACCACCCGACGTACCGGTGGTATTTTGGAACACGAGTGTATTGGTATGGCAGACCTGGCAGAGACCAAGGTAGTATCCGTTGACGGCAACCTTGGAAATGAAACCGGTCGACCGGTTGGTAAAGACGATTGTCTTCCCCCTGATGGTCAGTTTCACCATGGACAGGTTCGTGGTGCCGTGAGGTGTATGGCACTCATTACAGAGGCCGGTCGGACCGGAACCCTTGGCGGTAACGTGCGGCTTCATATTCTGGCGCACCGGGTTAGTGACGATGCCGCTGTTGTTGTGGCAGTAGGTACACTCGGTGATGTCGCTGCCCGAGCCGAGCCCGCTGAGTAGTCGTTTATCACCGAGCACGCCGTTGATGTGCCTGCCGCTGTTGTTGTGGCAATCGGTACAGCCAAAGCTGTTGAACTGACCGTGACCGTTGGAGGTAAAGAGCGCCTGGTCGATACGCGGGGCGGTTGTCGATTTGATTACCGACAGGGTGCCGTCATGGCAGGAAGCGCACGTTACCCTCCCTGCGGTCCAGGTGTAGGTGGTTGTGGCGTTTTTATGGCAGGTCGTACAGCCGCCCGCTGCCAGATTGATAGCACCGTCGACGTGCGTCCCCTGGAGCTCACCGGTATAGGTGTGACAAGCTGCACAACCGTTCGTATTGGCCTGGGTCAGCATCGGACCATATGAATTGGCGGTAGAGCTGAAATGGGCGAAATGGGCATTCGTATTGATGAGCGAAGCGCCGCCGATGGCCGGTGAAGTCGCATGGCAGGTGCCGCAGTAGCCGGATGATTTGTTCGTCCAGGTTGCGGTTGCGTAGTTGACGCCTTTGCCGTCGCTGTGACAGTAAGAGGTCGCGCAGGTAGCGGGACCTGCCGACCAGGTACCGTTAACCGGGAGTGAACCATAGGTGCCGGTCAGCGATACATCAGCCACGCCATTTACGTGATTGGCTGTATTGGAAACGGCCGTATTACTGCTCACTGTCGCGGAATGGCAGTAGTCACAAGTATAACCCTTACCAGACGCAATCAGATTGCTGACATGTCTGAAGTGAGAGTTGGTGGACATGGTATTAAAAGAGGCTGTCT
>VFJM01000390.1 GCA_009886055.1 Geobacter sp. | reverse complement strand
CTTGATCTGGATGCCATGCTGCTGCGCAAGGAGGATGTTGTCAAGAAGCTGACCGACGGCATTACCTATCTGTTCAAGAAAAACGAAATTGAACAACTCCACGGCAGTGCCGTTCTCAAGGGGGTCAATGCAGCCGGCCTGCATCAGGTAGAGGTCGCGCTGGCAGCCCCTCAACCCGTGTCAAGTGGTCAACAGAACCTTCTGGAGCCTGCTCCTCAGTCGACCGTTGTCCTTGTCGCTCCTCAGGTAATTCTTGCGACCGGCAGCGAAGCGTCCGCTCTGCCGGGTATCCCTTTCGACGGCCAGATTGTCGTCACTGCGCGCGAAGCGCTCTCTTTCGATCAAGTGCCGGAACATCTGATCGTTGCCGGCGGCGGCGCGATCGGACTTGAGCTTGGTTCCGTCTGGAGGCGGCTGGGCGCCCAGGTTACGGTAATGGAGATGCTGCCGCAGATTCTGCCGAATATGGATCGCCAGGCGGCTGATACTCTTTATCGCTCGCTGCGCAAGCAGGGGATCGGGTTCAAGCTCGGTACGCGCATTACCGGCGTGCGCCGGATCGGTTCAAAGGCGATTGTTCTGTTCAACTCCGGTACCGGCAGCGAAGAGGTCGATTGCGATAAAGTGCTGGTGGCGGTCGGACGACGACCATTGACAGGCGGTCTCGGCCTGGATGCGATTGGCGTCGCGCTGGATGAATCGGGGAGAGTGGTTGTAGATGATTCGTATCAATCGTCGCTGCCGGGGGTTTTTGCCATCGGTGACCTGGTGAGCGGCCCCATGCTGGCTCACAAGGCCTCTGAAGAAGGGGTAGCATGTGTCGAGCGGATGGCCGGTATGGCAACCAAAATCGAATATGAATTCATTCCGGGAGCCGTCTATACCTGGCCGGAAGCAGCCGGAGTGGGGGCGACGGAGGAGCAGCTCAAAGCCGCCGGCATACCGTATCGCAGCGGCCGCTTTAATTTTTCCGCTCTCGGTCGGGCGCGCTGCATGGATGAAACGGAAGGTTTTGTCAAAATTCTTGCTCATGTGGAAAGCGACCGGGTTCTGGGTGTCCACATCGTTGGTCCACGGGCTTCCGACCTGATTTCCGAGGCGGCTACGGTCATGAGTTTTGGTGGTACGGCTCGCGACATTACCCTTATCTGCCATGCCCATCCCACACTTCCCGAAGCCATCAGGGAGGCGGCGCTGGATGTCCATAAAGAGGCAATACACGCCTGATTTTTTTAAATCAGAATCAATCTGTCATCTGTTTGTATGTTTATGCCAATGCCAAACAGCGTAATCTTCATAAGGAGCAGTCATGCCCAGATCAACCCGCAAAACTAAAATAGTTGCCACAGTCGGCCCCGTAAGCTCCTCACCGGAAATGATACAAAAATTGATGCAGGCCGGTGTCGATATATTCAGGCTGAACTTTTCCCACGGTG
>VFJM01000203.1 GCA_009886055.1 Geobacter sp. | reverse complement strand
CGTCCAGCATCAGGAATGGATCGAGCTGAGGCACCTGGCTGTAGCCGAACGCGCGCTTGAGATGGACACCGGCACCTTCGATTGTCGGCACGCCGGTAAATATGGACTGAATTCTTCGAGTGGCTGTCATAATTTCCCCCTTGCGGTAAAGTGTACGCCCTAAATAATACTTTTCAAGGTTCTTTTAATGCAACATTCGGAGATCGGACGGCTTGAACAGTTGACGGTCGCGGGGGAGAGCCGACGGCGTTTTGGCGGTGGCCGTCCGGAATGTACCATCTTTGTTTTTGAGCAGGCAGCAGAGACCGAAACGGAGCACGTTTTAACCTCTGAGTTATGAGTTCTCAGCGGCAAGAGACCGACGGACAGCTTCGTCAAATGATGTCAACTGCAGCGGGATAAGAGTGCGAATTGCATGTTCCCTGCAGACCACCTCGTTTTTGAGCCCTTCAATCAGCGGCATCGAGACCGAGGGGGGTACTGGCGTGATAAGCCCGACCCAGTAGGATGACAGGCGGGGAGTCAGTACCGGCACCGGCAGGATGTAGAGCGAACGTCCCCTGATACGTCCGAATCGTTCCATCATCTCCTTGTAGGTCAGCACGTCCGGACCGCCGATATCAAATGTCCCCCCGGTCGTACGCTCATCCTTCAGGCAGCCGACCAGATAACTGATCACGTCTTCCACAGCAATCGGCTGGCAGCGCGTCGTAACCCAACGCGGGGTAATCATGACCGGCAGCCGTTCGACCAGCGCCCTGACCATCTCGAACGAGGCTCCACCGGCGCCGATGATGATCGCTGCCCGCAGAAAGGTTGTGGCAAATTCCCCCGAGCGAAGGATATCTGCTACTTCCAGCCGGCTTTTCAAATGTTCGGAAAGGTCATCGCCGGTCTCTCCCAACCCGCCAAGGTAGATGACCCGGCGGATACCGGCCTTTTCGGCGGCATGGACAAAGTTCTCGGCGGCATCACGGTCGCGACGTTCAAAGCCGGCCCGCCCACCCGCCATGGCATGTACCAGGTAGTAGACGGTGTCAACTCCAGCCATCGCCGCCGGAAGCGTATCCGGTTCCAGCAGATCCCCCCGTACTGTTTCAATCGTGTTGTCAGAGGGTCCGACTGATTTCCGCACCAGGCAGCGCACCTGCACATTTTCGGTGAGAAGCGCTTGTGTCAGCAGGCGGCCGATAAAGCCGCTAGCTCCGGTTACCAGTACTTTTTTTCGGCTCATTTTTTTCCTCTGCTGTACGAAATTGACTGCGGATTTCTTCCATACGGCGACGGTTTTTTCCGAGGTCCGAATAACCGAGCCGCGAAGCGGAGCGAATGTGGATGACATTGCGTGCCGGGTCCAGCAGGAATTCGCCATCATCGACAAACAGGATCGTTCTCAATTCGACCCGCAGATACCCCGGCTTCTCCTCGATGACAGTCGTGTCCCCCCGCCGGCCGAGAACCAGCTTCAAGCAGGCAAAGGCGGCATCCGGAGCGCCGCGGTAGGCCAGAGGCTCAATGCGGTGCTGTTCGTCAACAGCCTGGCTCGAAACACAGTTGGGGGAACCGGGACAGGTGGCCAGGAAATTCCCCTTCGTTCCCAGGTTGTTCGGCCGTTCACCGGCACACCCCAACATTCCCAGCAAACCGATAGACACCATAAGGATTCTCCCCGGGGCTGTGTGCATAAATCACTTCCGTATGACGATAAAATGTTTTCAGAGAGATTATACCGCAATGGTTGCATTTTTATAGCACTCTCGTAATATTGTCATAACCTGTTGCCGGGGAGAAGCAATGTCTGCTTTCGATTAAGGCGTCTCATGAACTAAAGAGCGACCGAGGCGGTGCCGATATTGTATGGTATACTGGTACTGGCGGCAGGATGGGGGATGATGACTACACCTTTGGTCCGGATCGCAAAGATATTCTCCCGCAGGAGTTAAGGGGGTGCTTTCATG
This sequence comes from Geobacter sp., assembly GCA_009886055.1. Classification (GTDB taxonomy): domain Bacteria; phylum Desulfobacterota; class Desulfuromonadia; order Geobacterales; family Pseudopelobacteraceae; genus JACRCG01. The sequence continues at coordinate 16,348 of VFJM01000203.1, read as the reverse complement.
GCAGATATGCTGAATCATCTTCTTGCCAGATACGTTGTGGCCGGAATGAGCATGCTGCTGGTCGTGTTTGCAAGCGGGGAACCCGTTCGGGGAGTCATGTGCACGCCGACGCCGTGGGATGAAATCGGCCCGTTTTACCGCCCGAACGCACCGGTGCGAAACAGCATCGGCAGGGGGTATCTGTTGCGGGGAACGGTACGGTCCGCAGAGGATTGCCGTCCTCTGCACAATGCGCGGATAGAAATATGGCAGGCAGGACCGGGGGGGGCTTATGATGATGCGCACCGGGCGACTCTTTTCTCTGACCATGCCGGTCGCTATCGACTGGAGACCGGATTCCCGCCACCGTATGCGCGGCGACCATCGCACATCCACATGCTGGTTGATGCGAAGGGATTTGAAGGGCTTATTACCCAGCACTATCCCAAAAAGGGGAAAAGGGGAGCCACATTTGACCTCGTGTTAGTCCCGGAAGCAAAGGGGGAGGAAAAAGTGCGGAACCCTCGAGGACGATGATGTTGGCATTGACACGGAAGACAAAAAGTATTTTTGAAGGAGGCTTTCATGCCGGAAAATCTGTTGATTCCATCGGTTGACCTGAGGATCGGCTCCCTGGAGGAGTACAATCGCCGGCAGAGAGAGAAGGCCGCTTCACAGCATAGAAAGCCGAAACCACGCCCGTGCATTACCATCTCACGTGAATTCGGCTGCGAAGGGTATCTCGTCGCGGAACGGCTGCGTGAGTTTATGATGCAGAGTACGGGTGATGAATGGGTGATGATAGACAAGGCGGTTCTTGAGGAGGTTGCCCGGCGCCACAATATCTCCGAGGAGATTCTGCAGACTCTGGGAGAAAACAACCGGATCCTGAATGACATTCTGGCAACCTTCTCGCCGCGCTGGAAAAGCGATCAGGATTATTTCAGGCTTCTTTCCCGCCACATTTTTGCACTGGCTGAACAGGGTAATGTCATCATCGTTGAGCTTGGCGGCGCCATCATCACCCGGCATATCGAACAGTCCTTCCATTTCAGGATATATGGTTCCGAGGCGTTCAAAGCCGCCACGCTCGCCCGCCGGTTACATATCGAAACGGCAGCTGCCGAGAAACTAATGCATCGCCAGCAGAAGGCGCGCGATCATTTCAACACGGTTTTTCTCGATCAAAATGGCCATGACCCCGCGCTCTACAACCTGCTCTTCAATAATGACCGCAACTCCCCGGAAAGAATAGCCGGGACAATAGCCGGTTATGTGGAAGCCGGTCTGAACGCACACCTGCAGACGGTTCAGCCGGCATGAAAACCTGGAAATGCGAAGTATGCGGCTATATACACAGCGGCGCCGAGCCACCCCCCTCCTGTCCCGTCTGCGGTGCGGGAGAAGAGTGCTTCAGCGTATTTGAAATCCGCACGGAAACCAATGTGCCGGCTACCGCTGATATCTGGCAGTGTAGCGTATGCAACTACCTGCACCGGGCGCCGGAACCTCCCGCGGTCTGCCCGGTATGCAGTGCTACGGATACCCTGTTCGCGCAGTTTCATATCCCCGACTCCATCGTCGTACCGGCTGACGATATTCATAAAATCGTCGTGCTCGGGGGCGGCATTGCCGGTTTGACCGCTGCGTCAGAGGCGCGCCGGCAATCGCCGCACACGTCAATTGTTCTGGTGTCGCGCGAGCAGTCGCTCCCCTACTACCGGCTCAACCTGACCCGTTTTCTGGCGGGAGACATAGCGGAAGAGGAGTTGCAGATACAGTCACAGCAATGGTTTGAAGAGCAGGGTATTGATTGTATCTCCGCCGAAGCAACGTTGATAGACCGGGAACAGCGCTTCGTTCATCTGCATGACGGCCGCCTGCTCGGCTATGATCGCCTGGTGCTGGCCAACGGGGCGCATCCCTTCATCCCCCCTTTTCCAGGGGCTACGCGTGACGGGGTCGCCGTGCTGAGAACAATCGAAGATGCGCGTTCCATTTTGCTCCGTCTTGTCCCGGGGATACGGGTCGTCTGCATTGGCGGCGGACTGTTGGGACTCGAAACCGCCTGGGCCCTGACGCGCCAGGGAGCGACAGTCACGGTCGTGGAAGGATCCTCTTCCCTGCTGCCGCGCCAGTTGCCTCCCCAGGCGGGAAACATGCTGCAGCAACTCCTTGAAGCGCGGGGGGTGGCAGTTTTCTGCGGTGAGACAGTCATGGAACTTGCCGGGGATGAAAGTGTGCGGGGGGTGCTGCTGGAAAGCGGACGGCAGCTGCCGGCCGATCTGGTAATTGTGACCGCCGGAGTCCGGCCCAACAGCTATCTGGCCCGGCAGGCCGGACTCACGGTACACCGCGGCATTATCGTCGACGACCGGATGATCAGCTCTGATCCGGCAATTCTGGCGGCCGGCGATGTGACCGAGCACCGCGGTACGCTGTACGGCATCTGGCCGGCCGGCTATGCCCAGGGCATTGTGGCGGGGAGCACCGCCGCCGGCGGAAAAGCCGAGTTCAACGGCCTCGCCCCCTCAACCAGAATCAAGGTTCTTGATGTCGACCTGTTCAGCTGCGGCCAGATCCGCCCGGAAGATGCCAGCACCAGCATGTACGAACAAGTCGGCGATGGCGTATTCAGGGCAATCCTCTGCCGTGATGGTCAACTGATCGGCGCAGTGCTGTATGGTGATACTACGGGAGCAGGAATGTTGAAGGAGATTATCGAAAGCGGTCGTCAGATTTCTGAATTTCCGGAACTCGCCGATATGTTTCCCTCGCTCGCGTCGCCGCACAAGGAGAAAAACAGCCCATGACCAGACCAATCACTATCGGCGTCAGCGCCTGCCTGCTGGGGGAACATGTCCGGTACGACGGCGGGCATAAGCACGACCGCTGCATCGCCGATACTCTGGGGTCGTATTTCAGCTTCGTGCCGGTTTGCCCCGAGGTGGGGTGCGGACTGCCGATCCCTCGCGAGGCGATGCGGCTTGAGGGTGATCCCGCCTCCCCGCGCCTGATGACCCGCCAGACCCGCATCGACAGGACCGTGCAGATGCTGGCTTACTGTGCAGCAAAGATCAGGGAGCTGGAGAGCGAGGATCTCTGCGGATTCATCTTCAAAGAGCGTTCGCCCAGCTGCGGCCTTTCAGCGGTCCCGCTCTACGGAAGCAGTACTTCTGAAAAAGTTGCCTCGGGATTGTTCGCGAGTGAAGTTGCCCGTTGTTTCCCGATGATGCCTCTTGAGGAAGCTGAGCGGCTGAACAATACGAATATCCGAAATAACTTCATTGAACGCGTCATTCTCTACCGCCGTATGAAAAAAAAGAATCCAGCATTGATTCATCCCCGCTGAAAACCGAACAATCTCCTGAAATCACCTTGACAAAAACCGGGTCGCTTATTACCTTGAAGCTGTTAGCACTCAGGTGTGATGAGTGCTGATTTCTTTGGGGTCATGACATGGATATTGAACTTTCTCCCCGCAGCAGACAGATACTTGAAGCGATTATCGAGGATTATATTGCGACCGCCGAACCGGTCGGCAGCAGTGCAGTCGCACGCCGTCATGCCCTGACGCTCTCATCTGCAACCGTGCGCAATGTCATGGCCAATCTGGAAGAGATGGGGTTCCTGACGTCGCCGCATACCTCGGCCGGCCGGATCCCGACTGAAAAAGCCTACCGTATTTATGTCGACTCTCTCGTTGCCCTCCGTCAGGTCAGCCGTGATGAAAAGCGCCAGATCATCAGTCACTGCCGTCAGGCCGGTATCGGACTGTCCGGTATCCTGAAAGGGACCAGCCGGACGCTGTCACAGCTATCAAACTATATGGGCATTGTCGTTGCCCCCAGCTTCACCGCTGACGTTTTTCGCCATATTGAATTCGTTCGCCTTGGCCAGCGTAAAATTCTGGCCATCCTGGTCTCCAGCAAGGGGGCGCTTCAGAACCGACTGATTGAGACGGAGGACGACTACTCTTCAGAAGATCTTGTCAGGATGGGCAACTATCTGAATGACAAGATGCAGGGGTTGACGATCACCCAGGTTCGCGAACAGATTCTGAAGGAGATGACATCCGAGAAGGCGCAGTATGACCAGCTCCTGTCCCGTGCTCTGAAGATCAGCGAGCAGGCGGTGAGGGCGGAAGGGGACGAAATATTCGTTGAGGGGCAGGCCCGTATCCTCGACCAGCCGGAATTCAGTGATGCGGCCAGAATGAAGGAGATCTATCAGGCGTTCGAACAGAAGGGGCTGCTCGTTCAACTCCTGTCACGCTGCATGACGGCGGATGGGGTACAGATCTATATCGGATCGGAAACATCGCTCAGCAAGTCAGCCGGCATCAGCCTGATTACCTCCCGTTTTGTCACCAGCAGCAACACTGTCGGCATGTTGGGGGTAATCGGTCCGACCCGTATGGGATATTCAAGTGTGATCCCGATTGTCGATTACACCGCCCGGATGGTCAGTAAACTGTTAAGTGAAGTCTGATTGCAATTATAAACTCAGCAAAAGGTCACTGCCATATGAAAACAGCAAAAGGACATCACAACATGGAACCAAAGGATATTGTTGAGATTACGCCACCTGAAACCGTTGTAGAGGGGGAAGGCGCTTCCGAAACTCAAACCCCTGAAACCGGGCTGACGCTTGAAGAACAGTTGGCGGCCAAGGAAAAGGAGGCCCGGGAAAACTGGGATCGCTTTCTGCGCGAACGGGCTGATCTGGAAAACTATCGCAAACGGGTAGGGCGTGAAAAGGAAGAGTTGCTGAACTACGGCAATAAATCGCTCCTCGAAGAGATACTGCCGATCATTGACAATCTGGAGCGGGCTCTTGCGCACGCCTCCGATGACGGCATGGGAGCTGTTGTCGAGGGGATTCGCATGACGCATGCGATGCTGCTGGCGACACTCAAGAAGTTTAACGTCACCCCGATTGAAGCTGTAGGAGCCCCTTTTGATTCGGCCTACCATCAGGCCATGGCACAGTTCCCGACCGATCAGCATGCACCGAATACGGTCGTGGAAGAGTTCCAGAAAGGGTACATGCTTAAAGAACGTTTGCTGCGTCCATCCATGGTGACCGTGGCGGCACCGCTGAAATAATTTTTTTTTGAGACCTTGTTTTTTATACACGCGATGAATATCTTGCTATCAGAGTATCCAAAAAGGAGGACTACACGTCATGAGTAAAGTAATCGGAATCGACCTCGGAACAACCAACTCTTGTGTTTCAATTATGGAGGGTGGGGAGCCGGTCGTTATTGCCAACTCCGAAGGGGGACGCACAACGCCTTCAATGGTCGCTATTTCCGATAGCGGCGAGCGGTTGGTAGGTCAGCAGGCCAAACGCCAGGCGGTCACCAATCCGGAAAATACCCTCTACGCAATCAAGCGGCTGATCGGGCGTAAGTATGATTCGGAAGCGGTTAGAAAAGATATCGCTATTTCGCCGTTTAAAATTATCAAAGCCGACAACGGCGATGCCTGGGTGGAAGTACGCGACAAGCGCTACTCACCTGCGGAAGTTTCGGCGATGATCCTGCAGAAAATGAAAAAGACCGCCGAGGACTATCTCGGCACCACCGTCACCGATGCGGTCATCACCGTGCCGGCCTACTTCGACGATTCCCAGCGCCAGGCAACCAAGGATGCCGGCAAGATCGCCGGTCTGAACGTATTGCGCATCATTAACGAGCCGACCGCAGCCGCTCTGGCTTACGGTCTGGACAAGAAAAAGGATGAGAAAATTGCCGTATTCGACCTTGGCGGCGGAACATTCGATGTTTCCATTCTGGAACTTGGTGACGGCGTATTCGAGGTCAAATCGACCAATGGCGATACCTTCCTGGGCGGTGAAGATTTCGACCAGCTGATTATCGACTGGATCGCCGATGAGTTCAAGAAGGACCAGGGCATTGATCTGCGTGGCGACAAGATGGCTCTCCAGCGTCTTAAAGAGGCGGCAGAAAAGGCCAAGTGTGAACTTTCCAGCTCGGTTGAAACCGATATCAACCTCCCGTTCATAACCGCCGACGCCTCTGGGCCGAAACATCTTACGCTGAAGCTTTCCCGCGCCAAGCTGGAGTCAATCTGCGCCGAACTGATTGCAAAGCTTGAGGGCCCCTGCCGTACCGCCCTGAAAGATTCCGGATTAACTGCCGGTCAGATTGACGAAGTCATCCTGGTGGGCGGTATGACCCGTATGCCTGCCGTTCAGAAGAAGGTGGAAGAGATTTTCGGCAAGGTGCCGAACAAGGGCGTTAACCCGGATGAAGTGGTTGCCATCGGCGCCGGCATCCAGGGGGGCGTTCTGAGGGGCGACGTCAAAGACGTGCTGCTGCTGGATGTTACGCCGCTTTCTCTTGGTATCGAGACGCTCGGCAGCGTCATGACCAAACTGATTGAGAAAAATACCACCATCCCCTGCCGCAAGAGCCAGGTCTTTTCAACGGCTGCCGACAACCAGCCTGCAGTTTCGATTCACGTTCTGCAGGGCGAGCGTGAAATGGCGCGCGACAACAAGACGCTCGGCAACTTCGAGCTTTCCGGCATTCCTTCGGCACCCCGCGGCCTGCCGCAGATTGAGGTCACCTTCGACATCGATGCCAACGGTATTGTGCATGTTTCCGCCAAGGATCTCGGCACCGGCAAGGAGCAGTCGATCAGCATCACCGCATCTTCCGGTCTTTCCAAGGAAGAGATCGACAAGATGGTGCGTGACGCCGAGGCTCATGCCGACGAGGACAAGAAAAAGCGTGAAGCGATCGAAGCACGTAACCACGCCGACAGCATGGTGTACAGCACCGAGAAGTCGCTCAAGGAGTTCGGCGACAAAATTGAAGCAGTCGAAAAAGGGAACATCGAAAATAAACTGGCCGAACTCAAAAAACTGATGGAAGGCGAAGACGCCGAAGCCATTAAAAAAGCCACCGAAGAACTGGCAGAGGCGGCCCATAAGCTTGCCGAGGCTGTGTATGCCAAGAAAGAAGGGGCGGAGGGTGAAGCTGCCGCCGGAGCTGAACAGGGGGGCGCTGCCAAACCGAAAGATGATAAAGTCGTAGATGCCGATTTTGAAGAGGTAAAGGACGAGAAGAAGTAGAGTCCGGGTGTCTGTACCGATCCAACACCGTAGGGGCGGGTTCAAACCCGCCCCTACATGTATTTCAAGATATAAAGGAACCTATTGTGGCAAACGGCGAAAAACGTGATTATTACGAGGTGCTTGGGGTACATCGCAACGCCTCTGAAACAGAGATAAAAAAAGCCTTCCGTAAGGTAGCGGTCCAGTTCCATCCCGACAAGAACGCCGGTGACAAGGCCTCAGAAGAAAAATTCAAGGAAGCCTCCGAGGCGTATGAGATTCTTTCGGACCCCCAGAAGCGTGCTCAGTACGATCAGTATGGCCATGCCGCTGTTTCCGGGGGCGGTGGTTTTTCTAGTGGCGGTTTTGGCGCAGGAACCCCGTTTGGTGATATTTTTGGTGATATCTTCGGCGATATCTTTGGCGGTGCCGGCGCTGGCCGAAGCCGCAGTCAGGGGAGGCGGGGCGACGATTTGCTCTACAATATGGAGATCAGCTTCGAAGAGGCGGCTTTCGGTGTTGAAAACAAGATCGAAGTTCCCTTTGCCAAACGGTGCGCCAGCTGCAATGGTTCCGGCGCAAAGCCCGGCACCGACCCCAAAGTCTGTCCAACCTGTCGTGGCGCCGGACAGGTCCGCTATCAGCAGGGTTTTTTCAGCGTCAGCAAAACCTGTGGTCAGTGCAACGGTGAAGGCAAGGTGGTGGATAATCCATGTCCGGACTGTCGCGGAAAGGGGAGCATAAAAGATACTAAAACGCTCTCTGTCAAGATTCCGGCCGGTGTTGAAACCGGTTCGCGGCTCAAGGTGACCGGTGAGGGGGGGCAGGGCAAAGGCGGCCCTAACGGCGATCTGTATGTCGCGATCAACGTCAGGGACCATGCGATCTTCCAGCGTGAGGACAACAACGTCATCTGTGAAATCCCAATCAGCTTCATCCAGGCGGCACTGGGGTGTGAGCTGGAGGTTCCAACTCTGGACGGAAAGGTTGCCATGAAAATACCGGACGGAACCCAGTCAGGAAAAATCTATCGTCTGAAAGGGAAGGGCATACCTTCGTTGCAGGGATATGGTCGTGGCGACCAGCTGGTCGTGATCCGGATCGAAACTCCTACCAACCTCAACAAAAAACAGAAAGAGTTGTTGGAGGAATTCGCCAGGATCAGCGGCGAGGACGTGTACCCGATGAAAAAAGGGTTTCTCGATAAGGTAATGGATTTTATAAGTTGACGGCTGGTGAGCCCGCCGCTTAAGGCGGGCTCATTTATTTCTTGCCTAAGCCGGCAATCTATCTTAGTATTCAGGACAAAATCGGGTTACTTTGAGAGGTGGTTTATGGATAAGAAACAACTGATCGAAAAAACCACTGAGACTCTGCGCCCGTTTGAAACAAACAATTTGATTGATACAGTGCAACACCTGACTGTCAACCAGGTGTTTTCTAACCCTTTCGTTCTTATTATAATCATTGTAATATTCTTTTTTGGAGTTATCAAACGTTCAAAGACGGTTCTGCTTAGTTTGTTTGCACTGTTTTGTATCGCAGTAATTATACGCTATGCCATGCCGGCTCCAGGTGATGATCTCTCTTTCAAATCATTGATGCCGTTCATTGGCGGCGGCCTTTTGGTCGGCGGCGTGGTCATCTATTTCTCACTGATTAAATCCGACTAGCAGTTAGACAGGAATCTCAACATGAAAATCGATAAGCGTGATTGGATGTTTATAGCAGTGGTTGTCGTTGTGCTGGGGACCTTTATTGCCATCTCGGGAAAGGAAAAAACGACACTGGTTCCCAATAATCCGATGCATAAAATTTCATACGATGCTGCATACAAGAACGCCCCCGGCCCGGATGCTTCAATCTTCAAACGTGCTTTCTTCAAGCCGGATAAAAAAGGTGCTGAGGTGTATTGCGAGCCGTGCCACAAAGAAAAAGGGGTGCCATTCCCGCCAAATCATCCCGCAAAAAACCGCTGTCTGTTCTGTCACAAATTCAAACGATAACCACAAAAACAGTGTTCAGCACTGAAGTACGGAGAAAACCATATATAGTGGAAAACGGTCTAACGCAATAAAAAATGGAGCCAGATTTTCTGACTCCATTTTGACTATCTCCGTACCCCGTGGTACATGTCTTTCATAATTACTGCAGTGAACATCCTTCTTCGCAGGCTTTCTCGTCAGAAACAACGATATCTTCAGCCCGTACCGGTTCTTCAAGGCTGACTCGTCCGATTTTCCCCGCCCGCAACTCCCTCAGAAACGCCTCCGCAGCCCGGTGAACGTCAATCTCCCCGCCGGCTATCAGACACCCGAGGCGGCGCCCGATGGTTTCGAGCATGCCGGTCGGTGTTTCAGGCAGCTCGGATAACTTGTATCGTGCCTTCATCAGTTCCGGATACCTCTCCATCATATACTCGGCGGCAAAAAGCCCGACGCAGGTGTAGTCAAGGGCGCTCGCGCCGATGGCACCGCTGGTGGCCAGGCGATACGCCACCGCTTGATCGTCCATATTCGGCCAGAGGATGCCGGGTGTATCCGACAGAACAATGCCGTTCCTCAAGTCGATCTGCTGGCCACAGGTGGTTATCGCCGGCTTGTCACCGACCTTGGCCATGCACTTCCCTGCCAGGGTGTTGATCAGGGTTGATTTGCCGGTGTTCGGAATTCCGAATACCATTATCCGCAGCGGCCATCCCGGTCGTCCGCGATGCGGCACCGTTTTCTGACAGAGCTTGATCAGCTGTTTTGCGTCGGCGTGCTGCCTGGCAGACAGCGGCAGGGCGCACACTCCTGACTCCCGTTCAAAATGGCGCACCCAGGCCTTGGTGACAGCAGGATCGGCCAGATCATGTTTGTTCAATACCTTAATGCAGGGCTTGTTGCGGCGCATCTCCTCCAGTTGGTGATTGGAGCTGGATAAGGGAAGCCGGGCATCAAGCACCTCGATAATCACATCTATCTTGCGGATCGCCTCGGCCATCTTTTCCTGCGCCTTGCCCATATGTCCCGGATACCATCGAATCGTCATATATGTAATTCCTCTTTAGTAAGTTAGAAGCCATTTTCTGTGTGTTCTGACAGGAAATGACTTCGTCGCTTACTTATCCTGCTTGTCAGGGCTAATATAAATCATACTTCAGCAGCCGGCATTCAATCGCCCCGTTATACAGGACGTAGCGTCTGGAGGCCTTAAGGCCGATATATTTTGCCAGCTCGAGATTGCCGGTCAGGACGTATCCGGTCCATCCGCGACAATATTTCTTCATGACATCACCGATTTGACAGTACAGCTCCCGCAGATCATCTTCCTCTCCCAAGCGCTTGCCGTAAGGGGGATTGAGGATTACCACGCCTTTGTCACCCTCCGGCCGGAATTCCTGCAGTGCGGCGTGAAAAAAGTGGATCTGCCCCTCCAGTCCCGCCTTGCAAGCATTTTTCCCCGCCAGCAAAAGGGCCCGGTTGTCAAGGTCATATCCGGTTATCAAGCCGACCGGCAGCCTGCGAATGCCGCTTTCAGCTTCGGCGCACATTCTGCTCCAGAGCCCTTTGTCGAAATCAAGCCAGCGCTGAAATCCGAACTGGCGCTGCAAACCGGGAGGAATATGTGCAGCATAAAGCGCTGCCTCAACCGGAATTGTGCCTGAACCGCACATCGGGTCAGCCAAGGGTATGGAGCCGTCCCATCCGGTCAGGGCGACAACGGCGGCAGCCAGTGTCTCCCGGAGGGGTGCTTCATTCCGCTCCAACCGGTAGCCGCGGCGATCGAGCGAGTCGCCGGAACTGTCGAGGCTGATCGTGCAGACATTTTTATGAAGATGGACGTTGATGCGAACATCCGGTGAACCTGTATCGACATTCGGCCGCTGGCCGCATGATTCTCGGATGCGGTCAACAATGGCATCCTTGGTCTTGAGCGCAACAAAACCGGAATGAGTCAGGACTGAATCACGGAGGGAGCAATCCACCGCCAGGGTCATGTCGGGGGTGATCAAATCCTGCCAGGGTATCGCGTGAACGCCGGCATACAGTTCGGTCGGGCTCGTGCAGGGGAACAGCGCCAACTGAACCAGCACGCGACTGGCTGTCCTCAGCCAGAGATTTGCACGGTACAGTCCGGACCGGTCGGTACAGAATGCCACACCCCCTTTACCCGGTTTCGCATCGATGATTCCGAGAGCCTCAAGTTCCGCGGCTGCGAGTTCTTCGGCACCGCGAGGCACGGCGGCAAAACAGTTCAGAACCGGGCTCTGTTTCGCTGCAGGAGAAATCTCAGTCGCCGCATTTTGGTCTGCCGGTAATTGTGCACCACGTCCGGTTACTTTTTCAGGTGACTTGATCGAGTGTACTCCCGGTCGTAACATATGATTCGTTTTACTCATTGCTGCTCCCTGTTTCACGTGCCCAGACAGTTTCCAAAAACATCCGTGTCTGTTCTTTTGTCCCGCTGTTGTCTATTACCACAGTTCCGTAGCGCTCCTTTTCGGAGAGCGGCATCTGGCTGTCAACTATTCGCTGTGCCTGCTCACGGCTTATGCCGTCGCGCCTCATCAGCCGCTCCAGCTGGATTTCGGGACGAACCGTCACCACCCAGAGGTCATCAACCCGGTCGATCGCACCCGCTTCAATCAGAAGCGGAGCCATGTAGATCAGGCGCTGATGGCCGGCTGCAGCTGCCTGAACGATAAGTTCTTCAGCTTGTTTTCGTATTTCAGGATGCAGGATGCCTTCAAGCTCGCGGCGTTTTTCCGGGTCTGTAAATATCAGAGAGCCGAGACGCTTTCGATCGAGTACGCCGTCATGCGTCAGGACCTCACGTCCGAAGTGTGAAACAATCTGATCCAGCGCAGGAGTCCCCGGTAGCACAGCATCGCGGGCAAGCTGGTCGGCATCGATCACCGGTATGCCCCGCTCTTCAAAAAAGAGGGCAACGGAGCTTTTGCCGACGGCAATTCCGCCCGTCAATCCGATGACTCGAATTCCGGATGGCATCACTTGAGCGCCTTCAATTCCTGATACGCCCGCCGGAAATTGACATCAAAAAAGGGTTGAAACCCCGGCAGATTTTCATACTGCGGCAGAGAAAACTGCCGCTTGGCCGCTTCAACCTCAAGCCCCTTGCCGGTCAGCCGCAGAATTTCCGTGGTGAAGGCGCGGAAGAACGCCTGGAACTGCAGGATGCCGTCCGTTGTTGTCACATCGCCTAAGCCGGGAACGACGAAACGGGCGTCAATGCTGGCGAGCATTTCCAGCGTGCCGATCCAGTCCCGGAAGGTGGCGTCTCCCATATATCCGGCCACACCATGATATACAAGATCGGACGTAAACAGCACCCCCTCTTCGGGGAGATACACAAAGACATCCCCCTCGCTGTGGGAGCGCTCCGTCGCATTCAGAACCAGAAGCGTTGATCCGCGTTTCATGGTCAGGCTGCGGTCAAAAAAGGTGACCTGGTTTTTTATCTGGCGGAATTCGCTCTTCAGGGCCTGCCACGTTTGACCGGAAGCGATGATTTCTGCATTAGCCGGCAGATCGAAGTCAATGTGGTTGAAACCGCGATGGTGGTGAGTCAAGATGATGTAGCGAACAGGAATCGGCGTGATAGTTTTGACAAAGTCAAGCAGCTCTTTGATCGTTTCCGGCACAAAATGAGCGCCAGCCACAATAACCTGATAGCTGGTGACGATTATCAGCGAATTGCTGGCGGCCTTCCCCCCCGGTTCGGCAATCGCCGCGTACACGCCGCCGCGAACATTTTTGAAAGAAAAGTTGGCAGCCGAGACAGCCATCGGCATCAGGACTATACAGAGTATCAGTAACGCTGCTCGCTTCATGGCAGTCTCCCTCGTCCGGCATCATATCAGAGCAAACGGCAAAAAGACAGATTTTTGACTTGAGTTGCCAGGCTAAATAGTGTAATCATTTTCGACTAAAGAGTGTTCTTGCGGTTTGTTATAGGGGCGGTTAGCTCAGCTGGATAGAGTACAGGCCTCCGAAGCCTGGGGTCGCGGGTTCGAATCCCGTGCCGCCCACCAATTTTGTGGATGCAGTCTTTTGTTGTGCCCGTTGTTTCAAGGATATTGGTTATCCCGGTTGCCTCCCCTCATTTAGCCCCTCGTCGGATCATGCTGCTTTCATGTTATTGTCCGGTGACCATCTGCAGCGCTCTTTAATATAGTGATGCGTGTCTCAAAACATGTGATAGTATTATCCACTGGAATTATTTTACTTCATAGGCGGGTGCCCGTATGATCAGACACCTCCATCGTAAAATCGTAGTGACCTTTTCATCTCGCACTCCAGCGATGATCCTGTTTTACTGTGCGCTCTTTCTGCTTGTCCTTGGCTGTCTTGATGTTTTTACCGGGGATTACTCCCTGATTGTTTTCTATCTGATTCCGGTGTCTCTTGCGGCCTGGTTTGTCGGCAAGCGCAGCGGACTGCTGTTCTGTCTGCTGGCCGTAGTAGCCCGGGTTGTTGCCGATGAATGGTCGAGTATATCCATTTTTACCCATTCCGTATTGCATTATTGGAACGTGTCGATCGAGTTCCTGTTTCTGATTATTATGAGTCTGCTGTTTTCGGCTCTGAAAAAGAATCTGGAAAACGAGAAAATGTTGGCACGACGAGACCCGCTGACGGATACTCTGAACCGCCGTTCGTTCTTCGATCTGGCCGAGCATGAGATCAGCCGGTCGCACCGCTATGATCTGCCACTGACCGTTGCGTATATAGACCTTGATAATTTCAAGATCGTAAATGATCAACTCGGGCATCAAACCGGCGATGAATTGCTGATCACCGTCGTTTCAACCATCCGTTTAAATATCAGAAGTTCGGACATCCTGGCCCGTTTCGGCGGCGATGAATTTGTGATCCTTCTGCCTGACACCCCCGGGGACGCTGCAGTGAAGTTCCTGAATAAAATACATGACAACCTTGGTCAGGCAATGGCCCGCAGGGGTTGGCCGGTCAGTTTCAGTATCGGCGCCGTTACCTATTGTCTGGTGCCGTCAACTGTAGATGAAGTTATCCGCGATGCTGATGAACTTATGTATACCGTCAAGCATGGCGGCAAGAACAGGCTGCTTCATATGGAGATAGGAGAGAGAACACATGGCTAAGGGAAGTTTTGACGCGACGGATTTGATTGCCCCTCTGATGCTCCGTATTCCGCTCGGGCTGATCTTCATGGCTCACGGTTCTCAGAAACTGTTGGGTCTTTTCGGCGGACAGGGACTGACGGGGACGTTCAGGACCTTTGAAGATAAGATGGGGATTCCGCCTATCTTTACACTGCTGGCGATTATCGCTGAATTTGGCGGCGGTTTCGGTATTTTGACCGGTTTTCTGACCCGTCTTTCAGCGGCGGGCATCTCTGCGGTCATGCTGGTGGCCATCTACAAAGTTCACTGGGCTCACGGTTTCTTTCTCAACATCAGCTGTGTTGCCGGTCGCGGACACGGCATCGAGTACAACACCGCCCTGCTGGGGATGTCTCTCTACCTGATGATCGCCGGTGGCGGCAGATGGTGCCTTGACCGGCTGGTGTTCCGGTCATAATTGTAAAGCGGAAACTGTTTATATTTCAGGCGGGCTTGCCCGCTTGTTGACTGCCATAAGATTGCCTGTCCCGGTAAACGGGGTAAGAACGATCACGAAATTGTTTCCGCAAAAAGGCCGCCGAACCAATTTCTATCGTACTAAAAGGAGTTGCACCCCGTGGAACTGTTTAACCAGATTGAAGTTGAGAAACGACGAACCTTTGCCATTATCAGTCACCCCGACGCAGGCAAGACCACCATCACCGAGAAGCTGCTGCTTTTCGGCGGAGCGATTCAGCAGGCCGGCGAGGTTCGTGCTCGAAAGAGTGCCCGTCATGCCACTTCTGACTGGATGGATCTTGAAAAACAGCGTGGTATTTCAGTTACCTCTTCGGTCATGAAGTTCACCTACGACCAGTGTGAAATAAATCTGCTCGATACCCCCGGCCACAACGATTTTTCAGAAGATACCTACCGTGTTTTGACCGCCGTAGACTCGGTGTTAATGGTGATCGACTCGGTCAAGGGTGTCGAGAGTCAGACCAGAAAGCTGCTGGAGGTCTGTCGGCTGCGCCACACGCCGATCATGACCTTCATGAACAAGCTTGACCGTGAGGGACAGGAGCCGTTCGACCTTCTGGATGATATTGAAAAAAACCTCCATATGCAGACGGCGCCGATCACCTGGCCGATCGGCATGGGCAAGCGGTTCCGAGGCACCTATCACCTGTATACCAAAGAGCTGACTTTTTTCGACGCAGACGCGGACAACGGCACCGGTGAAATCATAACGGTTAACGGCCTGGACGATCCACGTCTGGATGCTCTGCTGGGAAGCCAGGTAGAAGAGTTGAGAAATGACATAGAACTGCTGGAGGGGGCCGCTCATCCATTCGATATGTCAGCCTATCTGGCGGGTCGTCAGACGCCGGTTTTCTTTGGCAGTGCCATCAATACATTCGGCGTGCAACAGCTGCTGGACGCCTTTGTCCAGTACGCGCCGCACCCGCTGCCGCGTGAGACCGCCACTCGCGCAGTATCTCCCTATGA
The DNA here is from genome assembly GCA_009886055.1 of Geobacter sp. Lineage (GTDB taxonomy): Bacteria > Desulfobacterota > Desulfuromonadia > Geobacterales > Pseudopelobacteraceae > JACRCG01. The sequence goes on along the minus strand of VFJM01000203.1, from coordinate 687 downwards.
AGAACCCTTCAGCGGGTTTACCTTCAAGATCCAGGCGAATATGGACCCGGCTCACCGCGACCGGATCGCGTTCTTCCGGATTTGTTCCGGCAAGTTCACCCGCGGCATGAAGGTTCGTCATGTTCGCCTGGGGCGGGATGTCCAGATCGCAAACGCCACGATATTCATGGCTCAGGACCGTACCAACGTTGAAGAAGCCTGGCCGGGAGATATTATAGGCATCCATAATCACGGCACGATCAAGATCGGTGATACCTTTACGACCGGTGAAGATCTTAAATTTACCGGTATCCCCAGCTTTGCCCCTGAACACTTCAGAAAGGTGCGCCTCTTGAACCCGATGAAGTCAAAGGCTCTGGAGAAAGGGTTGGTGCAGTTGGCTGAAGAGGGTGCCACTCAGGTGTTCAAGCCGCTGATGGGATCGGACTGGGTGATCGGAGCGGTAGGTCTGCTGCAGTTCGAGGTGGTTATGCACCGGCTTGAACACGAATACAGCGTTAAAGTCGCTTTTGAACCGGTCAGTTATGTTACGGCCCGCTGGGTAACCGGCGAAAAGAAGCATATCGAAGATTTTGAGAAGAAAGAGGCCATGCACGTCTATATCGACGGTGAAGGCAAGCTGACCTACATGGCCGGCAGCCAGTGGCGCCTGGATAATACTATTGAGAGCTGGAAAATGCTGGAGTT
>VFJM01000022.1 GCA_009886055.1 Geobacter sp. | reverse complement strand
GCCGACATAGCCCGGCGCCACGGCATCATCACGCTGGTGGACAACACCTTCATGACCCCGTACCTGCAGCGGCCGCTGGAGCTCGGTTGCGATATCGTCCTGCACAGCGGCACCAAGTTCATCAACGGTCACAGCGATGTTCTCTGCGGTTTCGCCGTCGTCAGGGACAAAGAACTGGGGCAGCGCATCCGCTATATCCAGAACGCCTTCGGAACCGGATTGGGGCCGCAGGACTCCTTCCTGACGCTGCGCGGCGTCAAGACCCTCAAGGTCAGAATGGATCAAAGCCAGCAGAACACCGCAAAGATCGTATCGTGGCTGAAACAGCATCCGCGCGTTACCGCCATCCATTATCCGGGACTTCCCGAACATCCCGGCCACGCCATCCACCATCACCAGGCCGATGGGGCGGGAGCGGTCTTTTCGTTTGAACTTGATACCTATGAAACCACCAAACGACTGCTGGAAAATTCGCATCTGGCGGCCTTTGCGGTCAGCCTGGGGGGGGTTGAGAGCATCATTTCCTATCCGGCAAAAATGTCGCACGCCTCGGTGCCGAAAGAAGAACGTGAGCGCAAAGGGATCACCGATACGCTGGTGCGGCTCTCGGTCGGCCTGGAGGATCCGGACGACCTGATAGCCGACCTCCAGCAGGCGATCGGACCATAACGTGAAAATCAGAATCAACGAAAAGTCCGCCGTTGTAAAGGACGGCCAGACGCTCGGAGCTGTTGCGGCGCTCCACAAGCCGGGTGCCGACGTACTGATCCTGAACGGCTTTCCGGCCCCGGTTGATACACCTCTCAAGGAGGGGGACGAACTCTTTCTGATCCGGCGCGGCGAAGTGCCGACGAAAGAAGAGCTGGAGGGCCTGATGGCGGCCCGGCATACCCCCGGCGTTCACGAGCGTCTTAAAATGGCATCCGTCGGCATTGCCGGCGTGGGTGGGCTCGGCTCGGCGGTGGCGGTCGCCCTGGCGCGGGTCGGCGTCGGCAGGTTGGTGATCGCAGACTTTGACGTTGTGGAACCTTCCAACCTCAATCGGCAGCAGTATTTTGTTGACCAGATCGGCCGCTTTAAAGTCGACGCGCTGGCCTCCAACCTGCAGCGCATCAACCCGTACGTAAGTGTTGAAGCGCATTGTGTACTGCTCGGCCCGGAGAACATTCCGGCTGTTTTCTCCGGCTGTCCGGTCGTGGTTGAGGCCTTTGACCGCGCCGACATGAAGGCCATGCTGGTAAACAGGGTACTCGAATCGATGCCGCAGAGCACCGTTGTCGCCGCTTCCGGACTGGCCGGATACGGATCGAACAACAGCATTGCAACGCGCAAAGTATCACGGCGCCTCTACCTGGTAGGTGATACCGTATCGGAAGCGGCGCCGGGAAACGGCCTGATGGCCCCCCGCGTCGGCATCGCCGCACATCATCAGGCCAATCAAGTAGTGCGGATTATTCTGGGAGAAGAGATATGAACAGTGAAAAAGATAGTAGCCTTACGGTTACGTTGCCATGAAAATTGCCGTAGCCATGAGCGGAGGGGTCGATTCCTCCGTCACCGCCGCTCTGTTGAAGCAGCAGGGACACGAGGTCATCGGCATCACCATGCGCCTCTTTGAACCACGCAGCAGCGGCATCGGCTCTGCCGTCCACGACGCCGCGGTCGTGGCGGGGCATCTGGAGATTCCGCACCACGTTGCCGACTTTGCCCCGGATTTCAGCAGCCTGATAATCGGCGATTTTATCGAAGAATACCGGGCCGGCCACACGCCCAACCCATGCGTTCGCTGCAACCGCTACATAAAATTCGGGCTGCTGCTGGAGAAGGCACATGAACTGGGAGCCGATCTGCTTGCTACCGGTCACTACGTCAGAAAGAGCGTCGACCCGGACGGTACCTGCCACCTGAGGATTGCGGAGTACGCCCGCAAGGATCAGTCGTATTTCCTCTACACGCTGACCCAGCAGCAGTTGCGGCAGGTCATCTTCCCGCTCGGTACGGTCAGCAGCAAGGATGAAGTGCGCCGCATGGCGCGCGAGTTTGCTCTGCCGGTGGCGGAGAAGAGCGACAGCCAGGAGGTCTGCTTCATCCCGAATGATGATTATGTGGCGTATCTTGAAGGGAGTGGATCGTTACACGCTGCAGATGGCGATATTATACATCTGAACGGGCAGACCGTCGGACGCCATCACGGCACACACCGCTATACGATCGGCCAGCGCAAGGGGCTGGGGATCGCCTGGAGCGAACCGCTGTACGTGACGGCGATTGATGCCGGACGAAATGTCGTTCTGGTTGGGGAACAGCAGCATGTATATGCGGCCGGTTTGCAGGCGGAAGCCGTCAGCTGGATCGGTGCGCCGGAGGCGGAGGAATTCAGCGCCACCTGCAAGATCCGCTACCGCCACCAGCCGGTAGGCTGTCGGGTGCGGCTGTTGGAGGGGGACTGCTGCGAAGTGCGCTTTGACCAGCCGCAGAAAGCGGTCACCCCCGGACAGGCACTGGTTTTCTACCGGGGAGATGAAGTACTTGGCGGCGGACGGATTGTTAATTCATTAGTACGTTAGAAGATGTTTTATGCGTTGTTTGCAGAAAATAATTCATTAACGCCCTTATCCTGTTTATCAGGGCGCCGCTGAAATCGCATTCCAGGTGGCGGGACTCGTGGGGTTTTTTATCTTGAATTCCAGATACTGCGCCGCCTTTTTCAGCTTCTCATTCGGTATCACCATATCCGAAAACATACCAAGAGCATCAAGTACCCGTTTTTCCGCATTCTGGTTGGTAAAGCCCTCCCCTTCAGCAATACCCCGCAGATAGCCGAGAAGAGATTTCTGTTCCTCTTCACCCTTCACGCGCTTCGGATCGGCAATAAACAGCAGATAGCGGGCCTTGTCACGGACCGGCCCTCCCAGTTGTTTTTCGGCCAGAAGCGACTCGATAACCGTCGCAATGCTCCCCTGTTCGGCATAATTCAGATTCCTGTTCTCGAGGTAGGAGGCAAGGTATTCCAGAGCAGCCAGGCGGCTTGCGGAATCCCCGATTTTAAACAGCAACAGCTGTGCTGCCTGTAACTTCAGGACGTCCGGCTGTTCCGGATGAAGAAAACAGCGCAGCATCAGTGCCAGTTTTTTCCGGGCGGCCGGTGACAGGGCCGAATCCGCCACCTTCAGTCGAATCTGTTCCAGCAGTTCACGTTTGTCGTCATATTCGCCAAAACGAATCTGGACGATCAGGGCACGGACCTGCTGATCTTCGGTCGCATCCCATAATTCATCAACCGCACGCAGAATCCTGCTGCAGATGGACCGGATCTTTTCTTCCTTCACCGGCTCTTCCCGATTCCAATAATCCGGGTAGATATCAAGAACCGTGTCGGACTCATCCGGATTCTTTGACTTTTCCAGAACGGTCCTGAAGTAGTTCAGCATCTTGATCTGATAATTGCTGCCGCTCTCCTTGAGCGGTCTGAGGAGATCATCCAGAAACGGGCTGTTCAACCCGGAGGCCCCGCTGCAGAGGTAGCGGTACACCCCCTCGGCCTTGTCAACCTGCTTTTCAATGTATTTACGGCGCAGGGTTTCACCCAGTTTGGTAGAGTGAACCTTTTTGAAAAAGACACTCAGCAGGTTAGAGGCGTGATGTTTGATATTGTAGTCGACTTCATCCGATACAACAATATCCAGACAGGCATCAAATATTTTCACCTGTTCGTGCTCATCGCGTGATGAGTCAATATAATCCTCGACGATTGCAAGAATTTCAGCCATATGCTCGCGGTTACGGCTATTGAGAAGCGTCGTGAAGGTGTCACGCAGGCTGCCCGCATCAACAATGCCGAACAGAAACCTGACGGCGGCATTCCTGCTTGAGCTCCCCTTGCCATCGGTGGATTTCAGCAGTTTCAGGATACTTTCCGCCGGGTCTGAAACCCAGTCAGGCACCAGATCCTCCATAAAGTGCTCAGATTTTCTTCGCACGACGGCATCCAGATCGTAGATAAAATAGCGCGCGACATCGATCCTGAAGTCACGACTGGCAGAGGACGCGGCAATTGTTTCGAGAGCCGCCGCCTTGTCTTTGGACGAGAGCCGGGCAATATCCTTCTTTGCCTTGGAAGAGTTATTGATTTTTATATAAAAATTGACTATGTCTTTGACCGATACTTCCGCATCTTCATCGATTTCCATAAAAGGCACCTTTCCAAATGTTTTGCGCGAGTATAGCCTCATGAGCAGTTATGTGCAACACCATCGCGCCATGACATGAAAAAAGGGGCAACAGCCGACCCGGAGGGAACTGCATGCAGATCACATTACCCCTGATAAACAGGATAACTGCGGTAACGAAATTGTTTTTCGCCAAAAAACTACAGAAAACAACTTCTAACGTGCTAACCTGCACCTGTCTCATTGTATTCTCCGCAAGCGCTGCATCCGCAGAGAACAAAATCACCTTCTACCGGGATGGCGCCCTGATTCAGCAGGAAGCCGGCGGAGTGAAGGGTGTGGTCGAGCTGCCGCTTGCCGATGGGCTGCTCGAAAACAGCCTGAACATAGTTCCTGCTCCCGGCACGTCGATCCTCGCTGTTGAAGTACGAAAAACAGCGCAGCGGAGCAAATCGGACAAGGAGCTGGAAACACTGCTTGAACAGCGGCGGCGTTTCGATGACCGTCTGCAGGCATTGGCCACCCGCGAAGAGATATTCAAAGCAGCGGCCAAATCGCAGAGCGGCAAGGCCCCGCGCAAAACCAAAGCCAATCCGGACCCGATGCAGGCCATTCGCCAGGGTACCGATTTTGCCATAGCGCAGCTGGAAGCGGTCTACACGGCACGCCGAAAGACTGAACAGGAGATACGCAAGGTTGACGGTCAGATTGCATCCACCAGAAAGAGCGGCAGAGCGGCGGAGAGCGGTGTACACATCATTGTTACTCCGGCGCGCGGCAGGGTAACACTTCGCTACGCCACTTCCGAGCGTGGCTGGCAGCCGCAGTACAATCTGTATGTGACAGGCTCCGACACCGCAATTCTGCAGCTTTCAGCCAGGATTGTGGGGAACAGCGGGGGATACCAGACTCTGGTTTCTTCGGGATCGATTGCAGACAGCGCTCCTGCTGCCGCTCTGACGCTTCCGGCAGGGAGCACAACCCCTCTGGCCAGCTACAAACTCCCGCTTGTTGATGAGTGTTTTGGCAACGGCATTTTCAATCAGTTTTCCGGCAGGATAACCAATACGGGCACGGAGTATCTTCCACCGGGAGATTCGGGGCTTTTCCGGAGCGGGGCGTATCTGGGGAGAT
>VFJM01000392.1 GCA_009886055.1 Geobacter sp. | reverse complement strand
CCAGAAGGCTCCGGATCGATCTTCCCTATGTCCAATGCGTCACTCCTTATCCGGGGACCCGGATTCGCAAAGAGTTGCTCGAAGCGGGTCTCGTCACCAACCCGGACGACCTGAACAGATATACCGGTTTTATCTGCAACGTCAGAACCCGCCACCTGACTAACCGGCAGCTCAATCGAATCATGAACTGGGAAAACATCAAGATCTTTTTCAGCCCGTCATTGTTCAAGGACAACTATTTTGTCAGAAAAAAAGGAAAAGGAGCACTGAAGGTTTTACTGAATAACTTTGATTTTTTCAGGGGGTGGTTTCTCGGCGATCAGTTCCGGTCGCGGCATAGATTTTAGTGGCATTTACTCGAAGTTGACATCAGGTTTTTCTCAGCAGGCAGGCATGGGCTGAGAGACCTGCTCCATAAGCGACCATGACGCACCACTCTCCCGCAGAGATGCCGTTACGCAGGAGCTCCTCCAGAACAAACCAGACCGTTGGCGACGACATGTTGCCGTATTCCGACAATATTGTGCGTGTTGCCCGGAGCTGCTCTTCGGGGACCCCGATTTCGTCCCGCACGGCGTTGATGATCTTCTCGCCGCCGGTGTGGAACGCCCAATGCCTGATGTCAGCGGTGTGCAGCCCCTGCGTTGACAGCAGATCGGCTACCACACCTGCCGCAGCCTTATTGACCAGATCCGGTAGTTTCGTAGAAAGCTGATTATGGAGCTCTCCCTGCTTGTGAACGAAGCGGATGGCGTCACGCTGCTCCGGTACATAGCGGCCAGCCGAAGCGACCAGCTCAAAGCCCGCCGGTCCGGTCATGAGTACCGCTGCTGCGGCTCCGTCGCCGAAAAGTGCATTCGAGAGGATCAGACTCAGATCATTGTCCATCTGAAAAACCGAGCTGCAGATTTCAACGGCCACACTCACCACCACGCCGCCATTTGCCTTGAGCAGGGACTCGGCCACCTGGAGATTGGGAATCGCTCCTCCGCAGCCGCTCCCCACCAGATCGTACACCCTGGTGTTGCGGGGCAGGCCCAGCCGCTCTATGAGATAGGTCGAAATGCCGGGACAGATATAGCCGGTACAGGTGTTCACGACGAGGCCCGTCACATCCTGAACGCTCACGCCTGCCTGGTCCAGCGCCCTGGTAACGGCCTGGCCGGCAAGCTCGACAGATTTCTCGGTGAACCGCGCAATCTTCTGGTCGGGTGATTCGTCCATGATGCACGCCGGGTCATCCACGGCAAAATGCCTTTTCCGGATGCCGGGATGGGAAAAGGTCGCCCTGATCAATCCCTGACTGCGGGCATTCAGTTTTGACGCGTAGTGTTTCCTGACCAGCGCCGCGGAAAACGCCTGATCCGCACTGAAGGGGGGCACCACACAGGCGAAGGAGGCGATGTAGGCGTTACGGTTTGATACGGTCGGCGATTCATGGCTGCTTGCTTTATTCATCTTTCCCCTCTTCTGCCGGACAAGCCGGGATAAATTTTCTACACATCCATCCCCGCCAGTCTGAGTCCACGCCTGATGATTCCGGTATGTCTCCAGAGCGGCGGTCGCAGACCGAGGGTATGGCTGACCCGGTGAATCGTCGGCAGCAGGGAATGTCCCATGGATGCCATATTGATAAAGTTCATCTGACTGTTCATGGACTTTTTCAGCTCCTGATCCAGCCAGCCTGCATCCACTTCCGGCGAAATATAGAACACGGGAGAAAGCATCTCTTCCGGTGGCAGCAATAGTACCCCCTCTGTGCGCGCAACAGATTCCAGCTCCGTTCCGGGGTAGATGCGTATGCCGGTATTAAAAAACGCCACGTCCATCGGGCGGATATATCTTTCTGCAAATTGCAGCGTTTCCCGGACCGTTTCCCGCGTTTCTCCCGGCCCCCCCATCATGAATATCCAGGCACAGGGAATCCGGTGCCGACACACCACCTCTGCGGCATGATGTACTTCTCGGCTCGTGAAGCCTTTGCGCAGACCCTGCAGCACCGGATCGGAAGCGCTCTCAAGGGTAATGCCCATGCCCACAAAGCCTGCCCGTTCCATAGCAGTCACCAGCGCATCGTCAAAATCACGTGGGTTCAGATCCAGGCATTGAAGCCGAGCGTTGTGTTTGACCCGAGCCAGGGCCGCGCAAACGTCCATGGCATGTTCCCGCGGCGCATTAAACACGCTGTCCACGAACTCGATATCCCGAGATCCCATTGCTGCTAGCCGCATGACGGCATCGGCTATGCTGCCGGGTTCCTTCAGGCGGCAGATGCTCCCCTCTATCTTCGGGTAGCTGCAGTACACGCATTGAAATTGACAGCCGGTCTTGGTCTGAATCGGAACCGTTGCCATCCGGGAACGATAGGCCGCAATATTGAGCCACCTATGATAGTCCGGCACCAGGCACGTGGCCGAAAACCCCGCAGCAGCAGAGCTGTTACGTTGAAAGACGCCGTTCTCGACATAAGCGACACCGGGCAAATCACTGAAGCGCTCATCGCGCGAGATGCGGTCAAGGAGCTGTGGGAAGACTATTTCACCATCGCCGACAACGGCACAGGAAACGGCCGCCAGGCACAGTATCTGCTCGGGCAAGACGCCGATCGCTGCTCCTCCCAGGATTATCGGGATGCTGCTCCCGGTGCGAATGGTTTTTACGATGCTTTGCAGGTCATCCAGGAAGAACAGCGGGTCCCGCATGTCAACATTGTCTATGTTGCGGACGGAGAGGCCTACGACATCAGGCTTGAAACCGGTCACGGCAGATTCGATAGCGTATAGTGCGTCCTGGGCAAACATCAGGTCCAGGAGCTGAACGGTGTGGCCTGCGCGTTCCGCAGCATGGGCTACGATGCAGGCGCCGACGGGCATCACAGGCATGGGAAGGGCGTTCCGGTTCGTGCTGATGAGAAGTATTTTCATTGGTTGAGGATAAGTGTACAACCTAACGTCAATATGTCAAATAGAGTCCTCCCGCACGTACGACAGCATGGTTAAAGCCGATTGCTCTCTGAAAATAACCTGATATAAATTATATCTACGAATAATACTTTCGGAGGGGTCATATGAAGCTGTCCGTCGCTACCAATTTCAAACCCGACTTTCTTGATGCCATTGAGGGGTATCCGGTTATGGAGCTGTTCGGTAAACTCCCCTCTGACAGCATAGGTGGAGGCCGTGCCTCGTTCATGTTGTCCCCGCTTACCGTCGGGCAGCT
>VFJM01000194.1 GCA_009886055.1 Geobacter sp. | reverse complement strand
GGGGTAATCGCGGCCTGCTACCAGTGGTATTGGTTCCACGGCATCTCCCTTCAACCAAGAAGTTACCGATGGATTATATCGCAGGGGGCTCTAACCGACTACCCCCCTTTCCCTTATTGCCTGGCATGGTATCTTTCCTGGGCACCCATACTAAAATCATCTCTGAACATTGACAAGCACATTCCTGCTTGATCTCATCCGAATTGTATGGTGACATGGGATCTGGCAGCTGTACAGGCTTATTTCAACATGAATCTTAAACGGGGGGGAATGCCATGACGCTATGGGAAAAAGCTGCAGCGGAGTTACTGGACATTGTCGAATGGACCGACGAATCAAGCGATACGATGGTCTGGAGGTTCCCGAGGTTTGACAATGAGATCAAGTATGGTGCGCAACTGATCGTGCGGCAGGCACAGGCCGCCGTTTTCGTCGACAGGGGCGAGATCGCCGATGTATTCTCCTCCGGGCAGCACAGCCTGACGACCAAAAATCTCCCGGTACTGTCAACCCTTCTCGGATGGAAATACGGCTTTCACAGCCCGTTTAAGGCAGAGGTTTATTTTGTCAATACACGGAATTTCACCAACCTCAAATGGGGGACAAAAAACCCCGTCATACTCCGCGACCAGGAATTCGGTCCCGTACGCCTCCGCTCATTCGGGTCATATGTTGTGCGAGTAAGCGATCCGGTTAAATTCATACATGAAATTGTCGGCACAGGCGGGCATTTCACCCTTGACGACATCTCTGAACAGCTGAAGAATCTGATCGTGAGCAGATTCGCCGACACGCTCGCTGAAAGTGGCATTCCGGTTCTCGACCTGGCCGCCAACTACAATGAACTGTCGGCTTTCCTGACGAAAAGCATCGCCCCGGAATTTCTGGAATATGGACTCGAAGTCACCAAACTCCTGATCGAGAACATCTCCCTCCCGCTGGATGTTGAAGAAGCGCTGGATAAAAAGAGCAGCATGGGAATTATCGGAAACCTGGATAACTATGTAAAGTTTCAGGCCGCACAAGCCATGGAGTCCGCAGCAAAAAATCCGGGGGGCGATGCCTCCGCAGGAGTCGGGATGGGAATGGGGTTTGCGATGGCGAACCAGCTGGGGAAAATATTGGTCACCCCGCAGGAACCGGCAGCAGGTGGCCCGCCACCTTTCCCCCGGGAAGAAACGGAGAGCAGGTATTTTGTCGGCGAAAATGGCACAAAGACAGGGCCGTTTGATAAGCATTCTATTATCGGACAGATATCAGCCGGGTCCATAACCAGGGAAACCCTGCTCTGGAAACAGGGGATGACAGCGTGGGGAAAAGCTGATTCGTTCAGTGAATTCAAGCCGTCATTCCAGGCGACGCCACCACCGCTGCCTGAATAATTTTTATCCAGAGGAGGCACCGTGGCACATTGCACCAACTGTTCGGCACCCCTTCCGCAAGACTCAATACGATGTGATTATTGCGGCAGCCGAAATGACACTGACCTTAAAGATGTTCATTACTATACGACCCATGAAATTGAATCGGAGCGGATCTGCCCGCGCTGCAGCATCAGACTGAGAACCATCGACCTGAACATACACGGCAGATTTCTTATCGAACGATGCGATGAATGTCTGGGGCTCTTCTTTGATCCGAATGAACTTGAAGCGTTGCTTGAGGCAACGGTTTCCAATGCATTCACGATCAACAGAAACCAGCTGGATAGCATCAACAGCACGATGAGAGCCGGCGACTATGCTGTTTCCTACATTAAATGCCCGATATGCAGCAAAATCATGAACCGGGTCAATTTCGGAGCGAAAAGCGGGGTCATTGTCGACCGCTGCAAGGATCACGGCGTATGGCTTGACGGGGGTGAACTCAGGCACCTTTTTGAATGGATGAAAGCGGGAGGAAAACTCCTGCAGCAGGAAAGGGAGGAACAGCGAAAACAGATTGAAGAGCGGGAGCAGGAGCGTGAAAAGCGTAAACTGCAGAGCCAATCCGCCCCGGGCGGGGGGTATCCGGATGATTCCAGTTTCGGCCTGTTCGGCGGCACGTTAAGAGCTGCTGACCCCGATCTCTTTGACATGGTGACAAAAGCGGTCAGGTTTTTTACAAAATAGGGGTTCCCACCACGCCTTCATTCAGGCTTGCGGTCATCCGCCACCATCTTGTCCACCAGCACCCAATTGCGCGTGTATTCACGGTGGGTGCCGCCGTTTTTCCGGATCAAATCGCTGATACGGCTGTCGATACGTTCCTGATCCGCCTTGAAGATCTGAATAAAGCGAAATCCGCAGCGCAGCCCCTCATCCACACGATGC
>VFJM01000322.1 GCA_009886055.1 Geobacter sp. | reverse complement strand
TTTGCCAAGCGTGTCTACACAAGAGACTGGCCCCTCCATCTCGGCTCTTCTGAAACAGACAAAATACATGCCTATTCACCGGTCGCAGCATACTCTGTGTACCCTGTAAACAGCACTACCAGCCCTGCGGCGTTTATTACCCTTCCTCATTACTCGTTTGCGTATTACAAGTTCACCCCCACATTGGGTGTGACTTCTCTTAAGATTTCCATTATCAATACTTCCGGCATTCAGACCGCTCTGTTTAAAAACGGCAGTGAAATTGCTGCCGACGCAGGCAGCACTCCCACTTCTGCTTCCTATGTCGCCAGTTCCCTTGGGACATCTGACGAGGTGGTTCTCCTGATAGCAAACACTACCGGTTTGGACAACCACGAAGCCAACTTCAGTACTGACGGAAAACTCGTAGCGGTGGTCGAGCCGAAACCTCCGACGTCGTCAACTTCCGGCGGCAACGGCGGCGGCTGCTTCATCGCCACGGCCGCGTACGGCAGTTATCTGCATCCGCAGGTGCAGCTGCTGCGGAATTTCCGGGATGAGTACCTGCTGACCAATGCCCCGGGCCGCGCTTTTGTCGCGCTTTACTATCGCTGCAGCCCGCCGCTGGCAGACTTCATTGCCCGGCACCCGGTTCTGCGGGGCGTGACCCGCCTGGCTCTGACGCCGCTTGTTGTCGCTGTTGCTCACCCGCTGATCTCGGCTGCTTCCCTGCTCCTGCTCTTCGGAGCGCTGCTGATATCGCTGCGGCTCCGCACCAAAGCTGCCCGTTCGAACGCACACACATATGTTATTCGCACCACCTAATCTAAGGTCAAAAGAGAGAAACCATGCCCGCTAATTTCAAAAGAGTCCTGATCGCCTGTTTTTTTGCACTCCCCTCTCTCGCTTTCGCTGCCGACACCGCAGTTGAGGTAAAACCGCCGGTTCCACCGCAGACGGCTGTGTCAGCACCGGCCGAAGCTGCACTAAAACCGGCTGCGGCAACCCAGGCCGCCCGTATCGGCTATGTGGATATTGCCCGTATCGGCGCGGAATCAGAGCGGGGCAAAGCACTCAAGACCCTGTTGTCCACGAGGAAAGACACCCTTCAGGTAAAAGTTGACGGTAAAAAGAAACAGGTTGAAAAACTGAAGGCATCCATTGAAGCGAAAATTGCAACGATGACCCCGAAGCAGCGTGAAGCCAAGTCGAAGGAATTCCAGAAAAAGCTGGGAGAGTTCCAGAAGTTTGCTCAAGCGTCAGAAGATGAGCTTATGGCACTGCAGGAAAAAGAGAGCCGGATGCTCTTTGAGGCAATTGAGCAATCGGCGGTTACTTACGGTAAAGAAAACGGGTTTGCCGCAATTGTAATTAAAAGGGAATTGCTCTACGTCGGCGGCTCTGTCGACGCGCAGGATGTAACGGACGCCCTGATCAAGGCGTTGAACCAGGCAGACCAGAAGAAGTAGTTTCAGGCTTAGTCAGCTGTTCCCACCCGGCCAGTCGTTCCAGTGCTTCAATGTTACTGGAGCCACACATCTCTTCGCTTGCACGCAGACTCAGGCAAACCGGAGGTCGTTCGGGACGGCCAAAGAGCCGGCAACGGTTATCACCGGTCAATTGAATGCAACGAACTCCAGCAGATTTCCCGGCTGCCATGCCGGGAATTGGTGAGGAAATTGATGGTGCAATACAGCAGGCGGCACACCCCGCACGACACTCCATAATCGCTCATCTCCCGAAAGTCACGAACGGGGCGGAATCAGATGATTCTGCCCCGTTCGCTCATTTGTTTGGCATCTCAGCTTCAACTGCCGTTTTTTGCTAGTAGCGGTACTGCTCGGCCTTGTACGGTCCTTGTTTCGGAACGCCGATATAGGCGGCCTGCTCATCGGTCAGCACGCTCAGCTGCGCGTTCAGCTTCTTCAGCTGCAGACGGGCGACCTTCTCGTCCAGATGTTTGGGGAGTACGTAGACACCGACCGGATATTTTCCCGGATTGCAGAACAGCTCGATCTGGGCGATCGTCTGGTTGGCGAATGAGGATGACATGACGTAACTGGGGTGACCGGTGCCGCAGCCCAGGTTGACCAGACGCCCCTTGGCCAGCAGGATGATGCGCTTGCCGTCAGGGAAGATGATGTGATCCACCTGAGGTTTGATCTCCTCCCACTGGTATTTTTCAAGGGCGGCGACCTCGATCTCGTTGTCGAAATGGCCGATGTTGCAGACGATGGCCTGATCCTTCATCCTGATCATGTGATCATGGGTTATGACATGATAGTTGCCGGTGCAGGTGACGAAGATGTCTGCCTTGTCGGCGGCGTACTCCATCGTCACCACGCGGTACCCTTCCATGGCGGCCTGCAGGGCGCATATCGGATCGACTTCGGTTACCCATACCTGGGCCGAAAGTGCTCGCATGGCCTGGGCCGACCCCTTGCCCACATCGCCGTAGCCGCAGATCAGGGCGACCTTGCCGGCAATCATTACGTCGGTGGCACGCTTGATGCCGTCCACGAGCGATTCGCGGCAGCCGTAGAGGTTGTCGAACTTGGACTTGGTGACCGAATCGTTGACGTTGATGGCCGGAAATTTCAGGTCGCCGCGCTCATGCATCTGGTACAAACGGTGAACACCGGTGGTGGTTTCCTCGGTCACGCCCTTGATCTCTGCCAGACGGGTGGAGTACCAGGTCGGATCGACGGCCAGCTTCGCCTTGATTGCAGCATAGAGGATCGTTTCCTCTTCCGAACCGGGCTTGGCCAGCACGGAGAGATCCTTTTCGGCCCTGGCGCCCAGGTGCAGCAGCAGGGTGGCGTCTCCGCCGTCGTCCAGTATCATGTTGGAGAAACCACCGTCGCTCCATTCGAAGATGCGATGGGTATAGTCCCAGTACTGCTCCAGAGTTTCCCCCTTGACGGCGAAGACCGGCACTCCGTCGGCAGCGATGGCTGCTGCGGCGTGGTCCTGTGTCGAGAAGATGTTGCAGGATGCCCAGCGGACCTCGGCTCCCAGGGCGGTCAGGGTCTCGATCAGCACGGCGGTCTGGATGGTCATATGGAGCGACCCGGTGATGCGGGCCCCCTTCAGCGGTTGCGCCGCGGCAAACTCCTCGCGGATGGCCATCAACCCGGGCATCTCGGTTTCGGCGATTTTGATTTCCTTGCGGCCCCAATCGGCCAGTTTTAGGTCTGCTACGATGTAATCTTGTGACATGGTTTAAGCTCCTTTTAGTTTTTATTTCTTGTTGGTTTTATTCAAGCTGTGTGTCGATCCCTGAACCAGCAGTACTCTTTCCTGTCCCTCTGTTGCAGTAATTCGTTCGATTGTCACCGTGGTAAATCCGGCTTGATTCAACCAACCGGTCAACTCATCTTCTTCAAAACCAAGCCACTGGTCGGCCAGCTGCTCCCGCGCCGCCTCGCGCTCGTGGCGGGCCAGGTCGGCCAACAGCAGCAAGCCACCGGGAGACAGCACCCTCCGGGCTTCAGCCAGAACGGCCGCCGGGTCTGCGGCATGGTGAAGCACCATGTTGGCTACTACACACTCTACAGAAGAATCCGGCATCGGCAAGTGGCTCATCTCACCCAGCCGGAGTTCGATTCCGCTCACTCCCCGATCCACTATCCTGCGGCGGGCCTCTTCCAGCATGGCCGGAGAGTGATCCACGCCGATCACCTTTGATGCGCGCAGTGCAAGTTCGGCCAGCAGACCACCGGTACCGACGCCGATCTCCAAAACGCTGACACCTTTCGGCACCAGATTCAGCAGGCGCGGGCGATACTCCGGTACCGGCAACAGGGTACGAGCCAGGTCATCCCACTGTCGGGCGTGCCGGTCGAAAAACTCCTGGCTGCGCCGCCGACGCTCCTCCAGCACCGCTGCAACAGCGGCTAAATCAAAACTCCGTTCGGGCAGCAACTCCAGTTCCCGCTCGAACGCCGGGCGGATAGCGCTGAAGAACCTGCTCCCCTCGCCGACCCGGTAGTAGCTCCAGGTCCCCTGTCGCTTCACAGTCAACACGCCGACCTCGGTCAGAATCTTCAGGTGCCGCGAAATCCGCGACTGTCCCATGCTCATGATTTGAGTCAGCTCCTGCACGGTAAATTCACCAGCCAGAAGAACTGCGGTCAGGCGCATACGACAGGGATCGCCCAGGGCTTTGAAGGTATCAAGCATATATCAATGTCCATTGTTTCTATAAATCAACTTATCTTGATATAACATGCAAAAAAGGAGAGGTCAAAATAATTCTACGCGGCGGCGGGATCAACGGGGCTTTGGTTTTTACGATTCGAAGATCACATCCATCGCACCCTGAACCGTAGAAACCCCCTCCAGGCGGATGCCCCGTTTTTTCAGGCGTTTCAGGCTGCCGGCCGGAATGATGCAGCGTTTGAAGCCTAGTTTCTCGGCTTCGGCTATGCGCAACTCCGGCTGGGTGACGGCACGCACCTCACCCGCCAGACCGACTTCGCCGAATATCACCGTATCGGGGGGGATGGCTTTGTCGAGGTGACTGGAGGCAACCGCCATGATCATGGCGAGGTCGGCTGCCGGCTCGTTCAGTCGTGCCCCGCCGGCCGCATTCAAGAAGATGTCCTGACCGGCCATGTGCAAGCCGACCTTCTTCTCCAGAACCGCAACCAGCAAAGCCAGGCGATTATGGTCAACTCCGATGGTTGTCCGACGGGGGACGCCGTAGGAGGACGGGGTTACCAGCGCCTGAAGCTCCACCAGCAGAGGCCTGCTCCCCTCCAGCGAGGTGGTGACAACCGAGCCTGACACGCCCAGGGGGCGCTCGGAAAGGAACAGTTCCGAAGGGTTTGCCACCCCGCACAACCCCTCCTGCTTCATCTCGAAGACTCCGATTTCGTTGGTCGAGCCGAAGCGGTTCTTGACCGCCCTCAGGATACGAAAGGGATGGCTGCCGTCACCTTCGAAATAAAGCACCGTGTCCACCATATGCTCCAGCACGCGCGGACCGGCAATTGATCCGTCTTTGGTGACGTGGCCGACGATGAATATCGGAATGTCGCTCCCTTTGGCGAGCAGCATCAGTTTGCCGGCCGATTCCCGCACCTGACTGACGCTGCCGGGTGCCGATTCCAGGGCAGAGGTCCAGACGGTCTGGATCGAATCCACCACCATTGCAGCCGGCTTGAGAGCCGCGGCCTGGCTCAGGATCGCTTCAAGCGAGTTTTCAGCCAGAATCAGCAGGTTGCGGCTTGAAGCCCCCAGACGTTCGCCCCTTAGCCTGGTCTGAGAAGCGGACTCCTCACCCGAAACGTACAATACCTTTCCCGCATCTTCCGCCAGGGTGTGCATCGCCTGCAGCAGCAGCGTTGATTTGCCGATGCCGGGATCACCGCCGATCAGCACCAGTGAGCCAGGAACAATGCCGCCGCCCAGAACCCGGTCGAGCTCTCCGATGCCGGTCGGCCTGCGCGTCTCCGTTTGCGGAGGGACGTCACAGATTGGTATGGGGTGTGCGCCCCCGGTTGGGCGCGCCGTATGCGAAGCCTTGACGACAGCCTCTTCCGCCATGCTGTTCCAGGAGCCGCAGTCAGGACATTTGCCGAGCCATTTGGGAGACTGGCTACCGCATTTCTGGCAGGTAAAGATCGTTTTCTGCTTCATACGCTCCTCTTTAACGTTCAATTACCGTTATGATCGGAAGAAATTTAAATATTTTGGAAAGACATTTACATTGCAGTATGGCATAATTCCGGCTCC
This sequence comes from Geobacter sp., assembly GCA_009886055.1. Classification (GTDB taxonomy): domain Bacteria; phylum Desulfobacterota; class Desulfuromonadia; order Geobacterales; family Pseudopelobacteraceae; genus JACRCG01. Next base: position 4,743 of record VFJM01000322.1, on the reverse strand, counting down.
TAACACAAGGAACCGCAATGGATTTCTATCGACCATCAACAACTCAAGGGACTCTTCATGCGCTCGGCAGTGTGTATCGCGCCGTGCGGGCATGGAAGTTTTATCCGAAAGGGCACCCGACTCGGCGCAGCAGCCTGAGTCTCGCTCATTCTACGATGCTGCAGCTGCTCGACGGCAATGCGCTTTCACTCGCCTGCGGGCGCGCCGGGTTCAGCTTTCCGGACGGAGAATTTCTCAAAGATTCTACCGGCCTGTCGACCGCTCTCGCGTACGAGCTGTTTGTTCGGCGGGTTCAAAAAATAACGTTTTTTCACGACCTGTTCCAGGAAGATCTGCTTGAACTATTCAAGCTATTGTGCCTGTCTCCTGAAGACATCCAGCAATCCGGCGGTATCGACACCTTGATGGCTGCGCGCGGCATCCGCTCCATCTGTGTCAATGAGTTTGATCCGGCCGCCATGAAGGAGAAGCGCCGCAAGATCGAACAGAGCGGCATTATCCCACAGGGGATTGATGAGGTTGAAAACGGTGGTGATACTCCCCCTGTCGTTGAACAGCAGACACCCCAGCCGGATGAGCTTCTTCCGGAACAGCAGCTTCAGGCACTGATCGAGCGATTAACAACCTGCGTTGATGACGACATCTACCTGATACTGATCCGCGCGGCCGTTGCCTGTGCCGATGAGCTCCAATCGCGCCATGAACCACACCTTATTTTCCCCCTGATTGAATTGCTTGCCAGTCACGCCGCCGACGAGACGCGCAGTGAAAACATGCGAGAGTGCGCACCATTTGCGATAGAGCAGATTATCATTAATAGTGACGTTCTGCCGGTCGTGCTGGAACGGATCGAACAGGGCGACGGGGTGTCGGGAGAGGCCCTGCAGGCGGTTTTCAAAGCCGGAGGTGCTACCGCCATTACGTCAGCGATCGAACTCTTGGGACGCACCAACAGCATTAAAACCAGAAAAATACTTTCCACTATGATAGGCGGTCTCGGTGAAGCGGCCGTGCCTGTGCTTCTGGATTTGATGCATGACTCCCGCTGGTTCATCATACGAAATATCTGTGCAATTTTAGGTTCCATCGCAAACCGTGATGCACAGGGGGCACTGACGAAATGTCTGCATCATTCAGACCTCCGTGTACGCAAAGAAGCTACCCGAAGCTTGGCGCAGCTTGGCAGGCAAGAAGCGGAAGCTGCTATTCTCGGTATCCTGCGCGGCACCGATACAGCACTGTATCCACAGGCAGTTGCTTCGCTGGGAGGTATGAAAAGCAGAAAATCATTGCCGGAACTCATGAATATCGTGTTGTCAAGAGACCTGTTTCTGAAGTCGCTCCCTCTCAAAATGGATGTTCTGACGGCCATCGCCTCAATTGGTGACCGGCAGGTGACGCCGCATCTTGTTACACTCCTTGAGGAGCGGCATCTATTCGCTGCAACGCGGGGAAATCAGCTAAAAGCGGCTGTAGCCTCATGCCTGGGCAAGCTTGGTGATGCCAGGGCGGTGCCGTACCTTGAAAAACTGGCTTCCGACAACAGAGAACTCGGCTCTGCGTGCTCGGAGGCAATCGTACTGATAGAAAGGGCAGAGGGGAAATCAGATGGGATCTCTTGATAAGGCGAACGCGCTCAGACTGATCACACTTTTTTCCGGTGCTGTTAAAGGAATGGGCTTTTACCCTGCCTCGCACCCGGCAATCAGACAACCGCTCATGGAACTCTACAAAATCATGACGACGGCTCTCTGTGAAGAAGAGCAAATCTCCTGGGGACTTACCGACGACATCATGTTCTTTGACGATCACCTCTTCATTGCACCCTCAACGGCAATCGCCGACCTGACGGGCCGGATGATCGAAAAGGAGATAAGCCGTATTGTAGCGACCCCATCCATCAGCTATGAGGAGCTGGAATCTTTTGTCAAACTCTTATCCGCCAAGAGTGCCCGCTTTGACACTCTTTCCCGCCAGATGGAGGAAGGCGGGATCACCGGTTTTAAACTGGTCCGTTACGGTGACGACCGTTTTGATCAAGCCGATGAAGAGTCTGAGCGGAACCCCGACGGTGATCACGTCGCAACGTACAATAAGGCTCTCTCGGCCATACGATCCATCTGCCGCGATATTGAACGGGGCCGCATACCGAGCAGCGTCCCGATAATACAGGTTGTTGATCAGATGGTCGGGATCACCATGCAGGAACCGTGGGCGCTGCTTGGATTAACCATGATCAAGGATTATGACAACTACACCTTTAATCATTGCGTCAATGTCGGCGTCCTGTCGATGGCATTGGGGGCGACACTCGGCCTGGATGCCGTGGCCGTCAGGGACCTGGGGATTGCGGGTCAGCTGCACGACATCGGCAAGACCATGATTCCGAAGGAGATCCTTAACAAGCCGGGCAAGCTTTCCAGCGCCGAATTTGATGAAATGAAACGGCACCCCGAGCTCGGGTCCAAAATTATCAGTGAAATGGAAGGGCTGGCACCGCATATTTCCTCTATTGTCCTGGGCCACCACCTGCACTATAACCGGAGCGGATATCCTGAATGGGCGCGCAAGCTCCCATTGGACCAGATGGTTAATATTATCGCCATCGCCGACACTTACGATGCCATTACAACGCTGCGCGTCTACCAGCACCCGGTCAATCCGAAAACAGCGCTGAACGAGATGCAGAAAATGACGAATACAATCCTGGACGGAGCTATTGTTGAGCGTTTTGTAGAAATGATGGGGAACTATCCGGTGGGCACGCTCGTACGGCTTGATACCAACGAGGTTGCGATTGTGCATCGCCCGAACCCGTTGGATGAAAATGCGCCGTTGATACGTATTCTGATTGATGGCGATGGCAAGCGGCTACGTGCACCGTGCGAACAGGCGCTGATCGGGTCTGACGGGTCGCGCTACGCCCGGATAGTCGCTGTCGTTGACCCGTTGTTGAAAAACATTGATATCGGGCGATTGATTGCGAGCGGGAACTACTGAACAGGAATGACGCTGAGCGCTGTTGCGGCCGCCTGTCGGGTTGAGGCGTGAGGAGATGCCAGGAGCGCATGGATTTGACTTAATGAATACAGATCTTTGAGCCCTGCCAGGGTCAGTGCCGCTTCAGCTTCGAGCACACCGTCACTCGCGCTCAGGAAGATACGCAGTTTGTTGATAATATCCGGTGTAACCGGGAAATTAAGCAGTGCAGCTATCGCACGACCCTGAACAGTTGAGTTTTCATCTTCGAGGAGCTCTACCAGGATCGGGAGAGCCGCCGGTAATGCCAGTTTTCCGAGTACCGCTACGGCCGCAGAACGAATATCCACTTCGGGCCGCCGGGCACAATAGACAAGAGGCGGAAGCACCTTCTCCCCGCCGATCTCTCCCAGGGCATAGATGGCACCGACTCGGGCACCCATGTTGCCTGTTTTCAGCGTTGCAAGGATTTTATCAACACTGCTGATTGCTTCCAGCCTTTCAATAGCCTCGGCGGCGGCAATCATGACTTCCGGCACGGGGTCTTTCAGCAACGGCCGTAAAGCTTCTATACGCGAACGGATATTTTCTTTCATGCGAGTACTTGTAGCAGAAACAGATCGTCAAAACAATTACAAATTGATAATTTGCAGCTTGTACCCGTGATGTAATTTCTGATATATTAGCCAGCAAATACGATAAAAAAACCGGATACTTCGGGGGCTGTTGCCGTCTCGGAGCTACAGGTAGCTGCACGCAAAACAGGAGATCACACATCATGATGGGACCAATAGAAATCATACCCGGACTCTACTGGATCGGCTCTGAGGACCCGGATCTGAGAGTCTTTGACGATCTTTTTCCGACTGAACATGGCACCAGTTATAATGCCTATCTGCTTAAAGGAACCGACAAAACCGTTCTTATTGACACGGTCGAAGAAAAATTTGTTGACGAATACATGGATAAGATCAGATCGCTGGTAGACCCGAAAACCATCGACTATATTATCGTCAATCATACCGAGCACGACCACACCGGTTCGCTGTCATACCTGCTGGAGCAGGCTCCACAGGCTGTTGTTTACTGCTCGACAGCTGCCAAGAATTTTCTCGGCAATATCCTGACCAAGCCGATCACCTGCCAAACCGTCAAGGATGGTGATACCCTCGATCTGGGGGGGCGTACACTCCGCTTTATCTCCGCCCCCTTTCTTCATTGGCCCGACACCATTTTCACCAGGCTTGAAGAAGACCATATCCTCTTTTCCTGTGATGCGTTCGCAGCCCACTACTGGCAGGCAGGGCATATCTTCAACGACGAAGTGGAAGATTTTACCTCTGCACGCCATTTTTATTTTGACTGCATCTTCCGCCCTTTCAAGGACAAGGTGCTGTCAGCCGTAGAGAAAATTCGTCACGACGTGATCGATATGATCTGCCCAAGTCACGGGCCGATCATTAGGCGTGACCCGTGGAAAGTTATCCAGCAGTTTGAAAACTGGAGCAAACCGACCTCACAGAGCAAAAAGATTGTTATCCTGTTTCTTTCACCGCACGGCAGCACCGGAAAGATGGCTCACGCCGTGGCTCATGGCGCAACGCGCGACGGCATAGAGGTTGCCAGCTACCATATCAACAGCCTGAATGCCAGCGAACTGCGCAATCTGATGGAAGAGGCCGATGCCCTGCTTTTCGGTATCCCGACGTTTAACCGCGATATTGCAAAACCGATGTGGGAAGTGCTGGCCTATCTCAGCACCGT
>VFJM01000243.1 GCA_009886055.1 Geobacter sp. | reverse complement strand
ATTTTAATCGGAATGCCGGGCGCAGGCAAGAGCAGCGTCGGCGTCATCCTTGCGAAGCTGACATCACGTGACTTCGTGGATACGGACGTGCTCATCCGGACTTCACACAAACGGACTTTGCAGAACATTGTTGACACCGACGGATACGCCGGCCTCCGGGAAATAGAGGAAGAGGTCCTGCGTGGGCTTTCCGTCAAAAACTGCGTCATCGCCACAGGGGGGAGCGCCGTTTACAGTGACAGCGCCATGTCCCACCTCAAGTCAGACGGCCTTGTCATCTTTCTCTCTGTGGATTTGCCCACACTGGAATCAAGGATTCATGACTATCGCACGAGAGGCCTCGCAAAAAGGCCGGACCAGGACTTTGCCGACCTGTTTCACGAGCGCTGCTCTCTTTACACGAAGTACGCGGACATCACGATCGCATGCGCCGGCCTGACTCAAAAAGAAGTCTGTGCAAGAATCATCGACCGGGTGAAAGAGAAAAGCTAGCCAAATCCGTCTCTACGATATTTTTTCATCCGTAATCCGGCCGTCACTGACGGTAAAAATCCGATCGAACCCGTCCACCATGCGGTGATCGTGGGTGACGACCATGATGGCGGAATGGTTTTCCACCGCCAGTTTTTTCAAAAGATCCATAACGTTTTTGCCGTTTTCCGTATCGAGAGCCGCGGTCGGCTCGTCGGCCAGAATCACCTTTGGCCGGTTGGCCAGCGCCCGGGCAATGGCAACCCGCTGGGATTCACCGCCGGAAAGGGCGGACGGATAATTATTGATCCGGTGCCCCAGGTTGAGCGCGCTCAGCAACTCGACAGAGCGTTTTTTTGCCTCATTCCGCGTTAACCCGTTAATCTCCAGTGCAATCATCACGTTTTCCTGAGCGGTCAAAAACGGGATCAGGTTGTGCGCCTGAAAAATGAAACCAAGCTTTTCCCGGCGCATCCGCTTCAGGTCGATGCCGCCGTGCCACCCCCCGTCGGCGACAGTCGTACCGTCGATAACAACCGTACCGAGCGTCGGCTCGTTGATCAGGCCGATGCAGGTCAGCAGGGTGGTTTTGCCCGAACCCGAGGGGCCGAGTATCGCGACCAGTTCTCCCGGCCTGACCTTGAATGTTGCATCCTGCAGGGCGGTTACGGTGGTCTCCCCCTTCCCGTAGATCTTTGTCAGATTGTCAACTTCAATTGCAAACATGTCACCCCCCCAACGCTTCAGCCGGTTCGACTTTCAGCGCCTTCCGAATACCCACAAAGCTCGAAATCGTGCAGATCGCCATGACGATGACAAACAGCATTTGCAGGTCAAACGCTTCAAGGACGATCCGGCGGGGAAATTTTTCATACGTCAGCAGGATCACGAGATAACCGATACCGTAGGCCAGGACCCCCATCAGCAGCGACTGCTGCAGGATCATGCCGATGATCACCCTGTTCTGCGAACCGATCAGTTTCAAGGTGGCTATGACCCTGATCTTGTCGAGGGTCGAGGTGTAGATGATCAGCGAGATGATGACCCCCGAGATGACCAGCAGGATGACCCGGAACAGCCCCAGCTGCATCCTGGCCTTTTCTATCATCCCCTTGGCAAGGATAGCGGTCTGCTCGGCGTCGGAGATAGCACGCAACCGGTTCCACCGCTCGATTCGTTCCTGCGTCTCTTTCAGATCCGCGCCGGGCACAAGTCGCACCATGACCGTATTCACCGTGTGGGTCGATTCCGTGGCCGCGATGATGTTCTGCTTGAGGAGTTCTGCCTGCTGCGGGGAAAGTGCTTTATTTCCGGCAACACCCGCCCCTATTTTTGCCCGGTCGTTCCTGATCGCGTGATTGCTCTTCTTGAATTGTATCTCCTGGGCGTCCGACAGGGTCACATATGCGACCGGATCACCGCCGGAGGAAACGATATTTTCCGATATGCCGACAACGGTGTACTCGTTCTGCCCCAGAGTGATCTTCTCTCCGAGTTCGATCCGCATCGCCCTGGCAACCACCATTTCATAATGCTTCTGACGGATGTTCCGGCCGGCAATGATGTCCGGAGGACCGCCGAAGCTGTCCAGACCATACCCGATCAGAAAAAACCGGAACGGCTTGCCGCTGCGCTCGATCTGAATGGTTTGAAAGGCAAGCGGTGAAACCGCTGCAACACCCGGAACCGCTGCTATCCTGTATCTGCTCTCTTCCGGAATGCGCGAACTCTCGGCAAACGGGCCGCTGGTGCCCTGCTGGACAACCCAGATGTCGGCCTTGTTTGTATTCAGAATCGCCAGGGCGTCGGCAATAAGCCCCCGGTAGATCCCCCCCATGCTGATAACAACACCCAGCAGGAGCCCGAGCCCGATCGATGTCAGGATGAACCTGCCCCGGTGGTAGCGTATGTCGCGGATGGCAAGATTCATTGCATCCGGACCTTCATGCCGTCGCGGAACCTGGCCATCTGCGGTGGATCAGCGACAACAACCCGTTCGTTCCCGCCAAGACCGCTCGTAATCTCGACAAAATCACTCCGATCCCTTATCCCGACGGTTACCGCCCTGAACGTGAGTCTGCCATTTTCCGCGACCCAGACCCCCCGCTTTTTCTCGCGGGTGACCAGCACGGCAGAGGGGAGTGAAGGAACCGACTTTTTGACTTCGGTCGTGATGTAGACCTCCGACTGTTCCCCCAGCCGGAAATCCTTCAGCGGCGGGGTAAAAGCCACATCCACTTCCAGCTCTTCGGTAACGCGGTCGCTCTGGTGACCAAGGCGCGCCACCTGACCAGCCCACTCTTCGCCAGGTGAAGAACGAAGCGTGATGACTGCGTTCTTGCCGACTGCCACACCTTTCAGCTGTGATTCGTCAACATTGGCCTTGACCCAGACGGTTCGGGGATCGGCCAGAGTAACGATTGCCTGGCCGGGTGTCGCCGTGCCCCCCTTTTCAAGGTCACGGGTGACAATGACCCCATCGTACGGGGCATAGATGCGGGTATCCGCCACCTTGCTCCGGGCAAAGCCAAGGCCGGCGCGATTGGCAGCCTGGTCCATCTGAACCGCTTCAATGGCTGCAGAACTGCGAGCGACATCTTCCCTGGCGACCTGGTATGTATTCTCATACTGCTCTGCTTCCTGCTTGGAAACCATGCCACCCTCCAGCAGAGATTTAAAACGCCGGGCATTGTTCTCCGCCAGGACCAGATTGGCACGGGCCTTCTGAAGATTGGCCCGCTCCACATTCAGGTTTGCATCGGACTTGCTGACTCCCGCCTCGGATTGCAGCTGCTGTTGAAGCAGGTCCTCGCTTTCCAGAGTGGCAAGCAGTTGACCGCGTTTGACGTGATCTCCCTGATCAACATACAACTCAACTATCCGGCCGGTAACCTTGCTGGAGACGCCGACAATCACTTTCGCTTCGACCGTGCCGTTGCCGTAGACCCGGGCCGTCAGGTCGCGCTTCCCAACGAACACGACCTTGACCCGCTGCGGGGCAAGAAGCGTCAGCTTGAGAATGATGCCGGCGGCCAAAAGGGTTATGAGCCAGATCAGATATTTCTTGTTTTTTGCCACGAATCCCATCAGTTCCATGTGTCACTCCTCACCGGCGACTTCTCACTCCCGCCGGTTGCCTGATCAAGACGGAACGGTACGGGGTGGTTGAATGAAATGTGATTATAAATTCACATAAACGCAAAAATCAGCGTATCAGGACCAGAAAATTGGTCCAGAGCTTCCGTGCCTCGACAGTGATATCGCCGCTCAAGGCGCCGACTGTGCTGCGCAGCGCGGTAAACTGGATTATTCCCATCATGGTCAGGGCGGTCTCCCGGGGTGAAATACCCTGTTTCAGTTCTCCCTCCTGGATGCCTGCGGCGATTACCCCCGAGATCGTCTCCACATAGTTTCCGATACGCGCTGTCAGGGTTTTTGCCAAGGCCGGGTGACCCAGCAGAACATCTTCGGAGAAGACGAACCGCGGAATGCCCGGATGCTCGGCAATGATTGCGATGTGGGAGAAAAAAATAGTCTCCAGTTTTTCCAGCGGCTTGCGGCTCCCTGCGGCAATTGTCGCAGCCTTGCCCATGACCGAACTGCCGATGAAATCCGCCAGAGCTGAAAAGATCTCGTCCTTGCCGCTGAAATGCCGATAAATATTGGCCTCGCTCATCCCGGCAGAATCGGCAATGGCGGCAATAGTAAGGGCGCGCACCCCCTTGCTGCCGACAACCTCAAGGGATGCCTGGACAATCTCTTCCTTGCGAACGCGTGTGCTTTTCTTTTCTATCATTATCACCTCATGTGAATACTTATTCGCATATTATGCACTTTTCAGCATATGGTCAAGCTGTTTTACGCAGCGAAGGAAGAGAGGTCGTTCATGCTGCCAAGGAACAGACCGGGCCTGAACGAAACGAGTTGCCTATAACCTGTTTGCATCTTGATATATCCGTAAATGCAGATACAATGGTTTTACATCCATATCCGTGAGGTGCAGCATGTCCGGACACGCTTCCCGGAAACTCTCCTTCCTCGACCAGGCGCGGCCTTTGCCGCCGTCATTGGCCCGCTGGTGGAAGTGCCGGTGATGATCGGGCTGGTTAATGTGGCCTTCTGGTTTCAGAAAAAGTGGTTTATAATTGTTCCGGGAAGGCTGTAGATTGAGTTCGTTTTTTTCTGATGACCAGTTCTGCGCACTTTTATGAAAGGGCACAATGCCAACTATTGACGCGACCATATCCAGCCGCCTGATCTTCGCCATTGCCCTGACCGCCGTCACCCTTGTGGCGGAAATCATCGGCGGCATCTGGTCCAACTCGCTGGCACTCCTTTCCGACGCGGGGCATGTTTTTCTGGACCTGTTTGCACTGGTGCTGTCTCTGGCGGCTATAAAGCTTGCCGCCCAGGCTCCCACCGAGCAGCATTCCTACGGCTGGCATCGGGCCGAGGTGCTGGCGTCACTGATCAACGGCCTGACAGTCTTCCTGATGGCGATCGCTATTCTCTTTGAGGGGAGCAAACGGCTGTTTTCTCCGGAAGAGGTGCAGACGACTCCGATGCTGGTCATAGCTCTGCTGGGATTGGTTGCCAACCTGATAGCAGCCAAGGGGCTGCACGGGCACTCTCACGACGACCTGAACGTCCGCAGCGCTTTTCTGCATGTACTGGGTGATGCGGCCGCCTCGGTGGGGGTGATTCTCGGGGCTCTGCTGATGCGCTATACCGGCTGGTATCAGGCAGATCCGCTCATCTCCATTGCCATCGGACTCCTGATCCTGACCGGAGCCTGGAGGGTGCTGCGGGAGGCGATCCATATCCTGATGGAGGGTGTACCGCGCGGCCTGTCCGTCGAACAGGTGGCGGCGCACATCCGCGAAATCAAAGGGGTGCTTGATGTCCACCATCTCAACGTCTGGTCGGTCTGCTCACATATTCTTGCCCTGTCTGCCCATGTCGAGATCGAACCGGAGTTTGACGGGGAGCGTGGCCGGCTTATGCACGCCATCGAGCATGAACTGCAGCACAATTTCCATATTACTCATACCACTATCCAGTTTGACTGTTCAGCCTGCAGCGGCGGCCCGCTGATCAAGGAGTTGAACCATACAGAACGGCAGTCGGGCTGTAAACATGAGCACAATTAATATCAGGTTTGCATAGTTGTAGACCTGGAAATAAGATTCCGAAGTTGATCCATTTTTTCCGCTATCCCCCTGTCCGCGTTTGACCTTCCGTTATTCCCTTATTCCCGTCAATTCTCGCTCGCCCCCCAAACCGCTCAGAACGGCTCAATTTCAACAAACACCCTTTCAATATTAAATTAATTGTTGTAAAGTAACCTTGTGTATTTAAATAATCCTGATGAGGTTTCCCCATGAGGCGGTTCATAGATGACGATCTTATAAAGTGGAAAGAGGGGAAGCGCAGAAAGCCGCTGATTCTGCGTGGTGCCCGTCAGGTGGGCAAAACCTGGTCGTTGAAAGCATTCGGCAACAGCCAGTTTGAAAACCTGGCGCTGATTGACCTTGAGCGAAATCCCGCCTTGCGCCGGGTTTTTGATGGTGATCTGAGCGCCCGGCGGATATGCGCCGACCTCGAACTCTTTCTCGGGCAGAAGATAACCCCCGGCAAGACTCTTCTGTTTATTGATGAAATCCAGGCCGCTCCCCGTGCCATCACCGCTCTACGCTATTTTTACGAAGAGCTGCCCGACCTGCACGTTGTCGCCGCCGGTTCCCTGCTGGAATTTGCCCTTAAAGAGGCGTCCTTTCCGGTGGGGAGGATTCAATTTCTTACGCTCCACCCTCTTTGCTTTGCCGAGTATCTGGAGGCCGTGGGGAATCTTCAGGCAGCGGTCATACTGCGGGAACCGGCGGCAATCTCCCCGGCTGTTCATGACATGCTGTGTGAAGAGCTGAAAAGATACTTCTTCATCGGCGGCATGCCGGCCTGTGTCAAGGCGTACGAGGAAACAGGCTCGTTCACCGATGCCTTTGAGGTGCAGGGGGAGATTATTGATTCCTACCGGATGGATTTTGTAAAATACACCCCGCAGGTTGACCGCTTTTGCCTTGATGCTGTGTTCAGAACGGTCGCGCAACAGGTCGGCAACCAGATAAAGTATTCCCGCCTGGGGGAGGGTTACTCCAATCCTACCCTGAAAAAGGCGTTCGAACTTCTCTGTCTGGCGAATGTCGTCCGCAAGGTGCCGTCGGCCGACCCTTCCGGCCTGCCGCTCGGTGCAACCGCATCATCAAAGATATTCAAGGCTCTTATGCTGGATATCGGCCTGATGCGCTATCTCTCCGGCATGCCTGCCGATCTGGAATACGCAAAAACCGATCTGCTGGCGATCTATCGCGGTGCCATGGCCGAGCAGTTCGTGGGGCAGGAAATGGCTGTCTCCCAGCACGGCAACCTGTATTACTGGGACCGGCAGGCCAAGAGCAGTTCTGCCGAGGTGGATTACCTGGCGGTGCTCGACGGCAGCATCCATCCGGTGGAGGTAAAAAGCGGCGCATCCGGCAGCCTGAAGAGCCTGCACCTCTTCATTTCTACCTATCTGAACTGCGGCGGAGGGTTGGTTTTCTCCTCACGCCCCTACGCCGAACTGCCGGAGCAGAAGATAACGTTCCTGCCGCTCTATTCAGCTTATCACGCGACCGGTGGCGGCTCATGATACTGGAGGGAATGAGAATGAATGTTGCAGTCGTGAATGTTAGATGATAATGTCGTTAATCGTATCATTATATGATGTGATTAGTGAGGTAATTGGTGCAGCGATATATCTGGCAGAGAGAAGAATGGCCTGATTTTACCTGGAATACGGATGAGCTTCTTGTCCCATTAGGAGAGACTCGCCTGGCACAGGGCCGGTTGATCAGCAGGGTCACCGGCTTGGGCGTCACAATGGAAAAGCAGGCGCACGCTGAAATACTGATTGAGGAAATCATCAAGACTTCAGCTATAGAGGGGGAGCTGCTTGACCCTCGATCGGTTCGCTCGTCCGTTGCCCGCAGGCTTGGTATCCCTACCGCAGGTTTACCGGTTGATCGGAGAATTGATGATCTAGTGTCGGTACTCCTGGACGCAACGTTGAACTGCATGACTCCGTTAACAGCTGATCGTCTCTGGGGGTGGCAAGCGGCGCTGTTTCCAACCGGTTATTCCGGGTTACATAAGATCCAGGTTGGTAACTGGCGTTCAGGTGAAGAGCCCATGAGGGTAGTTTCGGGGGCAATTGGTAGAGAGAAGATACATTATGAGGCGCCGGCAAGCAGTCAGGTAGCTGCGGAAATCGAGCCATTTCTTTCGTGGTGGCATGACCGGCAAGGTAAAATGGAAGGGATTATACGGGCGGCGGTAACACACTTCTGGTTTGTCACCATACATCCGTTTGATGACGGCAATGGACGTATTGCGCGTGCCCTGACAGACATGGCCCTCGCCCAGGATGACCAACAGAGTGTTCGTGCGTACAGCCTTTCAGCTCAGATCATGGCAGACCGGGAAGAATACTACGACATTCTGGAACGGAGTCAGAAGGGATCCTGTGATATTACTCCGTGGTTACTTTGGTTTCTGGGCTGTTTTACCAGAGCTATCCGGCGTTCAGAAGATATACTTGATGGTGTCTTCACTCGATCAGAATTCTGGCGCACGCATGATCACCTGCAGCTGACCGACCGGCAAAAGAAAGTGATTAACCGTTTGCTTGAGGAAGGACCGGGAGGTTTTGAAGGAGGGCTTACCACCAAGAAATATGCTTCCATGACTCATACCAGCAAAGGCACGGCATTCCGTGATCTGGATCAGTTATACGAATGGGGAATTTTGCAAAGAATCGGTAAAGGCCGAAGTGTGCATTACAAACTGCACAATTACTGCACAATCAGGGAAGAAAAGGCATGAAAAAAGGGTCAGCCTTTTGAGCTGACCCTTTGATTTCTTTTTGGAGCGGGAAACGAGATTCGAACTCGCGACTTCAACCTTGGCAAGGTTGCACTCTACCACTGAGTTATTCCCGCTTGCGAGACCAGTTTTATAGCAAATCAGAATATT
>VFJM01000219.1 GCA_009886055.1 Geobacter sp. | reverse complement strand
TGATCATCAGAACGGGTGATCCCGGTTCCCGGCAGAGCGCCATCGACCTGGGGCGGGGATTGATCACGCACTTCAGCGGCAACCTGCGGGAGCTGGGGGGCGCCGACATCGGCGAACTCTGCGCCATCAAGGGGGTTGGACTGGCCAAGGCGACCAGCATCAAGGCGGCCTTCACCCTGGCGGCGCGTTTCCAGGGGCGCAAACTGGAACGCCTCGACCGCTTCACCTCTCCGCAGCAGGTCTTCGACTATTTCCATCACGAATTCCGCGACAGCCGGAAGGAGTACTTTCTTATACTGCTGCTGGATGGTAAAAACCGCATCATCAGGCGGGTCCAGATCTCCGAGGGGAGCCTCAACCAGAGCATCGTCCACCCCAGAGAGGTATTCAGCCCGGCGGTCAGGGAATCGGCCGCCGCCGTGATCCTGGTGCACAACCACCCGACCGGCGACCCGGCCCCCAGCAGCGAGGATATCGCCATCACGCGCCGACTGAAGGAGGCGGGGGAGATCATGGGGATCAAGGTGCTGGATCACATCATCGTCGGTGACGGGGAGTATTTGAGTTTCGTGGAGCGGGGACTGCTTTAAATTTGTGCCAGAGCCTCATCCGCGGCACGCTCGGCCGCCGCCACACAGTCATTCAGTCCGATGCCGCGATATGAGTTGCCGGTCAGGATCACCCCCGGATGCGCTGTGAGCGACTCTTCCAGCGCCTGCAGCCGTGCGCCATGACCGACGGTGTACTGCGGGATTGCCTGCGGATGACGGAAGATCCTGACAAACTCCGGAGCGGAATCTATTCCCATCACCATCGCCAGATCCTTCCTGACCCGGGCCACGACTTCATCATCGCTCAGCGATACGTAGCCCGGAAAGCAGGCCCCTCCCATCATGCTGCGGAGGAGCACTTTCCCCTCCGGGGCCCGATTCTCGAACATGCTTGAATCCCACAGCGTGCCAAGCGTACTCAGCCCCTCTTTTTTCGGAATCAGATAGCCGAATCCGTCCAGTGAGCGCCTGATCTGGTCGCGACGGTAGCCGAAGCAGATCACCGTCATGCTGGCGTAGGGAATCTGCCGCAATGTTCCGGCTATGCCGCCGTCCAGATCCGCCAGCATCTCGGCAGCGGCAAAGGCCGGCGAAGCCACCACCGCAAGATCGGCTTCATATTCGCTCCCATCCCCGCATGTCACCCGATACGGAACGCTTCCCCCCTTCACCACCCTGGTGACGGCAGCGCCGGGGCGCACTATCCCCCCCAGCGAGTTCGCCAGAGCGTCGGAGAGATACTGTATCCCCTCCCGGAACGACGTCAGGGTCCCTCCCGGTCCGGCGGCGCTTGAAACGACCTTTCCCGCCTCCTGATCCCGCTTTTTCTTTTTGGCCAGCATGATCATGGCACGGATCAGCCCGCCGTATTCACGCTCAAGTTCGGCAATGCGCGGAAAACAGGAGATCAGCGACATGGTTTCGGGATCTCCGGCGAAGATGCCGGAAACCATCGGCGCAATCAGCTTGTCAAGCGCCTCCCCCCCCAGGCGGCGGCGACCGAAGGCGGCCAGCGTTTCGTCCACGCCGGCAGGCGCCGGTGCAATAAACGGGGTCGGCTCAAGCGCCAGCCGCAGCTTCCCCGGCCATGAGATCAGGCGGCTGCGGAGGAAAGCCGGAGCGCCGTCCGGCAGCTGGTGCAGTTCACCGCCGGAATAGATGAAGCGCTTGCGGGCGTTGTCGTTGCTGCGATGCAGGTTGCCCTGCACGCCGAGCGCCCTGCAGAGATCCAACGTCTGCGGCTTGCTGTCCAGAAATCCGTTCGGCCCCCATTCGCAGGTATAGCCGTCTGCCTTGATGCTCCGGATCTTCCCCCCCGGGCGCTCTTCCTTCTCCAGCAGGGTAATGTGCAGCTCTTTCCCGGCAGCCTCTGCCTTGGAACGCAGCAGCCAGGCGGTAGCCAGGCCGGATATACCGCCGCCGATGATGACGATTTTTTTCATGGGCATGCCCCCGAATCAATAGTGTGAAGCGCCCCCGATAGTACGTGCCGTGACCCGCTCTGTCAAGGCATACGCCGCTGACGGAGTTGACAGCTCCGGAGTTAGGGCTTACATTGTCTCCAAATAATGAAGGATGGAGAGCGACATGGCACAGGTCGATTATTACAAAACGCTGGGAGTCGAAAAAGGGGCCTCGGCAGACGATATCAAGAAAGCCTTCCGCAAACTGGCGGTCAAGTACCACCCCGACCGCAACCCGGACAACAAGGGGGCGGAGGACAAGTTCAAGGAGATCAATGAAGCCTACGCGGTGCTCTCCGACCCTGAGAAGAAGCAGAAGTACGACACCTACGGCTCCAGCGGCTTTCATCAGCAGTACAGCCAGGAGGAT
>VFJM01000185.1 GCA_009886055.1 Geobacter sp. | reverse complement strand
ATCAGTGAGTTGCGCCAGCAGGTTACGGAGCTGAAAGTTGAAAACAGCACATTGAGCAATGAAATTTCCGAGCTCCAGAAAGCGAAAGAGGAAAAGGTTAAGGAGGTCAGCGTAACGTACGAGCAGCTCCTTGCCAATATGAAGAACGAGATTGCCAAGGGGCAGGTCACCATTTCCGAGCTCAAGGGTAAGCTGACGGTTAATATGGAGGCTGCCATCCTGTTTGATTCCGGCAGGGCCGATGTCAAACCGGAAGGGTTGGATATTCTGAACAAGATGGTGGAAACATTGAAAAATATCAGTGATAAAGCTATTCGGATCGAGGGGCATACGGATGTGGTCCAGATTGCGGGCGGGCTGACCCGCACCTTTCCGACCAACTGGGAGTTGTCTGCTGCCCGCGCCATCAATGTAACCAAATTTCTGCAGCTGCAGGGTGTTGACCCTCGCAATCTGTCGGCTACGGCCTTTGCCGAACATAAACCTGTAGCTGACAACAGCACAAAAGAAGGCCGGGCCAAGAATCGTCGCATCGAAATAACGTTGGTGGCGAAGGACTAAAGAAGTGGCAAAGAAAAAACAACAGCAGCAGAATCCGCCTAAACCGAAAGAATTTCATGTCACCCCTTTTGGGGCTCTGAAGGGAATCGCCGTTTCACAGGCTGAGCCGGCAGAGCCGATCCAGCCAGCCGTCCAAAAAACGGCAGAATCGGCTGATAACGGCCGGGATCTTTTTTTTCAGGCGGTGGCGGATGTGCGTCCGCTTCAACCTTCCGGCAAAAAGCCGGTTCGGGCTGGGTCGCATCCTCCGCAGATAACAGCCAGTAAAGCGGGTGAAGAGCTTCAGGTTGTCGAAGAGGGGGCATTTCTTGAGGAAATCACGCGGCTGAAGCTGGATACGAAGTTTACGGATTCTGTCCCGGATGAAGGCGAGTTGCAGCCGCTGGCCGGCAACCGGCTCAGGCAGGTGAAGCGGGGCGTCGTTTCAGTCAGTCACCAGCTTGATCTGCATGGCCTGACGCGTGAGGAGGCTCTGGAAGCATTGCCGCGTTTTTTGCTCTCCGCTCAAAAGAAGGGTCAAAAAGCCGTCCTGGTGATCACCGGCAAGGGGAATCACTCTCCCGAAGAGCCGGTACTTCACCAGGCTGTCGCCTCATGGCTGCGTGACGCTGGGAGGGTGATGGTCCTGGAATTCGCTCCGGCTCCCCGTGAGATGGGTGGCAGCGGAGCGTATGTGGTTTTTCTGCGGCAACTCCCGCACCCGGCATGAACCGTTTTAGGTAGTTGACAGAGAGCCGCATTGACAGCTTCATGAAGGCGATGTATACAGAGAACCCTGAATTCAGATCTCTGCCATGAAAGGAACAGCTCCATGATTACCCACATTGTTTTATTCAAACTTGCCGATCCCACAGCCGAAAATCTGGCAATCACCCGGAGCAAGCTGCTCAGTATGGACGGCAAGATTGACCTGCTGCGCCACCTCGAGGTCGGCGTCGATGTTGTCAGATCAGAGCGTTCATACGATATCGCGCTTACAACCCGTTTTATCTCGCTCGAAGACCTGCAGGCCTATCAGATCCATCCGTATCACGCCGGAGAGGTCGTGCCGCATATGAAGGCGGTCTGCTCATCCATCGCGGCGGTTGATTACGAGAGCTGAAGGAGTATACTGTATACATTTTTAGCTTGACGAAACAGGAGCACATGGGTAGAATCCGGTTTTATTTGGGCTGTTGACGTGTTTTAACCCCGGTACATTTCAGTATGATTACAGGCTGCCCTTCGGGGCAGATGATGCTTTAAGCCCTTATTAACACAGGTTATCTACCTGTAAACACCAAAAACAAAACAGGAGGTAGTAGATGTCAGATTACGGTACATTGCAAGACCGCGTCCGCTGCAAATCACTTTTGAGCAAGGTCATGACCCCCGAACAAACCATTCCGTTCTTCAAGGACGGCATGAACCTGGGCTGGTCAGGCTTCACCCCGGCCGGGTATCCCAAAGTGGTACCGATCGCCCTGGCGGAGCATGTAGAGAAGAATAACCTGCAGGGCAAACTCAAGTTCAACCTGTTCATCGGCGCTTCCGTCGGAGCCGAGACCGAGGACCGCTGGGCAGTCAACGACATGATCGACCGTCGCTGGCCGTACCAGACCGGCAAGAACATCGCCGCCGGTATCAACGAAGGTCGCATCCGCATGGGCGACAAGCATCTCTCCCTGTTCGCACAGGATCTGGGCTACGGCTTCTACACCAAGGACTCCGCGAGCGGAAAGCTTGACCTGGCCATCATCGAAGTCTCCGCCATCACCGAAGACGGCAGCCTTGTTCCAACCTCATCCTGCGGCGTGATCCCCGAAATTCTGATGATCTGCGACCGGATCATCATCGAGGTCAACACCGGACAGCCCTCTTTTGAGGGGATTCACGACCTGCTTACACCGGCTATTCCGCCGAATCGCCAGCCGTTTAACATCGTCAAGGCCGGTTCCCGGATCGGATCGACCTCGATTCCCTGTGACCCGAGCAAGATCATTGCCGTGGTCGAGTCCAAACTCCGCGACCAGGGACGTGCCTTTGCCGAACTGGATGACACCTCGGAGGCCATTGCGGGCCATGTCATCGAATTCTTTACCCAGGAAGTGAAGGCCGGTCGTCTGCCGAAGAACCTGCTGCCGCTGCAGTCAGGCGTAGGTTCCATCGCCAACGCCGTTATCGGCGGCCTGGCCAAGGGGCCCTTCACCAATCTGACCGTCTACACCGAAGTGCTCCAGGATACGATGCTCGACCTGTTTGACTCCGGTAAACTCGACCACGCCTCTTCCTGCTCGCTGTCGCTCTCGGCCTCGCCGGGCTTCCCGAAGTTCTTTGACAACATGGACAAATATTTCGACAAGATCACCCTGCGACCGCTCTCGATCTCCAATGCACCGGAGCCGATCCGTCGTCTGGGTTGTATTGCAATGAACACCCCGGTCGAGATCGACATCTATGCCCACGCCAACTCGACTCTGGTCGGTGGTACCCGCATGATCAACGGCCTGGGCGGTTCCGGCGACTTTCTGCGCAACGGTTACCTGAAGATGATGCATACCCCTTCGTCGCGCCCGTCGAAGACCGATCCGAACGGTATTTCCTGCGTGGTGCCGCACTGCTCGCACATCGACCACACCGAACACGATCTCGACTGCGTCATCACCGAGCAGGGACTGGCCGACCTGCGCGGCCTGGCACCGAAGGACCGCGCCAAGCGGATCATCGAGAAGTGTGCGCATCCCGATTACAAGCCGATCCTGACCGAGTATCTGGAAATGGCCACTGCAGACTGTATCAAGCGCAAGGTTGGCCACGAGCCGCAGATGTGGGACCGCGCTTTCAAGATGCATATGAACCTCGCCCAGAACGGCACCATGAAGATCAAGAGCTGGGATGTCAAGGTCGATCTCTGCGAATAGAAGCCGTTTTCATTAGAATTTAACCAACCCCGTCGGGCAACCGGCGGGGTTTATTAAATGTCACATGATTTTCATGCTTGAACTTGCCTCGCAGTTATGGTTTAAATAGCGCACATTGCAAGCAGACAATATAGACGGTATCCCTCCGACAGGTTGGCGCAAATGTCTCAAATCGTAAACGGTTTCAAAGGTGCAGTGGCCGGTCTTTCCCTGACTGATGTCATTCAGCTTAAAGGGCACAATAAATATACCGGGGCTATTTCTGTGGAATATGGAAAAAGCCAGGGAGTAATTTATTTTGTTGACGGCGAGATAATTCACGCCGAGCAGGGTGATGAATCTGGTGAACAGGCTATTTACGAAATTATCAAATGGCCGGGGGGCACATTTAATATTCACCCCGAAATGACTTCCAACGTCTGCACCATTCACTATCGCACTGATTTTTTGCTGCTTGAAGCCCTACGGCGCCTTGATGAAGAAAATGCGGGCGGAACAGCGAATAAATCTGCTGGTCCCTCCGTAACACCCCGCCGCACAATGAGTAAAATAGCTGCCCGCCTTCAGGAAATAAACAATATCACGTATGCCGTTTTACTTGACAAACAGGGGTCGCCGGTTCAGGACTCCAGTATTGAAGCGGTAGCGCTGGCAGCCAAGGGAATATTCTTGGCCAAAACCGGCAACCAGCTTGGTGACTTGATGGGTCTGGGCGAAATTAAAGCTGCCGCTGTTCGCACTTTAAATTATGATCTCCTTATGTACGATTCCAAACAGCACTATTTAAGCATCGCGGTCAAACCGGACTGCAATCTGGACAGTGTTGAAGGCGAGATTAAAGCTGCATTTGTGCCGGGCAAGTAGGGGAGCGGTCTCATGAAGGATATTCTGCAGCACATAAACAGCGTTGATGGAGTGATCGGCAGCGCGCTTTTCAGCCGCAAAGGGGAGGTGCTTGTCCATGCATTTCCTGCGCTTATCGATGCGGCGTCACTAAAGAAGGCCGCTTCATTGACCCTGGAATGTTCTCATGGTCTGCAGATAACCCAAACAGTCGATCTTCTCGATTTTCGCTACTCAGACGGCCGCATCCTCGTCAAATCGTTTCAGGGAGCCATGCTCTTCCTGTTATGTGCACACAGTATAAACCTTCAGGTCCTGTCGATAACGCTTAACCTTGCAGTAAAAAAACTGGAAGCAAAGCTTCCAGGCGAAACCCCTGCAGCGCCTCAGCAATCTGCCGTGGAAGATTCAGGGCCAGGAGATGGTCTGCTGCGGATGAATATCAGCCATCTGGCAAATAAGCAGGCCAGTGCAAGTTTTGATTCACTTGGAATGATTGCCGTCAGTCAGCCCACCTTTCAATATATCTCCGATTTTTTCAAGACCCCATTCAAGAAACTGACCCTGAAAAATGCTGCTGCGGGTACGAGCGGCACCTTTCCGGTCATGGTTATGAAAGACATGGATCAGCAGTATGACGGCACCGTCGTCGTAGGGCCCGGAATCGAGAAAAAGCTCAAGGTAAGTGAAGGGGATAAGGTCGAAGTCAAGATCGGGTGATTGAAACGGATCAGCAGCTGTCGGAGCGGGGAATGAGGAGACTTATTCCCCGCTTTTTGTATGGGCTTTGGGGTGGGCCTTGTCGTAGACCTCCATCAGGCGGTCGATGCTGACGTGGGTGTATTTCTGGGTGGTGGAGAGCGAGGCGTGACCGAGCAGCTCCTGGATGGCGCGCAGGTCGGCGCCCCCTTCCAGCATGTGGGTGGCGAAGGTATGCCTGAGAGTATGAGGTGAGATCCGCTTGAAGGCGGCAATCTTCATGACATGGGCATCGACGACCCGTGCCACGCTACGGCGGTTGATCCTCCCGCCGCGGGTGTTGAGAAAAAGGGCGCCTTTTGCCGTATCGTCGCACCGCTGCCCAAGATACTCCCGGAGCGCTTCCAGAGCGCGGCTGCCGACCGGAACGATGCGTTCCTTCCCCCCCTTGCCGGTCACCCGCACCATGCCTCCCGCCAGATCAAGCTCACCGATATCGAGGCCGGTCAACTCGGAGACACGGAGACCGCTAGAATACAGCAATTCCAGGATAGCCCGGTCGCGCAGGGCGTATTTTTGCCCGTCTTCCGGACTTTCCATCAGAGTGGTGGCTTGATCGATATCGAGATGAAACGGGAGTCGCTGCTCTTTTTTTGGTGTGGCGATCAGTTCTGCGGGATTCCTGGCAATCATGCCGCGACGCAGCAGGAAGCGGAAAAAGGAGCGAATCGCCGCCAGCTTGCGGCCGATGGAACTTTTTTTGGTGCCCAATGACAGGCCCGCCAGAAAGCGCCTGATAAGCAGATGATCGATATCCTGAGCAGAGACAGCTTCACCCTTCTCACGTACGGCGAACGTCGCCATCTGTGCCAGATCGCTGCGATAGGCCGCCAGAGTAAGTGGTGAAACATCACGCTCGGTGTGAAGGTAGGCCGTGAACTGTTGTATCTGCTGATCTAATAAAGCCATAGGATCCTATTCAAAGGGGGGTAACCCGCTTCTAAGTTTCCAGCTTCTGATGTTCTCCCTATAGACCCACTCCTGACGATCGGAAATCGTTTTGACTCTGTTTGACGGCAGAATATAATAATCGAATTCTGCTATGACATCCCCCGTTTTTTTTTCCGGCAGGTAATTTGAGGAGAGTATGCGGAAATCGGTAACGGAGAGGCCCCGTTTTTTGAGAAATTCGGCCTGTTTCAGCTGATCTTCCTTTTGGTCAGAATCAGTGAAGGTCATCACGGCATCTTCAATCTCATGCCACCGCAGCATCCGGTTATATGCCTTCACACTCCGGTCAAACCCTTCACTCAAACCGGCCTGGGTTGCACAGGCGGCCAGCGTCAGACACGAAAACAGCAGTATTCCTCTCGTCAGCCATCTCATCATTTCTTTTCCCTTTCACGCTTTTGAATATGTTCGATCAGTTCGACCGCCAGTTCGTACTTTCCGAAGGGGGGGATCAGGTAATACCCCCCTACTGCAGCGATAGTAGCGTCGATAAACTCCTTGGCGATCGCCAGACCCTCCCGTACTCCCGAACTCTTTTCAAGACCTTTCATGCGGGCCCGAACGGCTGCAGGTACGGTTATCCCCGGCACCTCATTGTTCAGGTATTCTGCATTGCGCTCGCTGACCAGCGGCATGATCCCCGGCAGAAACGGAATTGTGCAGTCGCGGGTCGCCTCCAGCGCTTCAAACAGTATTGCCGGATCGTAGATCGGTTGGCTCTGGGCGAAGCGGGCACCGTTGAGGATTTTTTTCCGCAGCCGCAGGGCCTGGACATTCATGTTCCCAGTATTGGGATTGAAGGCGGCGCCGATCGTGAAGCCGGTTCCGCTTCCGATCGGATTGCCGAGCGCATTGACCCCGCCGTTCATGTCGTTCAGCAGCTTTATCAGCGTCAGGGAATGCAGATCGAACACGGACGTAGCCCCGGCATGATCCCCCATCGTAGCCGGATCGCCGGTTACGGCCAGAATCGAGCGGATGCCGAGCAGACTGGCCCCCATCAGGTCGGACTGCATGCCGATCAGGTTGCGGTCACGACCGGTGATATGCACGATGACCTCGATACCGACTTCACGCTGGATGAGGCTCCCGAGAGCGATATTTCCCATCCGGGGGCGGGCCAGCGGGTTCTCTGCAAGGTTGATGGCATCGGCTCCCGCTTCCTTTAGGCACCTGCAGCCGGCGATAATCCGGCTGCAGTCAAGCCCCTTGGGCGGGTCGAGCTCTACGGTAATGATCGTCCGGCTCCCCCAGTCGTCCAGAAAAGAGGCCGCTTTCGGAGGCGTCTGTGCCGGTTCGGAAACGGAGATGACCGGCATCTTGTTCCGGGCTGCCGGCCGGCAGCCGCCTATGGCCCCGGCCAGCGCAGCGATGTGTTCGGGTGTCGTGCCGCAGCATCCCCCTACGAGGTTCGCCCCGGCGGCAACCATTTCCAGTGCCATGGCGGCAAAGTAATCCGGGGTGGCGCGGTAGATGTAACGGCCATCAAGGTACTCCGGGAAACCGCTGTTGGCGTAGGCGCTGATCGGCTTGTCCGAGAGCGCCGACAGGCGTTTGATCACCTTGAGCAGTTCCAGCGGCCCGGCCCCGCAGTTGGCCCCGATCATGTCGGCGCCGGCTGTCTCCATCGCGTGGGAGAAGCTCTCAACCGAGCTGCCGTCGCCGCTTCTGCCGCCTTCCAGAAAGGCCAGCGAGGCACTTACCGGCAGTCCGGTTTCACGTGCGACCTTCACCGCCAGCTTCAATTGCTGGAGCGAAGAAAAGGTTTCCAGCAGCAGGAAATCAACCCTTCCCTCTGCCAGCGCAGAGCACTGGGTGCGGAAAAAATCTTCCATCTCCGGGACGCCGCGTTCCTGTACATCTCCTTTGATCGCTACCAGCGGTCCGACCGAACCGGCAACCAGCGCGGTATCTCCGGCCGCTTCACGGGCGATCCTGGCTCCCGCCAGGTTGATCTCCGCTACCTTGTGGCCGAGCCCGATAGCGGACAGCTTGGTATAGTTAGCGCCAAAGGTATTGGTCTCGATTACCCGAGCCCCAGCTGCAACGTACTCCCGAGCCAGTTCTGCGACCAGACCGGGGCGGACCAGGTTCAGGTGTTCGAAATTGCTGTTGAGGCTGACCCCTTTCGTGTAGAGCATGGTACCGATGGCGCCGTCACCGACCAGGACTTCGTTCAGTAAACGCTTCAGGAGGTGGTTTTTGTTTTCATTCATACAGTTCCTATCTGCTGTTGCCCGAATGCCCTAGTTGGGGTATAAAGGGCTTCCGAATATTTTTAAGGGGAGTTTCATATGATACACACACTTACCCAGTGGCTGCTGGACACGATTGGTGCCATGGGGTATCCAGGCATTTTTCTGCTGATGGCCATGGAAAGCTCGATCATTCCGGTGCCGAGTGAACTGGTTATGCCGCCGGCCGGATATCTGGCCTATCAGGGCAAAATGAACATGGCGGCCGCCATTATGTGCGGCACCGCCGGAAGCCTGATCGGCGCGTATGCCAACTATTTTGCCTCGCACTATCTCGGACGGCCGCTGATTCTCAAGTATGGCAAGTACGTGCTGATTCCGCCTGACAAATTCGAACGGGTGGAGCGGTTCTTTCTAAAGCATGGCGAGATATCGACCTTTATCGGCCGTCTTCTCCCGGTGATCCGACATCTGATATCAATTCCGGCCGGTGTGGCAGGGATGAATCATCTCAAGTTCTCCCTGTACACCCTGCTTGGTGCCGGTATCTGGTGCACCATCCTGACGCTGATCGGCTATGCGATTGGCGAGAACCAGCAGTTGATCATGCAGTATTCGCATAAAGCGCTGCTCTGGGTTGTCCTGTTCAGCGCTGTCCTGGTGGCGGTCTATATCTGGCGGCAGCGCCGACAGGGTAGTAAAGCTTAAATTGCACCAGAAGGCAAAAGGAATTTTAGTAAGTTAGAAGTTGTTTTATGCGGTTCATCGCAGAAAACAAATTCGTTAACGCACTTATCCCATTTACGGGGTTGGAGGAAGCATCATGCAGATGAATCGTATCGGACGTATCCAGTACATCGAAGTAGAATTTCCGGGGTCGTCATGTTCGGCACAAGGGTTCACCACCCGCCATGAAGGGGTTTCGCGCCCCCCCTACAATTCGCTCAATCTAGGATTGAACACGCAGGACCAGCAGGCAAATGTCGAGGGGAACCGCAGTCTGCTTGCCCGCGCGTTCGGTGTCAACCAGGAGGCGCTGGTGACCCCCCGGCAGGTTCATGGCAGTGACATTCTGGTGATCAACGAACCAAATGAAGATTACAGCCATTTCCTCTCCGTTGAGGGTGATGCCGTCATTACCAATCAGCCGCACGTCATGATCGGAGTCTGTGTGGCGGACTGTGCCCCGATCCTGATCTGTGATCCGATCAAAAAGGTCATCGCCGTCGTTCACGCCGGTTGGAAGGGTACCGCTGCCAGGCTGGTCTCCAAGGCCGTGGCCGGCATGGTGTCGGAATTCGGTTCCGATCCTGCCCAGCTTCATGCCGCGGTAGGCCCCTGCATCCAAAAATGCTGCTACGAAGTTGACGAACCGGTCAGGCAGGCATTTCAAAAGGGCGGCATCTCCTGGGATTCGTGTGCAGAGCTGAAGAGCCCCGGCAAGTGGCAGCTCGACCTGGGCGCCGCCAACCGTGAACTGCTGATGCTCGCAGGACTTCCGGCTGCTGCGGTTCAGCTCTCCGACCAGTGCGTCTGCTGTCACAGTGAACAATTTTTCTCGTATCGCAGGGATAAGGAAGAGTCGGGACGACAGATGGGCTTTATCATGCTAAAACCGTGAAGGCGATTTTGAATGCTGAATTTTGAATGCTGAATTAATTCAATCCAAAATTCATAATTCAAAATTCAACATTAGTTGAGTGGGGGTAGATTGTGCTCGCAAAAGTTTTCAGCAGTGCCCTGATCGGTATTGATGCAATTCTGGTGGATGTCGAGGTTGATCTGGCCCCCGGGCTGCCCGCCTTTGCCACGGTCGGCCTGCCGGATGGCGCCGTCAAGGAGAGCAAGGATCGTGTCAAGGCGGCGCTTAAAAATTCCGGCTATGATTTCCCGGCCCGGCGTATCACCGCCAACCTGGCTCCGGCCGACATCAAAAAAGAGGGTGCCGCCTACGACCTGCCGATCTCGATCGGCATCCTCGCCGCCACCGGCGTCATCAAGGGGACGCGGCTTCACGACTATATCCTGCTGGGGGAACTGTCGCTGGATGGAGGACTTAAGTCGATTCGTGGCGCACTGTCGATGGCGGTTGCCGCCAAACGGGCCGGTCTGGCCGGCCTGATCCTGCCGGCGGAAAACGCCCCCGAGGCGGCCGTCGTCGAAGGGATTGATGTCATCGGCGCCACGTCTCTTTCCCAGGTGGTCGAGTTTCTGAACGGTCGCGAGATCATCGAGCCGTGCCGGGTTGACCTTCAGGCGCTTTTTTCCAGCGGCAGCGAATATGGTGAGGATTTCAGCGAGGTCAAAGGGCAGGAACACGCCAAACGCGCCCTGGAAGTGGCTGCCAGCGGCGGCCATAATATCCTGATGATCGGCCCGCCCGGTTCGGGAAAGACCATGATTGCCCGGCGTATCCCGTCCATTCTGCCGCGCATGTCCTTTGACGAGGCCATCGAGACCACCAAGATCTTCAGTGTCAGCGGCATGCTGGAAAAGGAACGCGCCTTGCTGGCGGTCAGGCCGTTCCGCTCCCCGCATCATACAATCTCGGATGTCGGGCTGATCGGTGGCGGCACAACTCCAAAACCGGGCGAGGTTTCGCTGGCACACAACGGCGTCCTGTTTCTGGATGAGTTGCCGGAGTTCAAGAAAAATGTTCTCGAAGTCCTGCGTCAGCCTCTGGAGGATGGCCGGGTCACCATTTCCCGCTCGCTCCTCTCGCTGACCTACCCTGCGCGTGTCATGCTGGTGGCCGCCATGAACCCCTGTCCGTGCGGATATTTATCAGATCCGGCCCACCCCTGTACCTGCACACCCATTGCGATCCACCGCTACCGGTCACGCATCTCCGGCCCGCTTCTGGACCGCATCGACATTCACATTGAAGTGCCGGCGGTCAAATATCGTGACCTTGCCGATCGTGGGGAGGCTGAAAGCTCTGCAGCAATAGCCAGGCGGGTAGAGCTTTCACGTGAAATCCAGCTGGAACGGTATAAAGGAACTAAAATACACTGCAACGCCCAGATGACGCCCCGTTTCATCAAAAAATATTGCGAACTGGACGCCAGCGGTAATCGCATGTTGGAACTGGTTACCGACCGACTCGGCTTCTCTGCCCGTACGTACACCCGTATTCTCAAAGTCGCCAGAACTATTGCTGATCTGGATGGTAGCGTGACCATTCATGAACAGCATATAGCTGAAGCAATTCAGTATCGGAGTCTGGATCGGAAGGCATCCTGAACAAAAACTGGTAGCGACCACATCTTTTCATGCAGGTGGCCCTCTCATTGTAACAAAAATGTAACTTGACTTGCTGGATAGTGATGAAGTAGAGTCACTACGTATTAAAGGGGAGTAGCTATCGGCCGGAGACATGGCTGATCCCGCGTCCGTCAACACAGTCGCAAGACTCGGGCCGGGAACGATATAATCGCAAGCAAGACCTTTATCCAATGCGTATTTCGCCGTGGGTAAAGGTCTTTTTTATTTACTCCGGCGCACCAACACCGCCGGAGGTACTTACAAATGAACAACATCTTCAAAACCACTTTTCTCCTTTCCCTGTTGACTATTCTGCTGGTCGTCATGGGCGGCGCTGTCGGCGGTCAGGGGGGCATGATGGTTGCCTTCCTGATTGCTGCCGCCATGAACTTCGGCTCCTACTGGTTTTCCGACAAGATTGTCCTCAAAATGTACAATGCCCAGGAAATTACCCGTGAGGCTCATCCGTCATTTTATGGGATGATCGAGCGTCTGGCCGGTCGGGCCGGTCTCCCCATGCCGAAGGTCTACATCATTCCGGATGCTTCCCCCAATGCCTTTGCCACCGGGCGCAATCCCGAACATGCCGCCGTTGCTGCCACCGAGGGAATCCTGCGCATCCTCACGCCTGATGAGCTGGAAGGGGTCATGGCCCATGAGCTGGCTCATGTCAAAAACCGAGATATACTGATATCGACCATTGCAGCCACCTTTGCAGGAGCTATCTCGATGATCGGCAATATGTTGCAGTGGGGGGCGATGTTTGGCGCCGGTCGGAGTGACGATGATGAAGGGGGCGGAATCGGCAGTATGGTAGGCTCACTGGCGATGGCGATTATCGCGCCGATCGCGGCGATGCTGATTCAGATGGCGGTATCACGTTCCAGGGAATACATGGCAGATGCTTCCGGTGCGGAAATATGCGGCAGGCCGCTCGCTCT
>VFJM01000261.1 GCA_009886055.1 Geobacter sp. | reverse complement strand
TGACAGTTGATCGACAGGCTTCAGCCTACGAGGCGCTGGAACTGTTCAAAAAAAGCGGCGTCCGGGTGCTGCCGGTCGTCGATGGCGACAACAGGCCCTGCGGCATGCTCCCGCTGTTGCGGCTGTCGGAAAGCTATCTGCTCCCCGGTCAGGACAGGCTCCGCCAGGTCACGACCACCCTGCCGAGCCTGGCGAGGACTCTTGCAGGCCATGTTGAAACCGGAACCTGCGACGACTCCCTGATCACCCTGAACCTGTTCATCGGAGCGATGCTGGAGGAGTCATTCAGCAGCAGGATCTACGGCTATGATCCTCGCGAACTCCTGATCATGACCGGTAACCGCCGCACAATCCAGCTGGCCGCCATTGAACGGGGCGTGCGGGTACTGGTGGTAACCGGCGGGCATCAACTGGAAGATGGCCTGTGTGAGCTGGCCCGGAAACGGGAGGTCACTGTACTGTTGACACCCCACGATACCGCCACGGCCGCCTGGCTGGCGCGGCTCTCCACCCCGGTTGTCTGTCTTGCCGAACAGGAATTTGCCGATATCGAGGTAGATAAATCACTTGCCTCCCTGCGCCAGAAACTGCTCGGGGCCAATGTATCGGCCGTGCTGGCTCTGGAGGGCGATGGGACACTGGCCGGTGTCGCGACCAAGTCGTCTCTCCTTGCACCCCTCCCCTACCGGCTGATTCTGGTGGATCACAACGAACTCGGGCAGGCGGTGCCGGGTGCCGAGCTGGTAGAGATAACTGAAGTCATCGACCACCACAAGCTGGGCAACAGCCACTCAAACAGCCCGATCTCCTTTATTACCTCGCCGGTCGGCAGCACCTGCACCCTGGTAGCCCGGCGCTATCATGAAAGCGGCATCGGTCCGGACCGGCAGATTGCCGCACTGCTGCTGGCCGGAATCCTTTCCGATACGGTTATCCTCAAGTCACCCACCACAACCGATGCCGACCACCAGATGGCCGCCTGGCTGGAACTCTGTTCCGGACTTGGCGCTGTTGAGTTCGGCCGCGATATTTTTGCCGCCAGTAGTTCACTGAAGAACTATGGTTCGGTTGATCGGGTTGTAGCTGCCGATTTCAAGCTCTTTACGCATGAAAAATACAGCATCGGGCTCGGGCAGGTCGAGGTAATCGGGTTTGATGAGTTTTACAGCATGAAAGATGAGCTGCTCTCCGCCCTGGCGGAGGTCAAGCGGCGCGACAATCTCTTCATAGCCGGACTGATGGTGACCGATATTACCACCGAAACAACACTCTTTCTGGTGGAGGGGCATACCCGCATCGCCCATGTCATGGAATATCCGCAACTGGAGCCGCATCTGTATGAGCTGAAAAACGTCATGTCCCGCAAGAAGCAGATGGTGCCGCACCTGCTGAAAATTCTGGCCAGGGTCTGACCGATGAAGACGGCGGCTAGTGCAAAGCGGTCACGGGATGTTGTTCTGGAACAGTGGCGGGAGCTGCTGCGTTTACGGCGTGGAGTACTGAGAACCTCCGACATCGAGGCAATCCATGACCTGCGGGTGGCATCACGCCGCTTCCGGGCTGCGCTGGGGCTGTTTGAACCGTGGATACCGCAAAAAAATGCTGCGCTGCTGAAGAAAAATATCCGGAAACTGACACGGGTGCTGGGCGCCCTGCGCAACATTGACGAGGCGCTGCTGTTCTTCCGGCTGCATACTCCGGCCGAATCGGCGGGGGGATATCAGCTCCGCTACATGCTTACCCAGATGCGCGGTGGCGAGCTGACGCGGATTAAAGAGAGTCTCACTGCTTTTGACCGTCACCGCCTCGACCGGATCGTGCGAAAAGCGGCGGAAGGTCTTGAAGAGCATCAAATCGCGGACAGCAGAAAATCACCCCTCACGACCTATTTCTCCGACACCTGCATCAAGCTGTACCAGCCGATACAGGATCTCCTCCCTGCGTCACTCTCCCGCGAACAGCGTGAACCCCGCCACGCCCTCCGCATTGCCATCAAGAAGTGGCGCTACTTCTTCGAAATTGCCGCGCCGGTGCTGAAGCGCGATTACGGCTCCATACTCGGGCTGCTCAAGGAATACCAGGCCATCCTGGGCCGCATGAACGACGTTGCGGCGTTCGGCGCGCTCTGCGGAGGCCTGACACTCTCCCGGCGCGAGCGCGGCTTTATTGAAGCGACCCTGAATGCCGAGGACGAGCTGCTGCTGCAGCAATTGACTGAACTCATCGAGCAGAAACCGTTGACCTATACCTTCCTGCTGTGAGACCGGAAAACGCCCGGCCTTCTCATTCACCCTGAAGAAGTCGGAGAGGACTTCTCTTTGTGCATACTTCGGGACTCAGCCTCCAGGCCGGTTGCAATAAGATAATACCCGGCGGCGATGAGAATCGTAATAGCGGCGACGGTGTACGCAAGTGTTTCACCGTGCCGTAATCCGGTGAACCATTTGTTGAAGTCATTCGCTGCAAGAGCCGCCTTTCCCCCCATACGTTCAAGTTCATAGGCAAATTTCTTTGATTTTTCAAACTCGGCAAAAGGGTCGGCAGGGTTTTCCCCGGCGGTCAGATATATGGCTGCAGCGCTGCCGAATCCAACCAGCAGGATGGCAGCGGTGATGATATAGCATCGTTTCAGCGGATCTGTGCTACTCGATTTTGTTTGCATATTCTCCCTCAGCGGGACACGTCAAAATAGCGCCCCTGCGGGTGATGGAACACGAGAGCCGAGACACTGGCCTCTGGGTCCATCATGTCCCCCTCGGTCAACTGCACACCGATCGCTTCCGGCTCCAGCAACCGGAACAGCTTCTGCTGATCGGACAGTTCCGGACAGGCGGGGTAGCCGAAGGAAACTCGGA
>VFJM01000341.1 GCA_009886055.1 Geobacter sp. | reverse complement strand
GATCCACGATCGAGACGCTGCTGAAAAGAGCGGATATGGCCATGTATGTTGCAAAAAAAGAGGGGCGTAATACATTTAGATTTTTCTCGGATTCAATGGATGTCAAAGACAGCGATCATCAGTATGTCATGAGAACAAAACGGCGTATAGCCCAGATGGAGGAATCGGCCCTGAACAATTTGCTTTCGCAAGCCGATGAGACATCAAAGAAAGACCAATTGTTACACTGACAATATCTGGATTTGAGGTATGCCATGAAAGAACCCGGCAGACATAACCTGAAAATACTGGAGCACATCCCTATTTTTTCATGCCTTCTTCCGACTGAGCAATCCATGCTTAATCGGATTATTAAGGAGAAACATTTCAAAAAAAATTCCATCATCCTCATGGAAGATGACTCGAAGAATTTCATGTATGTTGTTTTTTCCGGTAAAATAAAAGTAGTGAGGGTAAACCCTGACGGGAAGGAGCAAATCCTGGTCATCCGTAAACGGGGGGATTTTTTTGGCGAAATGACTCTGCTGGATGGAAAGGCCCAGCCCGCTACAATCGTGGCTATGGAGGATGCTGCGGTTGGGCTGATCTTAAAAAGCGAATTTGAACAGTACTTCATGAAAGATGCGGCGGTATTAAAACAGATCATCTCCCTGCTTTGCGAACGGCTGAGGGAATCGTGGGCAATGTTGCGACTACTTGCCCTGCCTGATGCGGAGAGCAGGGTACGGGCCGTACTGGCTCATATCAGCTCTGTTTACGGCATCAAGGACGTGAGGGGCATCGTGATTCCATTCAAGCTGACCCATAAAGAAATAGCAGATTTCGCGGCTCTTACCAGGGAAACCGTAAGCAGATTGCTGGCACGGCTTAGTCAGTCTGGCGAGATCGAAATTAACGAAAGAAGAACCATTATCCTCAAATCTTCCTTTTTCAATCTGAATTAATTTTCTACGCCTTCAACCACTTCTCCAGCATTTCGAGCAAATCAGGTAACACAAGCGGTTTGGGGAGATAATCGTCCATCCCGGCAGCAATGCATCTGTCACGATCCTGCTTCATAGCGTTTCCGGTGAGCGCAATTACCGGGATGTCGTGCCGACGCACGGCTGAAGCCGGATCACGAATGACGGCGGTGACTTCGTAACCATTCATTTCAGGCATCATGCAGTCCATCAGCACCAGCGCATAGTCGTTTTTCTCAAGCGCCTGCAGCGCTTCTTTGCCGTAAGCAGCCACATCTACCTGATAGCCGTAGCTATTCAGCAGTCTGGGCACTATTTTCTGGGCTTTCGGGTCATCCTCGGTCAACAGGATGCGGATGCCGGTGGCGTTGAAACACCCCCTCCCTACCCCTCCCCCGCTGGAGGAGGGGACTAAGGCCTCCCCCAGCGGGGGGGAGGTTGGAGGGGGGAGGGGGAGCGGGGCCTTAGCCTGTTTCTCCATTACAACAGTGAACCAAAAAGTTGACCCTTCCCCTTCTACACTCTCTACACCAACAGTCCCACCCATCATCTCCGCCAGGCTTTTGCAGATTGCCAGCCCCAGTCCGGTACCGCCATATGTGCGCGTGGTGGAACTGTCGGCCTGGGTAAATGGCTCAAATATATGTTCCAGCTTGTCGGCCGCTATGCCGATACCGCTGTCACGGACCAGAAACAGGAAGGTAACAAAGTGTTCATCTTCATCGTTTTTCCGAATTTGAAGCGTTACGGTGCCATTGGGGGTAAACTTGATGGCGTTGCCGACCAGGTTGGTGACGATTTGTCGCAGTCGACCGGCATCACCTTTCAGGGCCGTCGGAACTTCGGCATCAATCGACGAGGCAAGTACCAGCCCTTTTTCGCGGGCCTGAAGTGACAGGAGGTTGATGGTATCTGAAATCACCGGTCGCAGGTCAAAATCGGATAGCTCCAGTTCTATCTTGTCTGCTTCAATTTTAGAGAGGTCGAGGATATCGTTGAGCAGGTGCACCAGTTCAATACCGGAATTTTTGGCGCTTTCGGCGTATTCGTACTGTTCCAGGGTCAGTTCTGTATGCTGCAGCAGTTCGATCATGCCGATGACACCATTCATCGGAGTGCGGATCTCGTGGCTCATGGTGGCCAGAAAATGGCTCTTGGCCATGTTGGCGGCTTCGGCGGCGGCTTTGGCATGGCGAAGTTCCTCTTCCGCCTGTTTGCGCTCGGTGATATCGTATGCCGTACCGCTCGTTCCAACTATGTTACCCGTTTCATCGCTGATAAAAAGGGCATTGAACACCAGGTAGATTTCATTGCCGAGTTTTCCTATATGAGTGGTTTCAAAACCCTGAATCGAATTACCATCCATTAACTGCTTGAACTTTATCTGGTCACACTTGGCATTCTCGGGGGTTTGAAAATCGCTGAATTTCTTTCCGCGCATTTCATCGAGTTCGTAGCCAAAGACCTGCTCCCATGCCAGATTGAGGTAGGTATATCTCCCCTCAGCGTCACATTGCCAGATCAGATCCTGCGATGTCTCGACCAGTGAGTGATAGAGTGCCTCGGACTTTCTAAGTTTCTCTTCCGACAGCTTGCGCTCAGAGATATCCTGGATCATCCAGATGGAACCATCCTCAGGCTTTCCCGAGTTCACAGCCTGACCCACAACGCTGCACCAAATCAGAGAGCCGTCGTTCTTTTTCATCACCGTCTCTAAAGTATGGATTCCACCCTTGGCAAGCTCTGCATACCCCTTTTTTCCTACACGCTCATACGTTTCGCTGTCGGGATAGAATTCAGAAGTATTCATGCCTTTCGTTGTCCCGATCTCGTAACCCAAAATCAAGTCAAAAGCAGGATTGGCCATCTCAATATTTCGATACTTGAGAAAAATTGCGCCAATCGGCATGGTATTTAAAAGAATCCGCTGCTCATTTGCTAACTTAGCTATCTCCACCGCCCGTTCCTGCACCCGCTGTTCAAGCGATTCGTTGATCTGCCGGGTTTCGATGAACTTCTCTGACAGTGTATCCGCCATCCCCCTGAAATTGTTGATCAGGTGATTTATCTCCTTTATGCTGCTTTCCGGCCAGGCAATCTCTTTGCCATGCGTCGCCATCCTGACCGGTAACTCGTACGTGAGCGAACGGAGCTGCCTAAGCGTAGCAACAATCTTACGGCTCAATAACTCAGCCAGCGACAGTGACAGAAGTAGAATCAGGAACAGCAGGGACAGCTTGCCGATGTATTTGTCGTGAAGTGCTTTCTGGAGGGGCGCCACCGGGCTTTCCAACACCAATTTCCACTCTGCCAGGTTGCCGATCGCGGTTTCCTCGACATAGAACGATTTATTCCAGCGTTCAAAATATGGGGTATTGGGGGGCACAGCCGGCACCCACTGACTTACCTCTTTATCAAGGTGTTTGAGAGTTCCGATGCCTCGTACAAAAGGTGTCATGACCTTTTGATCAGTACGGTTAGTCATAATTACGGTGCCGTTTTTATCCAGCAGCGTGAAGAGCAAGGACTGTCGTTCCACGTTCCTGACGAGGTGTTCCCGTATCTGCTCCAAGTCAAGAATGCCGGCTACGAAGCCGAAGTATTCTCCTCGAATGACCACCGGAGAAAGCATGATCACTCTCGGCTTGGGGATGCCGATTCTGCTCATATCGACTTCCGATAACATCGGCTTGAGGGTCTGTCTGAGGGCAGGAATAAAGGGGCGATCGGCATAGTTTTTACCGATGTTTTCCTGCCCCAGTTCGTCGAGCAGGGGAAAGAAGGCGGTGCTTGTCGCTTCTCTGTCCAACAACCCGATTCGCTGAAAATTGGCATCCGACTTCTTTGCCAGTTCCAGATAAGGTTGCATCTGCTGCGGGGATCTCGAAGCAGCCATCTCTGCCAGATTGATAATGACGGATTTTCTGTTCTCCACCCAGGTTTTCATACGTTGATGCGCACGTTGACTGTCCTGAAGTAGCGAGGAGCGAGTACGGAGATCGGATTCTCTAAAATCGGTCCTGCTTTCAACCGCCAGCATGATCAGCACCGGGCACAACACGAAAAAGGCCAACAGGTTGTAGACAATCTCACGGTATGAAATGAGCAACGTGCGCGACCAATGTGCATATCCGGTATAGATCAACCGGGCGACCAGGGCATTGGCGATGCCGTTCACCGCCAGTTTGATCATGATGAACAGGGAGTTGCTATGGGAGATATCTATGCCAAAGTGGTAGAAAATGTAGCCCAATGGCATACCGAGCAAAAGCCAGTACAGAGCGTCGGCCTGAATCAACCCGATCTTGCGGCGACTGCTGAGCCAGCCGGCAACCGCCACCTCGGCGGTCATGAAGATAATAGCGTAGGGGTGATTCCAGAGGATGTAAGTATAGCTGGCTATGATGGCGGCCGCCAGAATACCGCGCCCAACCCCGAAGAACTGCAGTGCCAGCATGGCGAATATACTGCCAAAGAGGAAGTCGGCGCTGAAGAAGATCGGGAAGCTGAAATAGTTGCCGGCCAGACCGGCGGCGATCAGAGACAGGAGAAGGGGGATGCCGTATTTGGTGGGTAGTGCGGGTATGTTGGATGGCAAGGTGGGCAAGTATGCTCCTAAAAATAGTCCTCCGAGGTTTTGCCCCACATAGCGGGCCTAAATGACACCTCGGTAGTCCCGCCTGAAGCTGAAGCATACTTAATACATTTTCCGTAGCGGCAAAGCAAGATTCATCTGCTGTGCCGCTACGGAAAATTCCTTCAAATCAGCCCTTTATCCCGCAAGTCATCCACGTGCGTCTTCACCAGTGGCAGTTCCCGTTCCAGGGCGATTACGAGTTCTCTGACATTGTCGTGATTGTCCAGGGTTGCGTTATCCTGAAGGCCGGTGCAGATTTCGGAAAGTTTCTGCAGACCCAGGTTTCTACTCCCGCCCAGCAGATAATGTGCTGTTTTGTACACTTCTGAAAAATCTTTCTCTTCAGCTGCCGCATACAGTACCGGTATGTGTTTTTCGACATTTTTCAAATACGGTTCAACCACCGTCGGCACAAAATCTTTCCCGGTTTTATTAAACATCCGCAGCAGATTTTTCAGTCGCGCCGCATCAAACACAGTCCCGGTGACTCTTTCATGGCTGCTCTCCTCAAAAAGAGGCTCTGGCTCCTGAGAAGCAAGAGGCCTGTGCGGAGCTGCCCAGCGCGTGACTATCTCCTGCAGTTTGTTGGAGCGTATCGGTTTACTCAGATATTCATCCATTCCGGCAGCGAGGCATTTGCTCCGAAACCCATTAATGGCATTTGCGGTGAGTGCGACAATAATAGTGTGTTTTTTGTTACCCTCCAGCCGCCGTATTTCGTCAGTAGCCTCAAAACCATCCATTTCCGGCATGTTGCAGTCCATAAAAACAATATCGTAGTGATGACGACTAACCATTGTAACAGCGTCCCTTC
Organism: Geobacter sp.; assembly: GCA_009886055.1. Lineage (GTDB taxonomy): Bacteria > Desulfobacterota > Desulfuromonadia > Geobacterales > Pseudopelobacteraceae > JACRCG01. The sequence continues at coordinate 17,492 of VFJM01000341.1, read as the reverse complement.
CACAAGAGACCACATCCACCTTGCAACCGATGAGCTGCAGCATGGTAGCCGCTACAATCTGGCTGGAGGGATTATCTTCAACCACTAGAATACGCATATGCCTGAAAGTTTGCGGGGGTGAGGTACCTCCTGCATCTACAGGCACAATTGCGTTGTTCATGGCATGGTTGCCGCTGTTTCTCTGCTGCGCACAGAGAGAAACGACCGTTACAGCATCTATAACCCGATGCGGATGAAACGGTTTGGATAAAAATGCAGAAAATATTGTGCATGGAAAGTCCGGCACCTTTACAGTTTCATGAGAAAGCGGTTTAAGAAGTATCAGCTGGGTCTCGCCAATATATTCATCGGCCTTTATGATCTTGCCAAGGGTCACACCATCCATTCCCGGCATATTCTGATCTATCAGTGCAATCCTGAATGGATCCTTGTCGAGCCGCGCACTTTTCATAATCTCCAGTGCTTTCTTTCCCGATGAAGCCAGACTGCAGCGCAGTCCCCGGAAGGCGAGGTACCTGGCAAGGATCAGGCGATTCTGCCGGATGTCATCCACCACCAGCACACGAATACCGGCCAAATCAGAGTGCGCTACCGGCTCCATCCCGTAGGAAGTATCGAGCGGCAAAGTCAGGGTAAACCAGAAAGTAGAACCTTTGCCCACACTGCTTTTCACTCCAATCGTGCCGCCCATCAACTCCACCAGGCTCTTGCTGATGGCAAGGCCGAGTCCGGTGCCGCCGCTCTTGCGATATGAGACAGTATCCACCTGATAAAATTTCTGGAACAGCAGGGGTAGCGCTTCCTCCGGGATACCGATGCCGGTATCTGCAACCTTGATCTTGAGCAAAGTGTCCCCGCTGCTGGTACCAAGACATTCCACGTCGATAATTATATGGCCGCGGTCGGTAAATTTGATCGCGTTGCCGGCAAGATTTACCAACACCTGCCTGATACGTCCCGCATCCCCGATCAGATGTGTCGGTATCTCCGGAGAGCAACTGATGATGAGCTCTACCTGCTTGGCGACTGTCCTCGGCGCGAGGAGTTCACCCACATTTTCGCATACTGAGCGTAAATCAAAGGGAGCAGGTTTTATTTCTACCTTTCCCGACTCTACCTTCGAAAAATCGAGGATATCGTTGATAATATCAAGCAGGGCATTTGCAGAATTAAGTATACCATTGGCAAAAAGGTGCTGTTGCTCGGATAATCCGGTTTTCAGTAGCAGGTCGGACATGCCGATGACACTGTTCATGGGGGTACGGATTTCATGGCTCATGGTAGCCAGAAAGTCACTTTTTGCCTGATTGGCAGTTTCGGCGTTATTATGTGCGACAATGAGCTCATGAGACTGCTGCATTATCAGGTCTTGCGAAGCTTTGAGTTCGCTCATATATCGTAATATTTTTTCATCCGCTAGATGCCGCTCGGTAATATCGCGCACGATAACCAGAACTTCGTCAGTACTGCTGCGAACTGAACGTAACTCCAGGTAGTGGGGTGTACGTTGTACTGATAAATTGAAGCAAAGCTGTAGATCCTCAGACTGAAGTCCACGGTAGATGTCGCTATAGGTGCCGGTATCTGCTCCGAGCGACAGCACATCAGTAATCTTTTTTCCAATCAGGTCATCGGGGATAAATGAAAAATCTGTTGAGTCAGGCCTTTGACAGTAAAGGATGGTGCCGTCGTTCTGGCAACGCAAAATAAGATCGGGAATGGCCCTCAACAGAGTAAGCGTTTTCAGCTCGCTCTGCAGAAGTTCATTTTTCATCTGCTTCTGGATACGTTCCTGGGTCTGCTTGTAGATGGCCATCTCGACGCAGTGCTTGAGATGGTTGAGATTGACCGGTTTTTCAAGGAAAGCAAACGAGTTTGATATTTTGGAACGGGAAAAGGTAGCGTCATCTCCATGAGCCGTAAGGAAGATGATCGGTATATCCTGTCCTGCGCAAATCCGGTTGGCTGCCGTTATTCCGTCAATGTCCCCCTTCAGTGAAACATCCATCAGGATCAGATCGGGAAGAACGGTTGATGCAGTTTCAATAGCATCATCGCCGTTGTCAATTATCGCAACGACATCGTACTCAAGACGAACCAGTGCCTTACAGAGTATCTGGGCGGAAGCTGTTTCATCCTCAACAATCATTATCCGGTATTTAGGCGTCAAAATTGCGGCCTCTCCTTCATAGCTGGACTCAGAATACAACTGGTAATACGGATTATTGACAGCCGCCTAGTGTCCGATTTTAGCGACTATTACAGCAAATGCAAACAATTTACAGCTCGTAGTTAGAATAATATTTAGCAAAGGTGGTGCATTCCCGACCTGTTCTGGAGCACGTCCATATTTGTTTGTCCGTACAAAAGCAGCAAGGCGGTTGCGGCTCACGACTGAACCGGGTTACCGCGAGCTGAAGGTTCCGATACTTGGCAGCAAAGTTTTTTTCCCGTATTTCCAGTTCATTTGATGTCTTTTGCATAACTGCCTCCAATCTTTAACGGACTCATTTCATTCTACCGTGACACTCTTTGCCAGGTTTCTCGGTTGATCGACATCCTTACCTTTCAATATCGCAAAATTATAGGCCATAAGTTGGAGAGCTACGGTAAAAAGAACCGGGGACAGGGCTTCTCCCGCCCAAGGAATATGCAGGGTAAATTCTGCTCCCTTGCTGGTTTCATGGTCGCCCTCGGAACACACGGCGATAACCCTGCCTCCACGAGTGATGACCTCCTCCATGTTGGATCTTACCTTTACAAGGTGCCTGTCATTCGGTGCCAGGATGAAAACCGGCATTTCTCTGTCGATCAAGGCAATTGGTCCATGTTTCATTTCACCGGCCGGGTATCCGTCGGCATGGATATACGATATTTCTTTCAGCTTGAGAGCGCCTTCAAGGGCAATGGGGTAGCTGATACCACGTCCAAGGTAGATTGCGTCCCATGAGGTCAGACACTCACAGGCGATCTCCTCAATCTGGGGATCAAGTTCCAGCGTTTTTTCAACCAAAGAGGGGAGTTCGCCCAGTGCGGCGATCATTTCCCGACCCTTTATCAGATCAATGGTGCCATTGGCACGACCAAGGCGGATAGTCAATAGATAGAGGGCTACAAGCTGGGTAGTGAAAGCTTTGGTTGAAGCGACACCTATTTCCAGACCGGCATGCGTGTAGATCACCCCGTCTGATTCGCGGGGAATGGATGAATCGACGACATTGCAGATTGACACTATATGAGCGTCCTTGCTCCTCGCCTCACGCAGCGCGGCCAGCGTGTCTGCCGTTTCACCCGATTGGGAAATCGGAATCACCAGCGTTTTTTTAGAGACGAGTGGATCGCGGTAGCGAAATTCCGAGGCAATCTCCACATCTACAGGTATTCGGCAATACTCCTCAATCAGGTATTTACCTGTCAGCGCCGCATGCCACGAAGTGCCGCACGCCACCAGGCAGAGCCTTTCAAATGAGTTCAACTCACTGTCATTCAAATTCAGTCCTTCGAGGAAGACATCACCTTCATCCATCCGTAAGCGACCTGCAACCACATTTCTGATCGCTTGCGGTTGTTCATAAATTTCTTTAAGCATAAAATTCGGGTAGCCGTTTTTTTCTGCTTTCAGCGGAGACCAATCAATATAATGCGACGTTTTGGTGATCTCCAAGCCGTCAATGGTGCTGAATTTCACCTCGCCGTTTCTGAATACCGCCATTTCTCCATCTTCCATGACCACCATTTCCCTTGTATTTGAAATAATGGCGGGCATATCCGAAGCCACAAAAAATTCATTACCCCTTATTCCGATAACCATCGGGGAGCCCGATTTGGCTGCAATCAGTGTTTTTTCGTCCTTTTGACTCAATATACACAGAGCATACGCACCCTGAAGATCCTTCAGTGCCAGTTGGACGGCCTCTTCAAGGGATGCAGCCGTTTTAAGCTTTTCATCGATGAGGTGGGAAATAACCTCAGAATCCGTTTCAGACAAAAAAAGATGCCCTTTTTTTGACAATTCGTCCCTCAGTATCTGATAGTTTTCAATGATGCCATTATGCACAACCACCACAGCCCCCCCTTTGTGGGGATGAGCATTGGCTACGGTTGGTTTCCCGTGAGTGGCCCAGCGTGTATGGCCTATGCCGATAGTTCCGTGAAGCGGCTGTTCCTTGAGAAGCCGTTCAAGATTTATTAATTTCCCGGAACTGCGGCGGATCTCAATATCACCGGAATCCATGGTACAGATTCCGGCAGAGTCATATCCCCGGTATTCCAACATTTTCAGCCCACTCATGATAACCGGCGTGGCGTCCTGATTTCCCATATAGCCCACAATGCCGCACATAAGATCCCCTCCTTTTCAGCTGGCTCTCTTCTTTAAAAAAGTTCATCACTGCATAAACTTCCAGCTGCATTCAAAGAAAGCTTTTACACATACTATGCCATCGGCACAAGACGATATAATACCGTAATATTAGAATGTTATGGCCTTTTGAGGTTTTTTGTCAGAAACAGTAAAGACAGGAATAATATACGGGATCTTCGGGAACGGGTGAAAACAGCGGAAGTTGCACGAAATCAGCACATTGTTATTATTTTTACCAGTGTTTCATTTGTGGCAAGTCGTTTTGATCGCAATTGAACATTAGTTAAGTCAGGCTACGCTGGAATACCCAGCCGTTTGCTAAGTGTCTGCCGTGCAATCCCCAACAGTAGCGCCGCAGATCTCTGATTGCCGCTGGTCAGGTTCATGGCGGACGAAGTCAGGTATTCTTCCATCTCTTTAATGGTTGGAAAACGACCGAAAAACCCATATAACGCCTCATCCATCTCTTTGCTCGGCACTAACAGCGTTGCATTTGTCAGACTGTAATCGTTACCGGCCAGACCGACGAAACAGTCGAGCGTCAGCAAACCGGAGGTATAGCGAGCAACAGCGTCGGAAACCATGGCATGGAGTTCGCGGACATTCCCTTCGAAATGATAGGTTGACAGAAGAGCCGTGACTTCCCGTGAAGGGGTTGGTTTTGGTTTATTGAGTGATTTTGATGCATTTTCGAGAAAATGGTCCAGCAGTGCCGGAATATCTTCACGGCGTTCTCGGAGCGGTGGTATCTGAATGTGATGTGCACACAGTCGATAGTAGAGATCCTTGCGAAACTTGTTGGAGGCAATAAGGCTTGAGATATCCCGATTGGTGGCAACGATCAGTCGTGCGTCGGTTTTCTTCAGAACATCTGAGCCAACAGGGTAGAATTCCTGCTCCTGAATAAGCCTCAGCAGCTTGATTTGAGAGGTTTCGTTCAAATCACCTATTTCATCAAGAAACAGGGTGCCGCCTGCAGCCGTACAGATAAGGCCTTCACGCGACTGGTCTGCGCCGGTAAATGCACCTTTTTTGTGACCAAACAGGGTGTCGGAAAACATATTATCATCAAGACCGGCGGCGTTAACCGTGACAAAAGCCCCTTTTCTGCCGCTTAACGTCCCTATTGCCCGTGCAATCAGCTCCTTGCCGACGCCGGTTTCACCCGTAACCAATATCGGCTGGTCTGATTTTGCGATAACCTCGATGTACTTAAAGATGGCCCGCATCTTTTTGCTGGTCGTAATAATGGCATCGAATGCCGCAGGATGCTCCAAGCGGTCGTTGAGCAGATATTCCCGCAAGTTGCGGTTTTCAAGGGATAACTCATTAACATGAAGGGCGTTCTCGACACTCAATAACAGTCGCTCAGCTTCCACCGGTTTTGTGAGATAATCAACTGCACCTGCTTTTATGCAGCTTACAGCCGTCTCAATGTCATCAGATGAAGTCATGACAATAACGGGTATGTGCGGAAAGTCACGAGTAAGAACGGGGAGAAGGTCCAAGCCGGATACATGCGGCATCATCAGGTCTAAAACGATCAATGAAACAAGGTTGTCTTCAAGAAACTGCACGGTTTTTCTGCTGTCGGTGAGTGTCAGGACATTATTGACCCCCCCTTCACTCTCCAGCACGGTAACAAGTATTTCGAGTACCACGGGATCATCGTCTATCAATAACATCGGCAATTGCGATTTGAGTTTTGAATTCATAATGAGGTCCTTTCCCGTACGTGGTGGCGTACTGCTATCGTAAAGAAACAGACTCGATGGATTTCAGACGTTTACTGATAGTCTGGCGTGTGACCCCCAGTATTGAAGCGGCGGCGGCATAGTTACCCTCAGAAAGCTTCAAGGCCTCCACGATAAGGTAATCTTCGATCTCGTGAAAAGTTGGCAGGCGGCCGAAAAGGCCGTAGATTCCGACGTTGGCTGCAGTGGGAGCTGTAGAGAAATCGGAAGGACGCTGCGGAGCCGCTGCGGAAATGCCGGAAAAATCATCAAGGGACAGCATTCCTTCTTCATGGCGGGCTACAGCGTCACTGACTTTGGCCTGAAGTTCCCTGACGTTGCCGGGAAAATCATATTCCACGAGTGCCTGGATGAGCCCTGGCAAAACAGCAGGAACGCTCCTGCCAAAATGCCGTGCGGCTTCTTCAATAAAGTAGTCAAGCAGAAGGGGAATATCCTCCTGTCGCTCACGAAGCGCAGGAATGTGAATCTGATGGGTGCAGAGCCGGTAATAAAGATCGCGGCGAAAGCGCCCTTCCTTGATACGTTCCTGCAGGTTCACATTTGTCGCCAGAACAATCCGTGCCGAACTGGATTTTACCAGATCAGCACCAACCGGGTAATACTCACGTTCCTGAAGTAGACGCAGAAGCTTGACCTGTGACAACTCGTTCAAATCGCCAATTTCATCCAGAAACAGTGTGCCATGTGCGGCTTTACTGATCAATCCGTCACGGTACTGATCCGCGCCGGTAAAAGCTCCTTTTTTATGCCCGAAGAGCGTGTCGGAAAACATGGCGTCGTCAAGGCCGGCGACATTGATGCTGACGAACTGGCCTCTAACTTTACTTATCCGGTGGATCACGCGGGCAAACAGCTCTTTGCCAACACCTGTCTCTCCCGTAATCAGTACCGCCTGAGGCGAACAGGCAACAACCTCGGTATACTGAAAGATCGAACGCATCTTTCTGCAGGTGGTCTTTATCTCGTCAAACACCTCGGCATGCTCCAGGCGGTCGTTGAGCAGATATTCCTTCAGCGAGAAGACTTCCTGCTGCGAGTAATTGAAATTCAGCGCGTTTTCAACTGCCGTGACCAGTCGTTCCGGCTCGACCGGCCTTACCATATAATCAACAGCTCCGGACTTCATGCAGTTGACAGCTATTTCCACATCAGAGGACGCTGTTTCCACAATAACCTGAATATTCGGATAATCCGTGCGGATTCGTGACAGCAATCCGGCCCTGTTTATGTCAGGGGTCATATCGAGAACGATCAGAGAGACAGTATGCTGTTCGAGAAACGGCAACGTGGCACGGCTGTCCCCCAAGGTTTGAGCGGGACCGATTCCGGCAGCCAGAAGTAGTAGCCGGGTATGCTCCAGCGGTTGAGGGTCGTCACCGACCAACAACACCGTACATGGTCCCGCAGATGATGCCGTCGTCATAATCCATCCTCACCATTAGTACATTCATTGCTTTGAAAGGAACACTTTCTTTGTATCGCATTAGTTTTTATTGTCAAGCAGCCTTGTTATTATTAGTTTTTCATCACGCATTTTTCGCCCCCCCTTGATAGCGCCGTGGCTCCAATAGTAACAGCTGCAGTTTTTTTTAACATCCATCTCCAGCGACATTTTCAGCGCCCATCACACATCCTGTACCCGCTTACATGAATTCCAATGTAACATTTAATCATAGGGAGCATCTCTGCGGAAAACAGGTTAACTGCTCGTTTTAAAAGCATATTTCAATTACTGCCGACTGGCATGGTATGTGATATCCCATGGAGTGACACACTACTTGCACAGCAGGTGACTCGGACAAGGTATTAGCGTGAATACTCTAAGAAACGTATCGGTTATAGGTCTCGGTTATGTCGGTCTTCCTGTCGCGGTTGCTTTCGGCAATGAGGCGAAAACTATCGGCTTCGACACCAATCCGGTCCGCATAAAGGAATTACAACGAAATCATGACCGCACGGGGGAGATCACTTCGGTAGATCTATCAGCTGCTGATATCCTCTATACCGCCAGTATTGATCAGCTGAAAAAAGCTGATTTCCATATCATCGCGGTCCCCACACCGATCAATGACGCCAACCAGCCTGATCTGTCTCTTCTCATCAGCGCTTCGGCAGCGGTTGGCAAAGCCCTGAAAAAAGGAGATATCGTCGTCTACGAATCAACGGTCTATCCTGGAGCTACAGAGGAGGACTGCCTGCCTGTACTGGAGCGGGAATCCGGGCTTACCTGCGGACGAGATTTCAAAATCGGTTACAGTCCGGAGCGGATCAATCCGGGTGATAAAGAGCACACCTTCACAAAGATCAAAAAGGTTGTCGCCGGCCAGGATGCCGAATCGCTTGAGATCATTGCCCAGACCTACGAAAGGGTCGTGACTGCGGGTGTCCACCGGGCACCGAGCATCAAGGTGGCAGAAGCAGCCAAGGTGATCGAAAATACCCAGCGGGATCTCAATATTGCTCTCATGAACGAGTTGGCGCTCATTTTCGACCTGTTGGGCATTGATACCGGGGATGTCTTGAAGGCAGCCGGTTCAAAGTGGAACTTTCTGCCGTTCAAACCGGGACTGGTGGGAGGTCACTGCATCGGAGTCGATCCGTATTACCTGACCCACAAGGCGGAGAAAATCGGCTATATCCCCCAGGTGATCCTTGCCGGGCGTCGGATCAACGATGGTATGGGTAAATTCGTTGCCCAACACACGATCAAAGAGATGATTCATGCCGGGCACTTTATTTCCGGCAGCACGGTCACTGTACTGGGGCTGACCTTTAAAGAAAACTGCCCCGATCTGCGCAACTCAAAGGTAGTCGATATTATCAACGAATTGGAAGAATACGGGATCAACGTACAGGTCCACGACCAACTGGCAGACCCTGCCGAAGCATTCCGAGAATACGGTATTTCACTCATTAAACTGGGAGATTTGAAACCTGCTGCTGCAGTTATCTCCGCCGTTGCCCATGACACCTACCGGCACTGGTCCACTCCGGAGTTGTTGATGTTGCTGGTTGCTGACCATCCGGTACTGATCGATGTAAAGGGCACATTTGAACCCGCCCCGCTGCAGGATGCGGGGATTCGGGTCTGGCGATTATGACTGAAAGGACGACAATGACTACCTACGAGGTTATTAAAAACGAACTGCTCAGTACGCCGAAACGATGGCTGGTCACCGGTGTAGCCGGCTTTATCGGCTCAAACCTTTTGGAAGAGCTGTTGCGGCTCGACCAGCAGGTGGTGGGGCTCGACAATTTTTCCACCGGGAAGCAGGAGAACCTCAGTGATGTTCAGGCGCTGGTCGGGGAACGTCGTTGGCAACGGTTTCACCTTATCAAAGGGGATATCCGCCATCTCAGCACATGCCATGCAGCATGCAAGGGGGTGGATGTTGTCCTCCATCAGGCGGCGCTCGGCTCGGTTCCCCGCTCTATCGAGGATCCGCTGGGCTGCAATGACTCTAATGTGAACGGAAATTTGAATATGCTCAAGGCGGCCTGCGACACACAGGTGAAACGGATGGTATATGCCTCAAGCAGCTCTGTCTATGGCGACCACCCCGGCCTGCCCAAGGTCGAAGTCACCTGCGGACGGCCACTTTCACCGTACGCTGTCAGCAAGATGGTAAACGAATTGTATGCCCATGTATTCTCACAGCTTTACAGCCTGGAGACCATCGGTCTGCGTTATTTCAACGTGTTCGGCCCCCGGCAGGACCCGGACGGCGCATACGCAGCGGTCATCCCACACTGGATCTCGGCATTACGCAGTGGTAAAACCGTATATATCAACGGCACAGGCGAAACGAGCCGGGACTTCTGCTACATAGAAAATGTGGTGCAGATCAATCTGCTGGCGGCAATGACAAAAGAACCGGAGGCCGTCAACCAGGTCTACAATGTTGCTCTCAGCAAACGCACTACGCTGAAAGAACTGTATTACCTACTGCAAAAGAACATGCTGCCCTACTGCGATCACCCGATCGAGAGTCATCCTGTTTACCGTGGCTTTCGCCCGGGGGACGTACTCCACTCGCAGGCGGATATCTCCAAGGCAAAGCAGTTGCTGGGATATACTCCGACCCATTCAGTCGAAATGGGACTGGAGGCCGCAATGGGATGGTATATGAAGAAATCGCCATGATAAAAACGGACGGGAATACGATGCTAATGGTACTATCCATCACAGCAATCATAGCTGCGATCATGTTCCCGCTCTATTTTGCGCTTCGAAAAGACACCTCCTCCCCGCCTGTTCCGCTCTCCATTGCAGTCGTGATGTCTGCGGTTCTGGAATTTTTTGACCTTCTGACGTTGTGTAATCCTGATCAGATCTATTTCTGGAAGAAGTTTTCACTTATGACAGAAGCCGTCCTTCTCCCGGTCTGGCTCTGGTTTGCCCTGACCTACTCACGGCAGAAGGGGTATCGCACGATCTCGATGCCGCTTCGATTCCTGCTGGCAGTATCACCGCTTTTTGTCATCTTAACGCTCATGCTGCCCGTCACTTCATTTGTATACTCGCCCGATTTCAACACTGAAAAAGTTCTTTTCCTCGGCAATTACGGCTTCATATTTTATATCCTGATGCTCGTCTACCTGGTCGCAGCCCTGATTCAATTGGAACTGACACTGGTACATACGACGTCGACCTCGCTCTGGAAGGTCAAGTTTGAGTTACTCGGAACGGGAGCTTTTCTTGCGATACTGATAATATACTACAGTCAGGGCCTTCTCTTTCGCACGATCAACATGCAGCTGGTCCCGATGCGAGCCGTTGTCCTGACAGTCGCCATAGCGATGATGTTCTATTCCAGGCTGAAGCGCGGGAGTGGCGTCATTAACGTCCACATTTCGCAGCAGGTTGCATGCAAGTCGGTGGTGCTTCTTGCTGTTGGTATGTATGTTATCTTCCTGGGTCTTGTTGGAGAGGGAATGAAATACTTCGGCAACGGGTTTCAGCGGGCAATGATCCTGGCTCTTGTTTTTTTTGCCGGCCTCGGCCTGTTCATCGTCCTCCTTTCAGAAACAGTCAAGCGCAGAATCAAGGTTTTCATTCACAAAAACTTCTACCAGAACAAGTACGACTACCGTAACCAGTGGCTTCATTTCACGGATCGGCTTTCTGCATCACAAACCAGAGAGAATCTGCTGCATTCGATCGTTTCGGAATTTTGTGACACCTTCGGGATGGGAACAGGGGCTTTGTTCATAATCAACCAGGAGCGTGATTTGTATCAACAGGCGGCCGGTATTGCAATGGACTGCGATGATGTGACTTTTGGCATTAATGACCCAACTATTAAATCATTGGCCAGCAGCAGATGGATTGTTGATTTACGGGATAATGTGGCGGTATCTGAAAGCGCCCGCAGCAGAACATTTTTCAGCGGGGCAGACGCGTGCTTCATCGTACCGCTTTTCATGAACGAAGCGGTGGATGGCTTTATAATGTTGGGGCAGCCTCACAGCAATGAAGAAATTTATACCTATGAAGATTTTGACTTGATGAGAACCCTTGCAAAACAGGCTTCATCGGCACTTCTCAATCTGCGCCTTTCAGATCAGCTGGCTTGTGCACGCGAGTTGGCGGCGATCGGAAAGGTTTCTACATTTGTTATGCATGATCTGAAGAATCTTGTCTCGGCTGTCTCGCTTTTGCTCGAAAATGCACAGGAACATATCACCGTACCGGCCTTTCAGAACGACCTGCTCATGTCCCTTGGAAATACCGTTATCAAGATGAGAACCATAATTTCGCGTTTGCAGCACTTGCCGGAGAAAAGTTCACTGCAACTAGCTCCTATTGATCTGCTGCAGATGGCTCATGATACCGCCGCGATGATCACCGGAAGAACCCTGGAGGTGACGGGAACCAGCGTGGTTGCGGAAGCAGACAGGGAGGAACTGCAAAAAGTCGCGCTCAACCTGATGCTTAATGCGGTTGAGGCAACAAACGGGTGTAAACCGGTGAAGGTGGAAGTGGGAGAAAACGGAAGCCCATTCATTCGAATCAAGGATGAGGGATGCGGCATCTCTGCATCATTCATACAGCATGTGCTGTTCAAGCCCTTCAACAGTACAAAAAAACTGGGCATGGGAATAGGACTCTATCAGAGCAGGCAGATTATTGAGGCGCACGGCGGCAGGATCGAGGTCGAGAGCAGCATTGGCCGAGGTTCCCAATTCACCGTCTGGCTGCCAAAGATGCAGGCAGGAATGTCCTGAAATAAAAGGTGTCTATGGAAAAGCTCGTCATCGTTGAAGACAACCATGAAATACGCAGCCAGCTGCGCTGGGCCCTCTTAAAGGAATACGAGGTCTTCGTTGCCGGCGACCGCGTGGAAGCGCTTTCACTCATAAAGAAGCATGCCCCGAAAGTGATTACGCTTGACCTTGGCCTGCCGCCTGACGAAACGGGATGCGAAGAAGGTTTCCGGTGTCTTGATGATATTTTTCAAATAGATTCTGCCGCTAAGGTGATAATGATTACCGGCAATAATGAGCGTGAAAATGCGTTGAGGGCTGTCCAGAGCGGTGCGTACGACTATTACAGCAAACCCTTCGATATGGCCGAGCTGAAGGTGATCCTCAAGAGAGCCTTTCACCTGGCGACCATTGAAAAGGAGAATTCACGTCTGCAAATCAGTATCGAACAACAGGGGCACAGCCCCGGAGGAATCATCGGTACATCGTCACGCATGCTGGAGGTCTTCTCTTCTATTCGCAAGGTCGCTTCATCTGATGTGGCAGTGCTGATTACCGGAGAAAACGGTACGGGAAAGGAGCTGGTAGCCAAGGCGATTCACGAACTCAGCCCAAGAAGATCGAAGGAGTTTATTGCCATTAATTGCGGGGCAATTCCTGAAAACCTGCTGGAGTCAGAGTTGTTCGGCTACGAAAAGGGAGCTTACAGCGGGGCCAATTCGCGTGTTCTGGGTAAAGTGGAATACGCCAACAAAGGTACGCTCTTCCTCGATGAAATCGGTGAACTCCCTCTCAATCTGCAGGTTAAACTGCTTCGCTTTCTACAGGAAAAAACCATCCAGCGCGTAGGAGGAAGAGAGGACATCTCCGTTAATGCCCGCATCATCGCAGCCACCAACAGGGACATCATCAAGGAGACGGAAGCAGGCGCCTTTCGCGAAGATCTCTATTACCGGATCTCGGTCATCCACATCAAACTGCCGACACTGCGCGAGCGCGGAGAAGATATCATGCTCCTGGCAAACTTTTTCCTGAGCCGGTGCGGCAAAGAATTCGGAAAAAAGGTGCGGCGTTTCAGTCCCGATTCCGTAAAACTGCTTGAGTCATACGAATGGCCCGGTAATGTGCGGGAACTGGAGAACAAGGTGCAGCGGGCGGTCATTATGTCCGATAGCTCAATCATAGAACCTGAAGCCCTCGATTTTTCGCTTAAAACAGTCAAGGGGGGAATCCACCCCTTTACAAACCTGACCCTGAAAGACGCCCGCGAAATGGTAGAGCGCGAAATGGTCATCGCTGCCATTGAAGATCAGAGAAGCAACATGACAAAGACCGCCGATGTGCTGGGAATCAGCAGGCCAACACTTTACGATCTGTTAAAGAAACACAATATATCAAAACCGTTAGAGTAGAAATCACCATAACGCTTCAAGGGCATTTACCCTGATCAATTGAGGTGTTGCAGTATCCTCAACACCCTCTCCCCACCATTCTGAAAACAATAAAACAACCGCGGACAAATCATCATTTCCAGGCCACCATTGCCGTAAACAGAACGAAGTTACAGACAGGATTATTAATCACCCTTCTCCGTTATGCATAACATTTAACATTGTAAAAAAAGTAACCTCAATAAATTTCGTAATATTAATGTGCAGTTACACTTTTTTTATTTCATATATTCTGAATTAACTTACAAAAACATACGACGCCGACGAACCAGTTACAGCCAAATATGTAATTATTTCCGACAGATATCAATTCTGACCTTTTGGCATGCTTGGTGTAATAAATTATCCTATAAACAGGCCCGATTGCTTAAATCGTGTTGCCATAGTTTGGTGGGTTAAATGCCTGTTTTCAGATCAGGATCACTGCCGGAATGACATATTGCGAGAGAAACAATGTTACTCATTGCCAATTGACGCGTAGCCATCTTTGGCAAAATACAAGCAAAAGGAGGAGGGCCATGTTTGATGATTCATAATACATGTAAATCAATTGGACCGGTACACATCTCTGATCATAAGGAGGTTAAGCCATGAGACATCCACGTGCATTGTTTATCAAGATACAGGCAATGTTGAAGGATAAAAAAGGTGCCACAATGGTTGAATACGCCCTTATGGTCGCCCTCATCGCGATGGTGGCGTTTGGTGCCGTAGTAACTTTTGGAACGAACCTTAATGCTAATTTCGTGTCATCCGCGGGATTATTATTCCGCTAACAAACAGACAAGTATAGGAGATACAGCCATGAAAAATCTGATCCCGATGTATGTCAAAATACAGTCAATGCTGAAAGATGAAAAAGGTGCAACAATGGTCGAGTACGCCCTGATGGTCGCCTTGATCGCGGTCGTGTGCATATTATCCGTAACCGGAATTGGTACCAGTGCAAACGGTGTTTTTAGCAGTATTAGTGGCAAACTAGTAGGACTCGCGCCCTAGTCTTGTTTCTTAAATGGAGGAAGGGCATTCGCCCTTCCTCCAACTCTGAAAACTGTAATTGACGTGCGCCGACCCATCTGTCATTCGATTTTCAAGATACAAAGAGGCGGTCGTACTCCACCATTGAGTTATTTTTAATATGCTTTCATCACGAATAAGTAAGGCAAGCCCATGAACCTCAACAATAAAAATGGAGCTGCACTAGTAGAACTGGCGATAATCCTCCCGCTCCTGCTTCTTATAGTTTTCGGCATCTTCGAGTTCGGCAGGGCTATGTTTATCACCAACACCCTCAACAATGCCGCACGCGAAGGCGCTAGGCGGGCTGCGGTCATGCCAGCCCCGATTAATATCGATGCATATGTAACTAGTTGCATTCCGTTTGATAAGACTGGATTAACAATAACAACAAACAGCACAACAACCGGACCCACCCCTCTTGTAAAGGTCACGGTCACCCTGCCTTTCCGGACCGTTACAGAAATGATCCCCATGCTTGACGGCAAAATTCTCAGCGGTGAAGCCACAATGCGGTATGAATTATGATCGGCAGATGCCCGGTCAGACTATAGGAGGAATCATGACACGCCCGAGTACGGTAACCATTGTATCTGTTTTTGCATTCGTGATAGCAGGGTGTGCTTCCCTGCTGGTCTACAATTACCTCAAGAAGCAGACCAGTACGAAGAGCCAGGGGGTTGCCATCGTAGCAGCGGCAACAGATATACCCATCGGCACGAAGCTTGACGCCGGTCATGTCAAGCTGGCTACCTGGCCGAAGGAAGCTCTTGCTGCAGGATACATTACGGATGCCAAGCTTATGCCCGGGCGGATTGCTGTCCGGCCGATGAGCGCCGGGGACGTAATCACCGAGGCCAAACTCATGCCGCAAAACGGGGCGACAACCGGCGGCATCATGACCTACATCGTGCCGCAGGGACACAGGGCGGTAACCGTTGCGGTCAACGAGGTGGCGGGTGTGGCCGGCTTCATCACCCCAAACAGCAGAGTTGATATTGTACTGACAACGCCGCGACCCGGCGCGGCCGATAAAGAGGACAATATCAGCAAAATAATCCTGCAGAACGTCCCGGTTTTGGCCAGCGGCCAGGTCACCGAGCAAAAGGAGGGCAAGCCGGTGATTGTTCCCACGGTTACCCTCGATCTGCTTCCTGAGGATTCCGAAAAGCTGATTGTCGGCGCAAAAAAAGGTGCGCTTCAACTGCTGCTGAGAAACGTCATCGATACGGCCGCCGTTGATACCAAAGGCGCCACCATATCCAAGGCGCTGAACGGCGCAGAGGCGACAATTATCAAAATAGTCTCTCGTAAATCGGCGCCAACCAGAACAGTCGCCCACGCGACCCCGGTAGCAGCACCTATTCAGGCAAAATTCAGCATGGAAGTAATCAAGGGTGGGACGAAGTCAACCAGGGATTTCCCTGCTGAAAACTAATCATCAAGACGAGGTGACAGGATGCATGTTCCCATAAGCGGCATAAAAATCTCCGCGCTGCTGGCGCTGTTTGTAAGTCTTTTGGTTCCTGGGATCAGCGACGCAGGGGTTGCAACAGAAGTAACCGTCAACAAGAGCGTTTTGCTGAATCTGCAGAAACCGTCGGAAAGGGTTTCCATAGCTACACCCTCGATCGCGGAACTGGTTGTCATCTCTCCAACCCAACTGCAGATTAACGGTACCAAGATCGGGTCAACCTCTCTGATTGTCTGGGAAAAGGGTGGAAAGACATCATTTTTCGATATCAGGGTCAAAGGGGATATTAGCCTACTGGAAAAGCAGATTAGGGAGATCGCCCCCAACGACAGCATAACGGTGGATTATGCCAACGACACTATTGTCCTTTCAGGCAAGGCCACTAATGACCAGACTATTGCCAAGGTGGTCAATATTGCCCAAGCGTATGCTACAAAGGAATCCACCGCACAAGGCCAGAGTAGTGGGACATCGGCAAGCCCTCAATTTACTGAAACAACTGCCAAAAAATATGGCAATGACTCCAATGTTAAAATCCTCAATCACATCATGGTTGATGACCCTCAGCAGGTGCTTCTGGAGGTAAAGGTCGCCCAGGTTGATAAGAACGCCCTGAAATCGCTGGGTATCAGTATGTTGATCAAAGGGGCCAGTGGTGAGGGGTTTTTCAACACCGTGGGCGCTCCTGACGGCGCAATTGCCGGCAACACACCGTCGATAGGTACCATTGGCTCACTTGCAAACTATCAACTGGGTGGCTCGTTATTTAAAAGCGGAATTGGCGGCGTGCTCAAGGCGCTCGCTGAAAAGAACCTGGCCAAGATACTGGCCGAGCCCAATTTGTTGGTCAAGAGCGGCCAGGAAGGCAAATTTCTTGCGGGCCAAAAGTTCCCGGTCGCTGTAATCAAAGGAGTTGGCGCCGTTTCAGAAACGGAAATTAAATACATCGATGTCGGGGTGATACTCAACTTCAAACCGATGGTAATGGAAAACGGGCTGATCTCCCTGAAAATAGATCCAGCCGAAGTCAGCACTATCTCGGGATTCCTGACCGGCAATAACTACCCGATTATCGATACCCGTGAGATACGATCCGACGTGCAGTTGAAGGATGGCGAGAGCCTGGTTCTGGCTGGACTCCTCCAGGAGGAGACGATCAAGACCATGTCTAAAATCCCATTATTGGGAGACATCCCAATCCTGGGCGCCCTGTTTCGCTCGTC
>VFJM01000327.1 GCA_009886055.1 Geobacter sp. | reverse complement strand
TGACCGAATATCATACCGAAATCGTGCTGCATCATGCCGAAGGCCAGCGCTGGTGTACGGACTGCCACAACCTGGTAAACCGGGACAAACTGCGACTGGTCTCCGGCGAACTGGTTGATTTTACGGAGTCGTACCGGTTGTGCGGCCAATGCCACGGCGACAAGTTCCGCGACTGGAAGGTGGGCGTTCACGGCAGGCGGACCGGCGACTGGAACGGTGACAAGCAGTATCTGCTCTGCGTCCACTGCCACAACCCGCACGACCCGAAATTTAAAGCGCTGAAACCACTTCCGCCGCCGGACAGGCCGGGGAAAGCCGGTCACTGAAGCAGGGAAAATATTTCGTAAACCAGGGAGCAAGATTCATGTCAGATATAAAAAAGTGTGATGATCACGTCCTGCATAAGTCTCGCCGTAAGATGTTGAAAGGCTTGGCGGCCGGCATCGGCCTCATTGTCATGCCTGGCAGAGATGCATCGGCTTCCGTCTGGGAGGAATTCTTCCAGAAGCATTTTCGCGAACTCTCAAAGGATGAGCTCAAGGGGGTAATTGCCCGCCTGGAAAAGGAGTACAGCAAACAGCACGGTAAACAGGTCACCGTCAAGACAACCCCCCCGATTGAAGGAGTCCGCTACGGTTACGGTCTTGATCTGTCGCGCTGTATCGGTTGTCGTCGCTGCGTCTATGCCTGCGTTACGGAGAATAACCAGTCACGCACCCCGCAAATTCACTGGATCCGGGTCATGCAGCTTGACAAGGAAAAGGGCATCGACCTGTCACATGCGGAGCATTACTACAATCCGGCCACTGTTCCGGAAAAAGGGCATTTCTACATGCCCGTCCAGTGCCAGCAGTGCGAGAAGCCGCCCTGCACCAAGGTCTGTCCGGTTCAGGCCACCTGGAAGGAAAACGACGGAATTGTCGTTGTAGATTACAACTGGTGTATCGGCTGCCGATACTGCATGGCTGCCTGCCCTTACGGTGCACGGCACTTCAACTGGGCCAAGCCGGTGCTCCCCTCCAGTGAGATGAATCCCAATACCCATTATCTTGGCAATCGCCCCCGCCCGAAGGGGGTTGTGGAAAAATGCACATTCTGTATTCAGCGGACCCGCGAACAGCCGGGCCGTTACCCAGCCTGCGAGGAGGCCTGCCCGGTCGGCGCCCGCAAGTTCGGCAATCTGCTCGACCCTGAAAGCGAAATTCGCTACCTGATCGAGAACAAACGGGTATTTATCTTCAAGGAAGACCTGAATACGCAGCCGAAGTTCTACTATTTTTACGCAACCTAATTCGCTGTCAGGGAGCACCCAATGAAAAACATCTGGCACTTTTATAAAGGCACGCTGGTGCTGATTTCCAAGGGTAGTACGGCCTACTACTGCTGGGTCTTCTTTCTGTTGGGACTGATGGCCATCGGCGCCGTTGCGTATGCGCAGCAGTTGAATGAAGGCCTCATCGTCACCGCTATGCGGGATCAGGTGTCCTGGGGTTTTTATATCTCCAACTTCACTTTCCTGGTCGGGGTCGCGGCGGCGGCGGTTCTGCTGGTGATACCGGCCTATGTCTACCACTGGAAGCCGATCAAGGAGATAGCTGTCCTTGGGGAACTGCTGGCAGTCTCGGCAATCGTCATGTGCCTGATGTTTGTTACGGCTGATATTGGCCAGCCTGCACGCTTCTGGCACCTGATTCCCAAGATCGGTCTCCTCAACTTTCCCCAGTCGCTCCTGGCATGGGACGTAGTGGTGCTCAACACCTATTTGGTCATAAACCTTACGGTCGCGGTTTTTATTCTCTACAACAAATATTACAAACGGGAGCCGAACAAAAAATTTACCACCCCGCTGTTGCTGCTTTCGATTCCGTCTGCGATCTCAATCCACACCGTGACCGCTTTTCTCTACAACGGTCTTGGAGCCCGCCCCTTCTGGAACTCCTCGATCCTGGTGCCGCGTTTTCTGGCCTCCGCTTTCTGTTCCGGGCCGGCCTTCATGATCCTGATCTTTTTTCTGGTGCGCAAATACACTAAGTTCAAGATCGAGGACGAAGCCATCCAGAAGGTGGCCGAAATAATCGCCTACGCCATGTTCATCAACCTGCTTCTGCTTGGCGCAGAACTGTTCAAGGAGTACTATACGGATTCGGTTCACCTTGCCCCGGTACAGTACCTTTTCCAGGGGCTGCATGGTCATTCTGCGCTGGTCCCCTGGATATGGACGGCAATGGTCTTCAACGTCACGGCTTTTATTCTCTTCCTGAATCCCGCCACACGTAAAAACAATGTTACCCTGGTAATGGGGTGCATCCTGGTTTTCATCGGTGTGTATATCGAGAAGGGTATGGGGCTGGTAATACCCGGCTTCATACCGGATGTGCTGCATGAGATTTACGAGTACGCGCCCACCGGCATAGAACTGCTTCTCGCGATGGGTATCTGGGCCACCGGACTGTTTGTGTTCACCATGCTGCTGCGGGTTGCCATACCGATTATGAACGGAGATTTCCATGTCGCCGATGATGGGGTCGGTTCCTTCATAGGCGACCAGCTGTTTTTGGTCCAGCAAAAGCAGGAGATCCGGTCGGAACCGCTCAACGCTGAATCCGAACCTCCGGCATGAAAGAAAAACGGTCCTGCCGCAGCGGTGTTCCTGTACACCCTTTTCGGGTAAAACAGATAAATTTTTACATATCGCCGATTAATCGTTGACAGAACAGAAATATCGTTTTACTTTGTCGACCGATAAACCGCAGGCTTGCTGCGCCAGACTGGAATCGATATCTGGATAGCAAGCCGGTTTTTTATGCAAATTACAGCAGCCTATTTTATGGCAAGAGGGAGAGAGAGTGAAAAGTCATGTCTGGCGACCACTGTACGTGGTTATTGTTTTTGTTGTAGCGTTACTGGTATTTCGCTTCTTCTATGTGCCGAACGACTTCGGATCGGGGAAAAGGGGCTTCATGTACTCTTACCACCGTATTTCCAACGAAATGGAGTGGAAGAATCAACCGGCAAAGTACGGGGTTTCGGGCCGGGAGAGAATGCATGAATACTGCAGCGCGTGCCATGGAACCGTCGTCAAGGTCCGTACTGAAAAGCTTCACGGTATCATCCCGTGTGAAGATTGCCACGGACCGGCGATGAACCATCCTGAAAAACCGGAGAAGCTGAACATCGACCGCAGTCGTGGCCTCTGTCTGCGCTGTCACACCGATCTCCCGTATACGACAAGCGAGCGGCATCGTATCCCGGGTATCAACCCCAAAACACACAACACCGGCGTGGAGTGCGTCAAATGTCATAATCCGCATAACCCCAGCCTGGAGGGAATGAAATGATGGAACGGCGTGAATTTCTGAAAAAATGTATTCTGATCGTTGCCGGTGCCTCTGTGCCCATCTCGGCCTTGACGCTGATCGACCCTAAAAAGGTGCTGGCTGCCAATCCGGATATCCAGTGGGCGTTTCTGGTTGACACCAACAGGTGCGTCGGGTGCGGATTCTGCGTCAAAGCCTGCAAGACTGAAAACGATATCCCCCTCGAGGCCAACGTTTCCCGGACCTGGGTTGAGCGATATGTGTACACGAAAGATGACAAACGCTATGTGGACAGCCCCAAAGCGGCGCTTGACGGATACACCGAATCCCGCATCGACCTCGGTCGGGGTGAATTCAAGGAGATCGACCCGAAGAACGTCGGCAAAGCTTTTTTTGTCCCCAAGCTCTGCAATCACTGTTCCTCCCCTGCATGCACGCAGGTCTGTCCCGTCGGCGCCACCTATAAAACGGACGATGGAGTTGTTCTGGTGGACCAGACATGGTGTATCGGGTGCGGCTATTGCATCATGGCCTGCCCATATGCAGCACGTTTTTTCCATCCGGTAAAGCATGTTGTTGACAAGTGCACCTTCTGCTATCACCGTCTCAGCAAGGGGCTCGACTCGGCCTGTGTTAACGCCTGCCCATTCGGGGCGCGCAAGATGGGCAATATTCACGATCCCGACGACCCGATCACCAAAATCATCATGAATGAGCGTGTCGGGGTACTTAAGGATGAATTTGGAACCAAGCCCCAGGCCTTCTACATAGGGCTTGCCCAGGAGGTACGCTAGTCATGGTCGAACAAATCGCACAACAAGCTATGGTGGTTCACGGTGAAGCATGGACAATCAAAGAACTGTTCACCCTGCCGAATGAGTACATCTACTGGTCAATCCAGATCGTCATGTATCCATTCATGACCGGTCTCGTTGCCGGAGCATTCGTACTTTCCTCCCTCTACCACGTTTTCGGTATTGAAAAACTGAAGGAGATAGCCCGCTTTTCGCTGGTTTTCTCGTTTGCCCTGCTGCCGGTGGCCATGATGCCGTTAACACTTCACCTGCAGCAGCCGTTCCGGGGCATCAATGTTCTTATGACGCCTCATTTTACGTCGGCGATTGCGGCGTTCGGCATTGTGTTTCTTACGTACGCTTCTATTGTCGCGACCGAGATATGGCTGGTATACCGCAAATATTTCGTTGAAACAGCACAGGCATTGATGGCGATGCCGAACCGTACCATGATCGACAACTTCCGCATGATGGTTTTCCAAGCCTTGACGCTCGGCGCCTGGGACATAAGCCCCGAAGCCGTGGAAAAAGATCACAAGGCATGCAAGATCATGGCCGGAATAGGGATTCCCGTAGCCTGTTTCCTGCACGGCTACGCCGGTTTCATCTTCGGCTCGGTCAAAGCCAACGCTCTCTGGATGACCCCGCTGATGCCGGTTATATTTATCTGCTCGGCGGTTGTTTCCGGAGTTGCCCTCTGCATCCTGACCTATGTGATAGTTCAGGAGATCCGCAAATACATGGCCAGAAGCAACATGGCCCGCTGGGCCAAAGATTCAGATGCTCCGGGAGCCGAGGAGCTTGAAGCCATCAAACACACGGAAGTCATGATTTCATCGAACTATCTGCTCTATTTCATGATCGCCGCCATGACCCTTGAAATACTGGACCTGATCTTCCGCGGCTACACTCAGGTCAAATCATGGGACATCCTGCGCGAAGTCATCATGGAGCGCGATTTTACTAAAATATTCATACTGCAGTATCTTATAGGCAATCTGGTTCCTTTTGTCATGATGATACTGCCGGGGCGCACGGTGCGGCGGACGACCGTTGCCACCGTGCTGGTTCTGTTCGGCGTGTTCATGATGCGTTACAACGTCGTTATCGGCGGGCAGGCGTTTTCGCTGAGTTTCGCAGGTTTCATGGACTACCATCTGCCGATAATCCCGCATGATCTTGAAACATTCAAGGAAGGGCTTTTCGGTGCCCTTACGGTTATTGTGACCCCGTTCGTGCTGTTCTATTTCATCAACAAGTTTATTCCCGCCTTCCTTGAAGAGAAGTCGACGCACTGAGCCGGTTTCGCGGCGCACATACAGTGTGCGCCGTCAGGGGTACCACACGTAAAGCGGCGTAGCCGCAGTTGAATTGCAGGCCGGCCCTCAGAAGCCGGCCTGCTCTTTTTGTGCCTGTCTCGCTGAATCTTGACTTTTCACCCTCCATTTGCTAGCCTCACGTATTACAGACAAACGACAATTTTCCTTCACGGGAGTTACGTGCCATGCACAAAAAACTGTTTATTCCCGGACCGGTTGAGGTACATCCGGATATTATGAAAGCCATGGCTTCGCCTATGATTGGCCATCGGACGAAAGAGTATGCTGAGCTGCATGGCCGGGTCACCTCCGGTTTGAAAAAACTGCTGTTCACGAATGACATGGTCTTTCTGGCTACATCAAGTGCTTTCGGCGTCATGGAGGGGGCGATTCGCAATCTGGTCGGCACACGCTGCGCCAATTTCTGTAATGGCGCCTTTTCCGACAAATGGCACGATGTCACGCTGCGCTGCGGCAAAGCGGCTGACGCGATCCGCTTTGACTGGGGTACTCCGGTCACCGCCGAGGCGGTAGAAAAAGCTCTTGCGACCGGGAAATACGACAGTATGACCATGATCCACAACGAAACCTCAACGGGAGTCATGTCCCCTCTGGCGGAAATAGCCGAAGTCATGCGCAGATTCCCGGAGGTTATGTTTATTGTCGATACGGTCTCGTCGATGAGCGCCCTCAAGATCCCGGTCGATGAGCTCGGCATCGATAGCTGTATCTTCGGGGTGCAGAAGGCTTTTGCCCTTCCGCCGGGCCTGGCGGTCTTTACGGCCAGCAAAAAGGCGCTCCAGCGGGCAGCCGGTATGGAAGCGCGCGGCTACTATTTTGATTATATCGAGTTTGCCGCCAACGATGCCAAGAATAATACTCCTTCGACCCCCTGTATCTCCCTGATCTATGCGCTTGATTGCCAGCTGCAGCGCATATTTGCGGAAGGATTGGAGAACCGTTGGGCACGCCACGACGATCTTGCCGGATACGTGCGCGGCTGGCTGACGGCTCGTGGTTTTGAATCGTTTCCGGCCGCGGCATATCGCTCGCAGACATTGACCTGCAGTCGCAACAGTCGCGGGATAGACCTGGCGTCTCTGAAAAAGAATCTGGGTGACGTCGGTTTTGCGTTTGACGACGGGTACGGCAAAATAAAGGGAGAAACCTTCCGTATCGCCCACATGGGGGACATGACCCGTGCCGATCTGGA
>VFJM01000433.1 GCA_009886055.1 Geobacter sp. | reverse complement strand
CTACCCGCTTTGCAGGTGTTATGAGCGGCAGCAAAGAAGAACCGCTCAGGAAAAGTTTCAAGGAGATCTATGATTCAAAACTGCTTGACGACAAAAAACAGTACAGTGACTGGGAGTTCAGGTGGGAACTGAAGCAGTTTCAACCTAAGAAATAAAGTCAAAACCAAAATAAAAAACAATCAAGATGAGATTAGATGCTTAAAACGCTAAAAGTCTGCAAAGGGCTTTCGCTCATAGAGCTGGTCGTAACAATGACGATACTTGGTATTCTGGCGGCCGGAGTTATACCGTTAACTCGTATGACAGCGCAGCGTACGAAAGAGATCGAGCTTCGCAGAAATCTTCGCACTATTCGAACTGCGATTGATAATTATAAAAGAAAATTCGACAAGATGCCGGAGGGACCGCTGAAAACAGGATCCGGCTACCCGAAGGATTTGCAGGTATTGCTGGATGGGCATGAATTTGGCGACGCTAAAGCGGGAAATATCAAATTTCTGCGACGCAAGATTTATGACCCATTCCATCCTCCCGAAAGCGGCAGCGAAGATACCTGGGGCTGGAATTTACGTTCCTCTGTTGACAAGCCTGATTCAACCACCTGGGGCAATGAGGATGTATTTGATGTTTACTCGATGAGCGAAGGAACCGCACTTGATGGTAAAACGAAATATAGTGAGTGGTAATACTTTGGTACTGAGTGACCTTGCTCCTTTTTCCGGAGGAAAATGGAAACCCGGCCGGCGTGGTTTTACGCTGATTGAGCTGTTGATTGTCATTACGATCATTGGTATCCTGGCCGCCGTTGCCGTGCCGAACTACCAATGGGGCATCATTAAAGCGCGAGAAGCCGTGTTGCGCGAAGATCTGTATAATTTCAGGTCGGTAATTGACCAATTTCACGCAGATCAGGGCAAATATCCGGATTCTATCTCGGAGTTGAAGGAAAAGAAGTACATACGGGATATTCCCAAGGATCCCTTTACCGGTACGTCTGATTCCTGGGTGGTTGTTGCACCACCTCCGGAACCATCAGGTACATCTCCTGCATCGGCTACTGGAGGAGGGGGGAGTAGTTCCTCTCCCGGCAGCGTCTATGATGTCCATAGCGGTTCCGACCGGATCGGTTCTAACGGAACACCCTATAATGAATGGTGATGTATGATCCAGCTGCATAACGTGACGCTTGCGTACCAACAGGATGCTTCGGCGCTGAACAATATCAATCTCAAGATCGGCAAGGGAGAGTTCGTCTTTCTGACCGGACCATCCGGCGCGGGGAAAACGTCTCTGTTACGCCTGCTGTATGGGGCACTTTCCCCGAATCGCGGGCAGGTTCTGATCGATGGACAGAATATAACTCGTATGTCTCCAAAGCAGGTCCCGCTGCTGCGCCGCTCTATCGGAGTAGTCTTTCAGGACTTCAAGCTGCTGCAAAACCGCACCGTATTTGAAAATGTTGCCATAACATTGGAAGTATTGGGGTGGGGCAGGGCGGATATCGGCAAGAAGACCATGCATATACTCAGACAGATGGGGATTGAATCGAAATATAATCTTGTTACCCAGCGCCTTTCCGGTGGCGAACAGCAACGGGTGGCGCTGGCCCGGGCGCTGGTGAATGATCCGAAAATCCTGCTGGCGGACGAGCCGACCGGAAACCTTGATGATGCAAACAAGAACCAGATTCTCAACATATTTAAAGACGCAAACATTCGTGGCACAACGGTAGTAGTCGCGACTCATGACCGTCGTCTGATTGAACAGAGTCATATGCGCCTCGTTACGTTGATCAAAGGGGAAATCGTTGAACAAATGGAAAAAGAAACAGCCAGCGACGATCAAACCCTTTAAGCGGCAGACGCTTGCAGGTGATGGTTTTGGCGGCAGGGCAGGGTTCTTCCTTTCTCGGGCGTTGACCAATATCCGACAAAATGTGTTTGTCAATGTCGTGACAATTGGGACGATCACTCTTGCGCTGCTGATCGTTTCACTGTTTCTGCTTATCTTTGTGAATCTTGAAAGCGCTGCTGAAAGCTGGAGTGAGCGGGTACAGGTAACCGTCTATTTTGACAAGGAGCTGACAAGCCAGGATCAGAGTGGGTTTAGTGGGAAAATATCTGCATTGTCCGGAGTATCCCGCGTCAGTTATGTTACGCGCGAAGAAGCTTTAAAGCGCTTTAAAAGCCGCTTGCGGGGTCAGGAAACCCTCCTGGAGGGGGTGCGCCCGGAGGTGCTTCCCACCTCGTTCGAGATAGCTCTGAAGCGTTCACATCGTGATACGGCCTCTGTCGAAAATTTTGTCGCTGCGTTGAAACTGATTCCCGGCATTACGGAGGTTCAGTATGGTGAAGAATGGGTACGCCGCTTTAACTCGTTATTGAACTTTATGCGCCTGCTTGGCACCCTGTTGGGCGGATTCCTGGTGATAGCCGTGATCTTTATCGTGTCAAATACAATCAAACTCACCATTTACTCCCGTCGAGACGAGCTTGAGGTAATGGCCCTTGTCGGTGCAACACGTTTTTTCATCAAGGCCCCGTTTCTTCTGGAAGGATTAATACAAGGGATGGCCGGTTCCGTTTTCTCCGTTGTTCTGCTGTTTGGTTTGTATGAAGGGTTTTTGCATAATGCCGGTAGTTTTCTTACCTTTAATCCCGCCACTTCCGGACTAAGTTTCCTCCCGCCAGAGTACATCGCCGGATTGCTGCTGGCTGGCGCTCTGCTCGGTTTCATAGGGAGCCTTACTTCGCTGAAACGCTTTATCAACGTCTGATTGATGAAGCGCTTGGTAGGTATACTGGCTCTGCTGATGGCGACCGCCGCCGTGGCGGTGGCACAAAACCCCAAAGATGAGCTGAGCGGTGTCAAACGGGAAATCAAGGCTCAAAAGCAGCTCATTACCAAGACCCGCAAGGTCGAAGCTGTTATCTCCACCGAACTTCAGGAAATTTTGCGGAATCTTGAACAGAAGGAGTCTGATCTTGCTCGACTTGACCGTGATCTTCGCGGCGTAGAGTCGAGTCTTGACCGCACCGGGCGCGAGATTCAAAAGGTGACCGAAGAAGCAAATCGAAAACGCATGGAAATCGAACGACGCGTGTCGTCGTTATATAAAGCGGGTGAACTTGGTGCCTTACGAATGTTCTTTTCGGCAGAGTCGTTTCCACAACTTGCCGAAAACATTCGCTATATGAGATCTGTCCTTGAAAATGACAAACGAATTTTTGTTGAATATAATCAAAAGATTGATCAGCTTAAGAAACTCAAGGCGGACCTGGAGCGCGATGCGGTAAAAAAAGAACGCATCATGACCGGTATTGAACAAAAAAAACGTGAAATCGAAGAGGAAAAAAGCAAGAAAGCTGCCTATCTTGGCAAGGTGCGCCAGGATCGAAAGAGCTATGAAACATCCCTGAAGGAGCTGCAGGCCAATGCGTCCCGGTTGCAGGCCATGATTACCCGGCTGGATGCTTTAAGCCGTCGCAAACTCCCATCCCGTCATGCAAAGCCGGGAACAAAACTGAAGCCGCTTGCAGAATTGCCGCCGGTGCCGGATCGCGGTTTCGGTTCGCAAAAAGGACGCATGTCACTTCCTGTTCGGGGTGAAATTCTTGAATCGTATGGCAAACATAAGCATCCCGATTTCAATTCGTTTACCTACAGTAAGGGGTTATCGATTTCTGCACCATCCGGAACCGACATCAAGGCAATTTATGAAGGTACCGTTATTTTTTCCGATTATTTCAAAGGTTTTGGTAATATGATGGTAGTTGATCATGGCGGTGGATATTTTTCCCTGTATGCCCATGCGTCTCGGCTGACCAAAAAAGTCGGCGTCGATGTGGCACGGCATGAAACAATCGGTACGGTGGGTGATGTCGATTCAAGCAAGGGGAGTATTCTGTATTTCGAAATCCGGCATCAGGGCAAACCTGTCGATCCGGCTGGATGGGTTCGCTGATAATAGTAGGGACGTATCTAATAAATCTGGAGGAAACAAATGAGTGTACCCGGCAGTAAAAAAACAAGGATGATCGCTGGATTTGCAGTTATTGTGGCTTTTTTGTCTATCTTCATCATCAGCTCCCAACGTCACAGTTCGGCAGAGGGGAAGGGGAGCGATTATGAATCGATCGAGCTCTTCACGGATGTCATGGCGATTATCAAGAAGAGCTATGTTGAAGATGTTGACACTAAAAAACTGGTCTACGGCGCAATCAACGGGATGCTCTCGTCGCTCGACCCGCACAGCTCGTTTATGACTCCCGATACCTATAAAGAGATGAAAATTGATACCAAAGGGGCTTTTGGCGGGCTGGGAATTGAAATTTCCGTCAAGGATGGTGTCCTGACCGTTATTTCGCCAATCGAGGATACCCCGGCATTCAAAGCAGGGATCAAGGCTGGCGACATGATTCTCAAAATCGATGATAAATTCACCAAAGATCTGAATATCAATGATGCCGTCAAGCGTATGAGGGGCCAAAAAGGGTCCAAGGTAACCCTGACTATTATGCGTGAGGGATTCGAGAAACCGAAGGAGTTCCCGGTTGTCCGTGATATTATTCAGGTCAGGAGCGTCCGGTTCAATCTGATGGACGGCGGCTATGGCTATGTGCGCATTGCCCAGTTCCAGGAAAAAACTGATGATGACCTGTCGAAGGCACTTAAGACCATGAAGGAAGAATACAAGGGTGAACTTAAGGGACTGCTACTTGACATGCGTAACGATCCGGGGGGGTTGCTTGATCAGGCGGTCAAGGTCGCCGATCATTTTGTTCCTGAAGGGCAGATGATCGTCTATACCGAAGGGCGTGAAAAAGACTCTAAAATGCAGTTTACCGCCAAAAAAAGTAGCAAAGAGGCCAATTATCCGATCGTCGTCTTAATAAATGGTGGCAGCGCCAGCGCATCGGAGATTGTTGCCGGAGCCCTGCAGGATCATAAACGAGCCATTATTATGGGAACCCAGAGTTTTGGCAAGGGGTCGGTACAGACCATTATTCCGCTTTCGGATGATTCCGGGCTCCGTTTGACAACCGCCCGCTACTACACTCCCAAGGGGCGTTCAATTCAGGCAAAGGGCATAACGCCTGATATAACTGTCGAAGCGGTTGAACTACCTAAAACGACAGCCAAAAAAGATGCCTTGCATCTGCGCGAAAAAGATCTTGAGAACCATTTTGAAAGTGAAGACAAGTCAAAATCCGGTGAAACGAAAAAAGATGAGAGTAAGAGCGACAAGAAAGACGATAAAGCTGAGAAAGCTGAGAAAGCTGAGAAAGTACCGTCAAAACTGGAAGACAATCTGAAAAACGATTACCAGGTGCTCAGGGCTCTCGATCTGCTCAAAGGGTGGGAGTTGATTAAGTCGATGGGCAGTGAAAAGTAACTGATGATTTCAAGAAATCACGCTATGTGTATGCTGCGCTTAACCCTGACACTGCTGCTATTGACCGTCCTGGTTGCCGCCTCCGATTATGGGGAGGCGGCAACGATCATCAATATCGCTCCAACCGGTGTAGCAACCTATTCAATTACCGCCACTGATTTGCAGGAATCTGCAGGAATAGACCTGTTGATTACGTATGATGCGGTCGCGCTCAAAACTCCTCAAGTTAAGTCTGGAGCTCTGACCGCAGGTGCCATGATGGAAGCAAATGTTTCTATTCCGGGAATAGTCAAGATTGTCTTTATTACTGCGGGTGCTATTAAAGGTACCGGTGAACTGGCATCAGTCACGTTTGCCGGGAAAGGGTCCACTCCGAAATTATCGTCCAGTGTGTATGCTGCCAGCGGTGCGCAACTTGCGGTCCTGTCCACATCAGGATCCCCGCAGCCCCCGACTGATAATAAAAGCGACGATGGCTCGGTTAGAAACAGTGCCGGTAGCAGCACTGCTGTTACTGGTGGAGGCTCCGCTGCCGGCAGTGTCGGGAGCATGTCAACCTCAGTTAACCTCCAGTCTACGCAAACCGCGGTTCAAACCGGGTCGACGGTCGTTTCAACGTTGACGCTCCCAGCATCTGGCGACCCAAAAACCCCGTTTCTGGAAGATGGACGTAAGGATGGAATACGGGAAGAAACTGTGTATCGGAATGTGCCGGCCGATTCTGTTGCGGTCGAAAGTGTGCGCTCTGCTGCCAGGACAGAAGTCGCCGCAGCGGCCGTTGCTTCTGGAGACAAAACCGCTGG
>VFJM01000202.1 GCA_009886055.1 Geobacter sp. | reverse complement strand
TCGCCAAATGCATCCAGTGCCACGACAAGGAAGCGGTCTACCGGAATTCGGTCCACGGCAAGGCGGTAGCAGCCGGCAAGGCGGATTCCGCCGCCTGCCACGACTGCCACAACCTCCACGATATCAAGAAGCTGGGGCCGGAATCGCAGCACCGCGAATTCGTCACCAAGGTCTGCCTGAAGTGCCACAGCGACCAGAAAATGATGGCCAGGAACAAGGTAACCAATGTAGCGGTAAAATCATACATGGAGAGCTACCACGGCAAGAATTACCGTCTCGGCTTCCCTGAAAAAGTTGCCGGTTGTGCCGATTGCCATACCGCACACTCGGTATTGCCGAAATCTGATCCGCAATCCAGCATAAACCCTGCAAATATGGTTAAGCAATGTGCTACGTGCCATCCGAGGGCAACACCGCTCTTTGCCAAGTTCTATTCCCA
Organism: Geobacter sp.; assembly: GCA_009886055.1. GTDB lineage: Bacteria > Desulfobacterota > Desulfuromonadia > Geobacterales > Pseudopelobacteraceae > JACRCG01. Next base: position 590 of record VFJM01000202.1, on the reverse strand, counting down.
TGGTGAGATGACAAACCGTCAAAAATATCCGATCCTGTACTACACTTTTATCGCCATGACCGGACTGCTGCTTTCAGTTTTTGCCGTCTTCTGGGTTCACACCCTGCTCTGGATGTTCCGCGGCTTCGTTGAAAACCGGGAGACGGCTGCCAAACTGGCCGCAGGTACCCATCATTATGTTCCAATTCCCGATGGACACAAGCAGTATCGCCGCTTCAACCGCCTGCACATCTTCCTGCATATTCTGGTCATTACCAGCTTCCTGCTGCTTTCGATGACCGGTCTGCCGCTCAAATTCAGCGGACAGCAGTGGGCAAACTTCATGATGCAATTCTACGGTGGATCTGCAAATGCTGCGCTGCTGCATCGAGTCGGCGCCGTAATCACTTTCGTTTATTTCGGGGCTGTAATTGCAATGAGCATCCATTTCCTCTTCATCAGGAAGGATATCAAAGGTAACCCGATACAGCGCCTGTTCGGACCGGATTCACTCTGCTTCAACCTGCGCGATATCAAGGATGTGTTCTTCATGGTCAGATGGTTCTTCTTCAAGGGGTCGAAGCCGGCCTTCGAGCGCTGGACCTACTGGG
>VFJM01000165.1 GCA_009886055.1 Geobacter sp. | reverse complement strand
CGAACCAGGTGCTCCTGGGAGCTGCTGGTTTATCGTGGTCAGCGGTGGCCGTGTCCGTCGGCATTTTTTCCTGTGCCATATCGACCATGTTGTGGCCGGCATGGCCCATTGCGGGCCCCGTAGCCATGGCGGCATGGTTTATTTTGCCGACGTCCTGTTTCATGGCGCCGTGATCCATCCCCTTCATGTCGTCTATGCCGTTCATCCCCGGTTGGTCGAATTTGCCGGCGCGCACTTCGTTTCCAGGCATGCCCATCGAGCCGCCCGGGGTTAACGCCAAGACGCGTTTGAGCGAGAGATCGCCCATGGTGGCGTAGAGATTGGGGTGCGGTATATCCGGCGCAACGTGCCGCGGTCCGTTGCCAATCCACAACGAAGCCTGACCCGATCCATCATGGGCCGTGGCGCGAAACTCGTAGCTGCCGTCTGCCGGCATCGTGATGATAACGTCATAGGTCTCGGCTACACCGATCAGCATCCTCTGTTCGTCAAAGGGTTGCACCGGCAGCCCGTCCGCCGCGATGACCTGAAGCGGCCCGCCGGCAAACTGCAGATAGAAGAAAGTGGTGGCCGAACCATCGATAATCCGAAGCCGGACCTTTTCGCCCGGTTTGGCGGCGAGGGTCTGTTGCGACATCCCGTTGATGAGAAAACGATCATAGTACACATCGGCAAGGTCCATTGGTGGCATGCGCTGGAGTTCCCTGGAAAAATACGCACCCATCATCCCCAGCCGCGCCGCCCCCAACACGCTTTGACCGCTGCCCTTTCGAATCGAATACCATTCACTGCCGCGTTTGAGGGTTTGCAGTACCGAGCTCTCATCCTCGTCGGTCCAATCGGACAATACCACGACATGATCGAGGAGCCCGTCAAACGTGCCCTTGTCCTTCGGCGCGATGACCAGCGCCCCATACAGACCACGTTGTTCCTGTAGCATGGTATGGCTGTGATACCAGTAGGTGCCGGATTGCCGCAGATCGAACTCGTAGGTGAAGGTCTGACCGGCCGCGATCGGGGGAAAGGTGACGAAGGGAACACCGTCCATGGCATTGGGCAGCAGGATGCCATGCCAGTGAATCGATGTCTCCTCGTCCATCCGGTTGTGAACGCGAATTATGGCGTGGTCGCCCTCGGTGAAACGCAGGGTCGGCCCCGGCAGCTGGCCATTGATGGTGAGCGCCTTCACTGGCTGCCCGGTGAAATTCATCTCCTGTCGGGCAATGGTGAGGTCGTATTCCACCGTCGCTGCCGACAACATCGTCACCGGCACAAACAGCGCCAGGCAGCCAAACAACGTCGCCACCGGTTTCATGAGTTTTATGAGTATCCGGTGATCGGTGTTTTGATAACAGTCAGTCTTTATCATTACTCGCTCCAATCAGGTTGAGTGCGCAATCCGGCCCTGGCAGTGCGATGGAGACGTCATGTTTGATCGAGCACTATTTCCATCCCCATTTCCGAAAGACTTCATGGCATTGTTCTGTTTTCAGAAAGTCAATAAACTGATTCGCCAGTTCTTTATTTTTTGAAATCGTTGTAGCCGCAATCGGTGTTCCCCTGTAAAGCTTTCCTTCCTTTGGCACTCTTACCAGATCCGTTTGTTCTTTAAGGCGATAATGCCAAGATTCATATGTAATCCACGCATCCAGTTCCGGCATGGATTTCCACTTTTCTATAGCATCTGCACTGGTCGTGACAGACAGGGCGATGTTTTTTTGAATTCCAGGAATCAGTCCTTTTACCCCTGCCATATCTTCCCATAGACCAACTTGACCTGCTCCATTTACATCAATAATTTTAATACCTTTCCTGGTCAAGTCGGAGAGTGATTTGATCTTTTTTGGATTCCCTTTTCTTACCAGAATACCTGTTGCCCTTATATAGAGACTCGTACGTGTTTTTTCGTCAACAAGACCGGGATACTTCTGGATGAATTCTGTCAGCATGTACTCTGCGCCTCCAAAGATAGTATCCGCGTTCTGTTTTGCCTGGTCGATCCATTGAGAGGTGGGGCCTGCGACAACCTTTACTTCGGCTCCCTGTGCCTTGGAAAATATCTCTGCACATTCCTTCACGGGCCCCAAAGGTCCGCCGGGACCGTACACATTCAACGTCTTATCCTGTGCCCATAGAAATTCCCCTGAGCCAAAGCAAATAACAAAAGCTATTATTAAAACATCTGCGTACATCTTTTTCATGGCAACCTCCTATCATCCAGTTGAATTAATTCTTGGACACCTTGTTAATCACGACGCCCAGCAGGACCTACTCCAGTCGCCTCGTCAACGCCTCTCATTCATGGCCAGAAGATCTAGGTGTCAGCGTCGGCCGCACCGTCATTCACTTTTCCCAATACCGGATGATTTGTTGGAAAATCATGGAATAACACCACAGATCAGGCGGGCACCGCCTCCACCAAGTGGAGCGGGATGATCTGCATGATTGTCGCCTCCGGCATGAATCATCAAAGAGCGCCCTTTCAGATCTGCAATTTTCAGCCGGGGCGCCAATACTGGATTATTTGCATTACCCGTGGCATCGACGAACAGCGCGGGCAAATCACCGAGATGCCCATTTCCCCACGGCGAACCGTGGCGCTTGCTTGCCGACGGATCGTAATGCCCTCCAGCAGCCAATCCCGGCACCATCCTGCCGTCCTTTTCCTTGGGTCCGCAACTCGGGTTTTCATGCACATGAAAACCATGTACGCCCTGCGATAATCCGGTCAAAGCGGGGCTGAACACAACACCATAAGATGTTTCGCTGATGACGACCCACCCAACTGATTTTCCGCTTCCTTGCTCGTTGACAGTACTCATTGGAACGGTAATATCCGCTTGCGCCACTCCGTATAATGAGAGTGTGGCCGCTACCAACAACATCCTGAATCGTGCTTGCATAAATCCTCCTTTTAAAACGTGTGTTGTTATTTTTCTAACGGTACTTCGTCGCTTGCTTGTTCATGCTTAACCTGCTTTGCCCGTGCCCGAATTATAATCGGCCACGGCCGTACCCCACCCCAGAAGCGCCTTGTTACAATCAGTACGATCCAGAATCACCTCGATGAAGGTTAAACCCTTGAACATTTTAGACTTTTTCAGGGCCGCCACCAATTCTTTTTCGGTGCGTACGGTTTGGCTGAAGAGTGCTGACTGGCCCTTCAGGGCTTCCGCCATGGCGGCATAGTCCCAGTTCTGAAGGACGCTGTAAGGACCATCGTGGATCATCACCTCGATGGTGTAGGCCCAGTTGTTCAGGAGAAAAATGACTCCCGAATAGTTGTAACGCAGGATCGTGGAGACCTCCTGAGCGGTCATCTGGAAAGAGCCGCATCCGAAGATGCAGCTCTTATGTTTAGTCGACTTTCTTAAGGTCAACATTGAGAATCACCATAGCCCAGCAGGAACGTTCTCAAATCTGGTTATGTCCATCGATTTCCCGCTCAAAGCCGGCATAGTGATCCTCTCATCATTTTTTTGTCCATGACCGAATTGGAACAGGAACAGCTGAACAGTGACACTACCAACAGAATCACAAGGCGATTTTTCATCGTGATCTCCGTCTTTTTATGGTTCAAAGACTGGCCAGCGAACCTGGCGCTGCTTCCTTCATGATGTTAACAATCGTGTCCTCAACTTCCTGGGCAACCTGTTCCAGTTGCGGCGCGTTGAACAACGCCAGAAGCGTGGTCGGCTTCAGAGTAGCCAGAATGGTTTTTCCGTTTTCCTCGTAAATGGAAATCCGGCAGGGCAGTGCGGTGGAGATGTTCATGTTCTGGTCAAGCACCTTTTTGGCTTGCTGCGGCTGACACACTTCAACAATCAGGCATTCACGCCCAAATTCCACGCCCTTTTTAGCCATGGTCTCTTGGAGGTTGTGCAGCTGCATGACGCCAAAGTGATTGGCCTCAACGGCCGTTTGCAAAGCCGCTGCAGCCTCACTGACGGTTTTATCAGTAGAAAATTTAATAAGCATACATGTCCTTTCTGGTTAACCGTTTAGGCCCGACTCACGTGCAGCCGCGCAGGAAGAAAAACACCAGCAATACAGGGATCGGAATTCCCAAAAGCCAAAGCAAAATCCACCCTATCTTCCCTTCTTCCGAGTTGCGCATAATTTTCTCCTTTTCTCTGATTGTTTTTTCCACTGCCGGCCACTGCATTGCCGCACCAGCGGGCAGTGTTTACTGTAGAACCAGCGCTAAAGGGCCCTCAAAAACGCCACAAGGTCCTTCTTTTCCTGCTCGTTCAGCCTGGTTTGAAGGATCAGGTTGAAGAACTCCACCGTATCTTCCAAGGTAAGCAGTCTGTCATCGTGCAGGTACGGCGGTGAATCCTTTATCCCGCGCAGCGGGAAGGTCTTGATGGGGCCGTCCGCCGAAGCCATTCGGCCGTTGATCATACGGGGCGTGTAAAACCGCTCCGTTTTCATATTATGCATGAGATTGTCGGTGTAGTAGGGCGCCGGGTGGCAGCTGCCGCAATTTCCCTTGCCGAAAAACAGTTGTTGCCCCCTCATCTCGGACTCACTCGCTTTTTTCACATCCAGCTTGCCGTTAATGCCAAGTTTTGGCGCCGGTGGAAAATCCAGGATTGCCTGAAACTCTGCCATGGAGTGCACCTGGTGGCCACGATCAAGTATGTTGATACCCTTTTTAGCTGCGATAACATGGTCACCATCGAAGTAGGCGGCACGCTGTTCAAACTCGGTGAAGTCCTCGACGCTCTTCAACGCGCGCTGCGAGCCGAACAGCCGCTGGATATTCACGCCACGCAGGGTCGGGGTGTCCAGGCGGTGCCGGAATTCCTGGGGTCGTATATCTCCTACCAGATGCGTGGATGCATTCGTATGGCCATTGGCATGGCAGTCGAAACAGACAACGCCGCGGCTCGGTTTTTCAGTGCGCCGATCCTCGGTCTGGTTGAACTGCTGCTGCGGGAATGGAGTTACCAGCAGGCGCAGACCCTCGAGTTGTTTGGGATTCAGTATCCCGTTAAACAGTTCAAAGTAGTTCATGATCGTCACAAGTTTGCCCTGTGAGACGTCGCCGAGATCACTCCGCGTCGTCAGGTAGATCGGGGCGGGAAACTCGGGCAGAAAATGGTCCGGCAGATCATAATCAAGGTCGAACCGGGTGAGATCGCGGCCCTCCTGCTTATTGATTTCATCAATCTGGAATTTAGGGAAAAGCATGCCCCCTTCCGGATGATTCGGGAAAGGGAGAGGGAAGAAACCTGACGGGAGCAGAGCTTTTTCCCGAATCTCTTCCGGGCTCATGGCTGCCAGCTTCTCCCAGGTCATCCCTTTGACAAGCTTGATTCTGACGCCATCCTGCACGGCTTTTCCACGGGACATGGCTACCCCCCGAGCAAGACGGTTGCTCAGATCGTATCGCTCGCTGAGCAGGTCCATCTGGCGCTTCATGATCCCTGCCTTTTCAGCCTTCATTCGAGCCATCGTCGCTGCAAAGTCCTCCTTGATATCAACAGGAGCGTAGCTTGACGGTTTCTTTCCGGTGTCTTGAGCAGAGATTGTCGCCGAAGGCACCATAAACGCGACAGCAAGAAACAGTAACAATCTCATCGAACGTTTTTCCACAGGTTGTTTCATGGGTGTCTCCTTTTTCTGTATTGGCGAAACAGCGACGTCATCAGCGACTAAGCCGACTCTATGTAAGCCGGGCCTCGACCGCTTTCCAGTCAATGTTCTTGAAAAACGCCCCAATATAATCGGCCCGTTTCAGGCCGTAATCGAGCATGAATGCATGTTCAAAGACGTCCATGACCAGTATCGGCATGCAGCCCGCCGGATGCCCCTGATCATGCTCATTGATCCAGAAGTTAAAGAGTCTGCCGCTGACATTGTCCTGGTACAGAACGGCCCAGCCGATCCCGCGCATGGCTCCCGTTGCCATGAAATCCTTTTGCCATGCCTCGATGCTGCCAAAATCCTCAATCTTCTTCCGAGCAAGCCGGCTGTTGAGATCGACGTTTCCGTCTCCCCCCAGCGCTTCAAAATAGTATTCGTGGAGCCGCATGCCGTTGAATTCCCAGCCGAGCCGCCGTTTCAGTTCCGCAAATTCCGGATTGGCGGCCTTTTCTTCTTTCAGCATCTGTGCAAGGGTATCGAGCAGTTTGTTGGTGTTGGTCACATATCCCTGGTAGAGGGAAAAGTGGTTTTTCAGCAGCGCCTCGCTGAATCCCGCCATGCCGATAAGCCTTTCATACTCTTTCGCCGTGTAAGCCATGTAGTTTCCTCCTTGATTTTGTCCGTGCGTTTAGTCAGTCAGAAATATAGTTTATGTCGCGGCCTTATTGTGCCGGTGCAGGCGGATCACCCAGCGGCACCGGTATTGATTGATCACCTAGCGGTGCCGGCATCGGCTTGTCACCCAGTGGTGCCGGTACAGGTTGATCTCCCAGCGGTGCCGGTACTGGCGCTGGTGTCGGTTGCTGCATATCCTGTGGTGCTGGGGATGGTCCGCTATCTGGTGTCGTCACGCTCCGGGGCGTAGTGAGTTCGTCCTTGAGTACTTTTTCCTCCTGCTGCCTGGTGGTGCTGGGGACGGTGATGTCCTTCACCTTCTTCAGTGCTTTGCTGCGGTACTTGGCGGGGATCTGGGCGGGATCGTCGGTGAAATTGACCACTCCCTGGTCGTCGGTCCAGTTGTAGGTCTCGGCATCAGCCACTGCCGCGCTGCACAGGACCAGCAACGAAAGTAGTATTGTTCGTTTCATGATGTACCTCCATTGTTTATGTATGTGTCTCTTTAGGAGCGATGTTAATTCCGTTTAAAATCGTACCGTTTCCGGCTATCTTGGCCGCAATCCACACTCCCTGACCCTTCAAACACTACCAACAGGCGGTTATGTTAATGTCCGTACAGACTTTTCGCGCTCGCATTGGCAGTCACATAATAGTGGCGCGCTTTAAACGCCTCTCAACGATATTTATTATAACGCACATAAAGCAAAGCAGTGGCCCGCGAACAGGCCACTGCCAAGGATTTAGTACCGAATCAGCTAATCAAGATTTACCAGCTTTTGTTGTTGCGACCCTTGGAAGTGGAATACCCCCCCATAACTCCGCCAGGGCT
>VFJM01000227.1 GCA_009886055.1 Geobacter sp. | reverse complement strand
CTAGCAAAAACAGCTCTGATGGTCCGGAAGGCTGCGGCCTCCGGAGCACTGCTTGTCGTGCTGCAGGAATTGCATACTTCCACCTACTTCTGTCAGGTTGAATCCCCTGACCTGTTTGATCTGGCCGAAACGATCCCTGGACCTTCCACCGAAACACTGGGAAAGCTGGCCGGAGAACTGGGTGTGGTACTTGTTGCGTCTCTGTTTGAGCGCCGTGCGGCCGGGCTGTACCATAATACGGCGGTCGTATTTGAAAAAGACGGCTCAATTGCCGGGATCTACCGCAAGATGCACATCCCTGACGACCCCGGCTTTTACGAAAAGTTCTATTTCACCCCCGGCGACATCGGCTTCAACCCGGTCAAAACCTCTGTCGGGACTCTCGGTGTGCTGGTCTGCTGGGATCAATGGTATCCCGAAGCCGCCCGGCTTATGGCTCTGGCGGGAGCAGACCTGTTGATCTACCCGACCTCCATCGGCTGGGACCGGGATGATTCGGTGGAGGAGCAGCAGCGTCAATATGATGCCTGGGTAACGGTACAGCGCGGACACGCAGTGGCTAACGGCCTGCCGGTCCTGGCCGTCAACCGGGTCGGCTTTGAACGCTCACCGCAGCAGCAGGACATCGGTATTCAGTTCTGGGGTGGCAGTTTTGCGGCCGGGCCACAAGGAGAGATTCTGGCGGAAGCCTCACGCGAGAACGAAGAAATTATCGAGGTGGAGATAGATTGCTCACGGAGCGAACGGGTACGCCGCATCTGGCCCTTCCTGCGTGATCGCAGGATCGATGAGTACGGCGATTTGCTGAAACGGTTCAGGGACTGAAAACTGCCGACTTCAAAAGCTGTGCGAGCTCTTCATCAACAGACTGACACCCAGATAGGTAAACATCATAACGAACATACCCGCTATCCCCAACCAGGCGAAAACGGAGTCCCAGCGGGCTCCCTTCAGCCTGACGTGCAGCACCAGGGCATAAAACAGCCAGAGAATAGAGGTCCATAATTCTTTCGGTGTCCAGAGCCAGTACGTTCCCCAGGCATAATACCCCCAGATTCCACCCGATATCATTGAGACTGAAAAAAATGTCCATCCCATCAGCGCAGTTTTGTAAAACAGATCGAGGTATGCACGGATGCCGGTACGGAGATAGGCAGCACTCGCCACCCCCCCAACGGCAAAAAGGGCATAGGCGAAAAACGCCACGACAACGTGCAGTTCGAACCAGAGCGTGTCAAGTATCTGCGGCAGCGGCATATTGAGCGGTTTGAACAGGAGCGCGACGGCGGTGAGAACGCCCGCCGAAATACCGACTGCGACCGTAAACCGGCGCGTGCCGCGCACAACCGGTGAATATGAGGCAAGCAGCCCCATAAGCGCCACAGACATGCCGAAGAAGAGCAGTGTATCGTGAGGGCCGAGCAGCGGCAGACGACCAAGCAGAAGGGCGCGGCTGAGCAGATAGAACAACTGGGCAACAAGAGCGGCTGCCAGGCCCGCGCGCCATACCGATCCGGCAATCAGACACGCAACGGCAAACCAGGGAAGAAGCGGCACTAGCGTAGAAACAACCATTTCAGAGTTTGACGACGGATGTTATTTTTCGCTCGTGAAGATAACGTTCCAGCAGATATAGCGGCACACCCACCAGGGCGCTCATGAAGAGGATATTAAAAAATTCGATCAGATAGCCGCTGATTGTGTGAGGAATCGGAGCCAGCACCCAGTAGATGAAACTGATGACATATGACAGCGGTACAAGAGCAATGGTCGCCCATAACAGGCCGCTTAACGCCTGCAGCGCGATTTTAAACCGCTTCATGAACAGTATCGAAACCGCCAGCGCGATCAGCCCGTATATCAGTCTGGCCCAGTGCAGCAGGGCATAATGCAGAAAAACGTAGAGTCCTGAGACCTGTTCACCTCTCTCCTCCGTCAACAGGACCTGAATTTTGTCACTGTCATTCCCGATAACTCCCCGCAATCCAAAGAAAAGAATTATTATCGCAGCAGCAGCTACGCCCCAACCTATTAAATTTACAGGATGGAGGTTATCAATAAAATATGCGACGGGAGCGGCGGTAACCTCTGGCGGAGGCGGAGCTGTTTCGACAGCCTTAAGCTTCTCTCCCAGCAGATCCCGGTTATGCTTCAATAGCTGCTCTTCCCGTTGCCTCTCAATAAACGTCTTGACCACAACCCCGCATTTGGGGCAGGCACTAAACGTTTCGTCGCCAAACGTACTGAAACTGCAGGAAGGACAGGTATCAACGAGATAGACATCTTTTACGGACCGGGGCCTGGCAACGGTAAATCCTTCGTGACAGCGTGGACAACTGACAAAACGGCCGGATTCGGGAATCTCATGATCAGGGATAGTTCCACTGGCGTTGCATTTAGGGCAGAATATCTTCATATTCCAAAAGCTCCTGGCAGGGTGATTCCATGTTCATGCGCCCCCTTTTGTAGCAAAACATTTGTGGTATGTCACCAATACTCTCGAGACTGGTAACAATCTGCACAAAAATAAAATATTTTACGGTATAGTGCCGGCTGCTTACGAATACTAAAGGAGGGTTCCGCATGTCATTCAACGGTAACCTTGAACATTTTCCGCTGGTAGATGTCATACAGCTTCTACACATGACCAATAAAACCGGCATCTTATATCTGAAATGCCCCAAGGGGGAGAGCCAGCTTGTTTTTCATGATGGTTTTTTTGTCAGTGCGAATCATCTGGACAACAGTGTCCGCATCGGCAATGTGCTCGTCGATATGAATGCTATTACCAAGGAGGCACTCAATCAGGCTCTGGCAGAACAAAAAGAGGCCGGCAGGGTCAGGAAGCCGCTGATTGCTACCTTGATTGAGCAGGGGACGATCGACAAGGAAACCGCCTTCAAGGGACTTGAAACGCTGATCGAAATGACAATTGTAGAGGTCTTGACCTGGTCAAGCGGCACCTTTTCTCTCGATGTTTCAAAAGAATATGTGTCAGATGAATATCGCTATTTTCCGGAAAAGCTTAATCAGGAGATTTTGCTGAATGCGCAAGGGGTTCTGATGGATTCACTGCGTATTTATGACGAGAAGCTGCGTGACGGAACCCTGAGCAATATCTTCTTCAGCACGGAGAACAGCTGCGACACAACGGCTCCCGCTTCCGACTCCGGCGCACTGGAAATAACAGCCGACCTGCTTGGCCTTGATGCGCTCGACACGATTACCCGGAAAATCCCGGATGTTTTCATTGGCCTGAAAGACCATGATCCGGTCGAAGAGCACCGACAGGCGGTTACAGGTGCGCTTCCGGAAATGACTATTGATCAGCAGGAACAGCTGGTCTCTTTTCTGACCAGCATGTCCACTACGGGAACTTCGGATTCAGCACCCCCGGTTACGGCAATTATCCTGTTGACTCAAAATGAACTGCTCTCCCATGCAATTACCACGGTCTGCAAGCACGAGAATCTGTTTCTTTTTGCTTCAGACGAAGAGACCGGGCTGGACATCGTCATCGAACAGTCTCTTGCGAGAGATCTCCACCCGATTCTGGTTATTGACATTCCCCACGAGAGCGATGGAGTGCAGTCTCTGGCACTTCTGCGCCAGAAGGTTTCTGCATATCCGCAGATTTCAACCCTGATTACCGCCTGCTGCCATACCTGGCGTGCCATCAGCTTGGATGCTCTGGGAGCAGGGACACGATCGATCATTCCCCGCCCCTGCCAGCGCTGTCATGAGGATTCATATGTGCCGCAGATGATGGCGTTTCTATCCGGAATGGGTCCATTCCTGAAAACGATACTACCCGTGCAGCACGCTGAAGTGGGTCACCAGTTCATTGTAACCCTCAACCAGCTGAAGTCGCTATCCGAACCACCGGAAATTGCGCTGCTCATGCTCCGGTTTGCATCGTTACAGTTCGAGCGGGCCCTGACTTTTGTCGTTGCAAAGTCTGAAATGATCGCAGAAAAATCGATCGGCGTTATCACGGCTAAATCGAATGGACCGACAGCACCGCTCCTCTTCCGGATTCCGCTTGAGCGCCATTCGGTTTTTCAGGAGGTCGTTGAAAAAGGTTGTCTGTATTACGGCCAGCGGAGCGACACGGTGCTGACAGACCTGCTCTACAAAGAGATCGGAGCACCGCGCAGTCCGAAAGTCATAGCCGTTCCGCTGATCAGTCGCGGCAAGGTCATCGCCGTAACCTATGCGGATTTTGGCGCCAAACCGGTTACTCCGCCTCAAATCAATCTGCTTGAGGCACTTGCGCAACACGCCGGGTCGATACTTGACAACGCCCTGTATCGCAAGAGTATTGAAAAGCAATAATAATTACAGTGGGGGTATGATGGACGTCAATATTCTGCATCAGATTCTGGAGATAGCATTTCAGAAAAAAGTTTCTGACCTCCACTTCGAGGTCGACAACCCCCCTTTTTTCCGGGGACGGGGTCAATTGGTTCGCGCCAGGATGCCCAATCTGACCACGGCCGACACACAGTTTATCGCTGAAACCGTTCTGGCTCACAATGGCCGCCAGGTGAACAACGATCTCAAAGAGTGTGATGCCTCCTACTCTCTGCCGACCGGAGGGCGTTTCAGAGTCAGCATCTTCCGCCAGAAAGGGCATTTCGGCATCGTCATGCGGGTGATTCCACCGGTCATCGGGACGTTCGACGACCTGAATCTGCCGCAGGTGCTGGGAGAAGTTGCCCAGGTTCCCAACGGCCTGATTCTGGTGACCGGTCCAACCGGCAACGGCAAATCAACCACGCTCGCCTCCATGCTGAGACACCTTAATGAAAACTTCAGCTACAACATCATAACTATTGAAGATCCAATAGAATTTTTATTTTCATCACAGCAGAGTTGTATCATTCAACGTGAAATAGGTATCGACACCGACAGTTTCGCTTCGGCTCTGAAAGCTGCACTCAGAATGGATCCCGATGTCATAATGGTCGGCGAAATGCGCGACAGGGATACCATCGATTCGTGCATAAAAGCGGCTGAAACCGGGCATCTGGTGCTTTCTACCCTGCACACTCAAGGGGCTGTCTCCACCATCAACAGGATAATCGGGCACTTCCCCCCTGATGCCCAGGAAATAATGCGTCAACGTCTGGCCGATATTCTGGTTGCCACGATTTCAATCCGCCTGATCAAGGATAAATCCGGTGAAAACATACTGCCGGTGGTCGAGATCATGCGGGCGACGACAACCATACAGGCCTGTATTCGCGAAGGTCGCCTGGATGAAATTGAAAAACATATAGAAAATGGCGCATCCCAGTACCATATGCAGACACTCGATATGCATCTTCTGCAGCTCTACCGTCAGGATCTCATCACCTTGCAGGACGCCCAGCGCCTGACTCATTCAATGGATTTTGAACGTAAACTGATGTTCGACAACTAACAGAGGCGCGCATACCGACACTATGGAAAAAATTCTTATCATTGATGATGAAGCCTTTATCCGGGAAACCGTTTCGCGAATTTTATCGGAAGAAGGGTATCAGGTCTGCCAGGCTTCCAACACAAAGGAAGCGAGCGAACAGGTTGCTGCCGGTGAAATCGACCTGACCCTGCTGGATCTGAACCTCGGCCCTGAAAATGGCATAGACGTCCTGAAAATTTTGAAAGATCTTGATCCCGAGCTGCTGGTAATTATCATTACCGGATTCGGATCTGTCGAAAGCGCCGTAGATGCTCTTAAGATGGGCGCTTTCCATTACATGAAAAAGCCTTTTAAAGCTGACGCCCTGAGGGTAATTGTCAAGCTTGCGCTTCAAACCCAGACCCTTAAGCGGGAAGTACGCAACCTGAAACGTACCGACAGCTGCCTGCCGGGACGCTCGCCGATGATCGGCAGGAGCAAGCCCTTTCGCGAGGTGATCGACCAGGTCCGGGAAATCGCCCGCATCCCTTCAACCGTTCTGATTACCGGCGAGTCGGGCACCGGCAAGGAGCTGATTGCCCGGGCTATCCACGACCTTTCCGACCGCCACGATGCCGCTTTTGTCGCCATCAACTGCGCTTCGATTCCTGCCGCTCTTCTGGAGAGCGAGCTGTTCGGGCACGAGAAAGGCTCCTTTACGAGCGCCTCCGCTCGAAAAACGGGGCTGTTCGAGGAGGCACACCACGGCACGATTTTTCTTGATGAAATCGGCGAGATGGATCTGGCCATGCAGGCCAAGCTGCTCCGGGTTCTGCAGGAGCGGATAATCCGTCGAGTCGGCGGGATCAAGGATATCAATATTGATGTTAGAATTATAGCGGCGACGAATCGCAACCTGCTTGATAAAATTTCTACCGGTTCTTTTCGCGAAGACCTCTATTACCGCATCAATGTGTTCCCGATTCATATCCCGCCGCTCAGGGAGCGCAGAGACGATATCAGTATCATAGCCTCCTATTTCCTTGATACTTTCAGCCGCTCTTTTGGACGGAACTTTAAAGCGCTGTCGCCGGAGGCGACCCTGCTGATGGAGGAGTACAGCTGGCCGGGCAACATCCGCGAGCTGAGAAATGTCATTGAGCGTATCTGTATTATGAATTATGGCCCGGCGCTCCTTCCGGAGCATCTTCCCCAGGAGATACGCGGGGTCACTCCTGCTGACGGTTCATTAATCGCCGGGCAACCGGCTCAATCGGTACAACTGCCGCTAGATACCGGATTGGATGACGCCGTGATGAACTTTGAAAAGAACATCATCCGTCAGGCGCTGGACAGGAGCCGGGGCAATGTTCTGCAGACCGCGGCCATGCTCAGGATTCCCCGCGGTACCCTCCGCTATAAAATGGATAAATACGAATTGTGATTGCCATGCCAGAAAAACACGACATCAAGCCGGGGCAGTCGATTGAGCTGCTGAAAGAGCTGCACATCCTTACCCGTGACGGCAAGCTGAATCAGGACAGCAGACGCAAACTCAAACAGGTCAACCACCTGTATCAGTTCATCGAACCACTGCTGAAAGAGGTTCTACTGGATCATGCCGGAATTACTCTGGTCGACCACGGTGCCGGAAAATCATACCTCGGGTTTATCCTCTACGATCTGTTTTTTAAATATCATGAGGAGAGTTCGCATATTTTCGGTATTGAAACACGTGATGAACTGGTTGAAAAATCACGGGCACTTGCAGAGCGACTTCAGTTTTCCGGCATGTCTTTTTTGAATCTGTCCGTTTCCGAGTCGATCTATTCGGATGCGCTTCCGGCAGCGGTAGATGTCGTTACCGCCTTGCACGCCTGCAATACCGCCACTGATGATGCCATCCTTTTTGCCCTGAAGAAAAAGGCCCGTTTTATTGTGCTGGTCCCCTGCTGCCAGGCTGAAATAGCTGCTGTTCTTCGAAAAAACAAGGCAGCAGCGTCTTCGGCGGGCAGTCTTGCCGAGATATGGAGGCACCCGCTGCACACGCGCGAATTCGGCAGCCTGGTTACCAATGTTCTGCGCTGTCTGCAGCTGGAGGCACATGGCTACCAGGTCAACGTAACCGAACTGGTCGG
>VFJM01000193.1 GCA_009886055.1 Geobacter sp. | reverse complement strand
TCCATTGGTCTTCTTCTCTTTTTTGGCGTCTTCCTTCTCTTCCACTGTGGCTGCCGGGGTCGGCACAGACTTTTTCTTTCTTTCCTTGCCAAAGTAGTAACTCATACCGATACCGACTTCAAAATTATTGCGGGTATTTACATTATCATAGACGACGAGGTGCCGCGCATCGACTCTCACTGCCACGTACTCTTCCAGATAATATTTCAGGCCGGCGCCGTAATTGAACAGGGGACTTTTATCGGCGTGAGAAACAGCGTCAATAACAATCCCACCGGCACCGACCGCCAGGAACGGCAGCCATTTCCCCCCGAGGACAATGGGATAAACGGCGTCCAGGCGAAATAGATACCCGGTGGCGTCGATCGCATCCGTTTTCGACGTGGTGGTGAAATAGTTCAGCGTCCCTTCTATGCCCAGACTGTCAGTCATTGACTTCGCGATGTTGTCGTAGCCAAATTTAAGGCCATAGGATCGAGTTGCGTCCCGCTGTTCCGATCCGGCAAAGAAATACCCGCCTACGGTCGGAGTAAGAGAGAAGCCGCCTACGGAGACAGGAATGGTTTTTGATCTGGGTGCTGGAGCCGCGCAAACGCGGGATGGAGCTGAAGCTGATACAACGAGGGTTAATATGAGAGCAAAGAAAGTTTTCGCCACGTTCATCTCCGGGCTGCTCAGGTTTTTGCGAATCATATAACAACCTGACGATGACATCAACTTTATACAGCCGCTACTCAATCCGGAATCCGCAAGACGAGGACGACGCAAGGTATCGCGTTAATTATTTGTTCAGTTAAAGATGCGGTTTATGTATCTCATGGTATTATTCTATCAATTAGAGTTTTTAATGGAGACATTATGATAAAAATGTTTTTTGTTGTACCGATTCTGCTGGCGGCAGCCGGAATTGCGTGGGCACAAGGTGGCATGAAGAAAAAAAAGCCACTTCCCTGTGAGTTTGGCAGCGTTACCATCAATAATTACTCCCGGCAGGCGGGAATGCCGCCGGTAGTGTTCGACCATTGGGTGCATCGGCAATACTATACGTGCAGGCTCTGCCATGTTGATCTCGGATTCGGCATGACCGTCGGATCTACAAAGGTTCGCGCCGTAGACAATATGAAAGGCTATTTCTGCGGCACCTGCCATAATGGCAAGATGGTACATGGGGGAAAAAGGATATTTGAATCATGTACCAAGGAATACACCCGGGAAGAGTATAACAGATGCGTAAAATGCCATACGCTGGAAAGAAGTGCCGTCAAGGAAAACGAGTTTTACCGGTTTTCAAAAAAAATGCCGAATGAACGCCTTGGTAACGGGATAAACTGGGAAATTGCAGAGGAAAAGGGTTTAATCAAGCCGGTCGACTATCTGGAAGGGGTCTCTTCGAAAAAAACGAATTTAAAAGTAACCTCGGATTTTGCCATTAAAACGAAAGTTGAGGGGATGCCCGACATCATATTCTCCCATAAAAAGCATACGGTATGGAACGGGTGCGGACTCTGCCACCCGGAAATATTCATCGGGGTCAAAAAGGGAACGACCAAGTACTCCATGGTCGAACTATTTGAAGGGAAGTATTGCGGTGTCTGTCACGACAAGGTCGCCTTTCCGCAAACAGATTGCCAGCGCTGCCATACCAAGCAGACCCAGGAGTGAAGTTATTCATGAATACCAAGGGACGATTGAAACTCTTGATCCTGACGGGTTGTTTAAGCCTGTTCATTACTCTGCAGACGGCCTATGGCGAAGATGCCTGGCGGACCGATTTTGACGCAGCCTGCGCACAATCCGACGATGCTATGGCATTTTCGATTCCCGAACTGAAAAAGCTGATAGAGCAGTGTGACCGTGTCCAGAATAGTATCGAAGCACAGGAAGATACTGTCCGAAAAGTTTTTCTGAGAAGGCTGCAGATGTGCAGAAATCTCTACGTGTTCGTCCTGGAGACTAAAATGCACGAACAGAAGCCGAAATGACACTCAATACACGTGGATGTGCAGGATATACGGGCAGGAGTTCTATGGCAGTCAGGTTTTGTTGCATTGTGGCGTCGGCTGTTTTGACTGTTCTTCTGGCGGGCGATGACGGGAAGGCAATTGACCGTGGGGAGTTGGGGAAAGTTCTTCAGGTGATGCCGCCCAACGGTCCGCTCTGGAAATACGGCAATGTGGTTATGCGCCGCAAAAGCGCAAAAGCGGGAATGGCTCCGGTTGTTTTCCCCCACTGGAGCCATCGGGCACGCTATACCTGTCGTGCCTGTCACCTTGAGCTGGGGTTCAGCATGCGTTCGGGAGATACCGGAATTACCCGGGAGCAGTACCTGGCGGGCAGGTACTGCGGTGTCTGTCACGACGGTAAGACCGCATTCTCCGTACGAAACGGGGATCCCTCCCAATGCGGGAGATGCCATATGAAAGACACCCGCGACCTGGAGAAGCGGTTTGATACGTTTGCCGCGAACCTCCCTATGACATCTTTCGGAAACGGCATAGATTGGGGCGAAGCGGTGAGGAGCGGGCTGATTACCCCCGCCAATTCAATCCATACAGAACGTTTTACGATGCAGTTTCCGGATAAACTCAAAGTGCCGACAAAACTTGGAACAACTTCTCCACGCAGCGACGTCATTTTTTCCCATGAGGATCATTTTGCAGAACTCGACTGTTCAAGCTGCCACCCGGATATTTTCAATATCAAGAAGAAGGGGACCGAGGCCTTTACCATGGAGAGGAATATGTATGGCAATTTTTGCGGTGTCTGTCATATGCAGGTGGCTTTCCCAATGAATGACTGCAGACGGTGCCATCCGCAGATGAGTAACTCAACTGGATATTAACCATGCACTCCCCTCGTTCCTCGTTAGCTCAAGCGGTGAGCCGGCAGGATCAAAAAAAGAGCCTAACGTCCTGTGGATTCTGAAGTACTTTGAAAAAAGTGGGCACCCAAAACCTGTATTATTCGCTCACGCCGCCAATTTTCTTCAGCAGATGACCTGAAGCGACATCCCATTCACGAATCCAGTTATCGCCCCCTGATGAAAACAACAGTTTTCCGTCAGGCGAAAACAGCACCTGTGTGGCGGAACTGTTAAGCTCGCTTTTCCAGGCAACCTTGCTCTTATGTATATTCCAGAGCTGAACCGACTCATCCTCCTCGGCCAGAGCCATAAAATCGCCGCCAGGTGACAGTGCAATACTGTTGATCTGCCGGTTGTTAAATGCCAGAGTGCTCCGTACACTTCTCAAAGATACCGTCCACCCTTTGACCGTCATATTTCCCAGTGCGGCGTACAGGAACTGACCATCTGCCGAACCGGTCAACGCTGTCACAGCGTACTCAGACGGCTCCTGCAATGTTGCAAGCGGCTCGTCGCCGGACAGACCCCACAGCCGTACCGCGCCATCAGTTCCTGCGCTTGCCAGTTCATTGCTCCCGGGAATAAAAACCAGGTATCGGGCTTCTCCGGAATGTGCCTTGATGCGGCGCACGACCGAACGTCCTGCCCGATTCCAGATAACGATCGTGCCCTGAATATCTCCGGTTGCTATATAGCGGCCGTCTGCTGAAAAAGCTATGGAAACTATATTTGCGGTATGTCCCTTCTCTTTGGAAGAAAGTACTCCGACGCGTCTGCCGCTCTCAACATCCCACAGGACAGGCATAATTTTGAAGTTACGAGCCCAGAGCAGTTGTGAGGATTCCGGTGAAAAGGCTGCCGCGACCACACGGATACGGACCGCCTCGGGTTTTCCTATTTCCTGGAGTAATGTGCCGCTTTTCATATCCCAGATGAAATTGTTTTCATCTTCATCTCCGGTGACGGCTAGCCGCCCGTCTTTACTCAAAGCGAAAAGAGATATTTCCTTTACATGGCCGGTTTGTTTCATGGCTTTACTTATTACAGCAGGGGATTCTGCTGCTCTATCCGCAGGTGGGAGGTTCCTTGCAGAAGGCAGCTCCTTTGCCAGCCCCGTTAGAGGGTGATACAGGCAGATAATTGACAGCAAACATACGAGCGTTACGGTGAGTCGGTTCATATCGCTCCTTTCGAATGGCACTGTGACACGGCACGTAAAAATTTCTTGGATAGTATCACAGTATAAATACAAACTCTAGTATCGCAGCCTCGAAACAAATTTTGATTGAATTCAATAATACAGAAAGGGTTACAGCATATACGCTGTAACCCCTAGATATATTGTTGATATAAATGAGATTCTTAAGCAATCACTGTGGCCGGTTGCACCCTGCCCTGGTACATCCTGATTACCAAAGAGTGCGTATATTCAATTTTTAGATCAGTACATTTAACGGTCGAAAAGCTTCTGCAGCTCCTTGCCCGGTTTAATGAGGATGATCTGGAGGTCCATCACGTTCGTACCAGTGGGACCCGTGGCGAAGAGGCCGCCTGACTCCCTGAAAAAGGTGTAAGAGTCGTTATTGGCAAGATATGTTTCGGGATTATGTCCGGCCCTGCGTGCGCGCCCAGCCGTTTTCCCGTCTGCAAAGGCTCCGGCCGCATCCGTTGGCCCATCGGTACCGTCGGTTCCTGCAGACAAGAAGGTGATTCCAGGGAAGCCTTCCACCTCTAACGCGAAGGCGAGAGCCATTTCAGTGTTACGGCCACCCTTACCTCCCCCACTGACGGTTACAGTCGTCTCACCGCCACAGATCATACATAGTGGCCGAATAGAAGCGTGGGCAGAAACGAAGGACGTCCTCGCAACTTCTTTGGCTTTTGCTGCAAGCTCTTTCCCGACGACGCGGGCTTCACCCTGCAACTCCGATGAAAGGATGGTGGTATCAAATCCCATTTCAAGGGCTTTCTGCCGGGCAGCTTCTGTTGCCTTCCCGTTGCTCCCCACAATGATGTTTTCTACATGGTCGAAGATCGGGTTTCCCCGCTTTGGGGTTTCGGGCAGCCCGCCGCCGACACCGCAGTCGAGGAGGTTCATTACGGATGCCGGTACCCTGTCCCGCAGGCCATACGTGTCGACCACCTCAAGGGCCTGAGAAAATGTTGAATCATCGGGAGCTGTGGGGCCCGACGCGATAACGTCAAGCCTGTCCCCTATCACATCGGAAAGGATGAGGGAGATAACCTTGGCCGGATATGCACGCTCGGCGAGACGCCCCCCCTTCACCAGCGAGATATGCTTCCTCACGGCATTGAGCTCTTCAATGCCTGCGCCTGCCTTAAGAAGAAGAGTCGTCACCTCCTGTTTTTCCGCGAGCGTCACAGGGGGGAAAGGATCCACAAAAAGTGCTGAACCTCCTCCCGAGATAAGGCAGAGAACAAGGGTATCTTCGTCAGCGCTCTTCAACAGATCCATCACGCTCCCGGTTGCAGCCAGCCCGTTTTCATCGGGCAGAGGATGACCGGCCTCAAAGATTTCCACCATGGGAGAAAGAGCAGCTTCCTGCGTATGGCCGTACTTGGTAATGACAACGCCGTGGCTCACGGCTTGGGGCATCTGGTCGCTCACCGCTTTGGCCATCAAGTAGGCTGCTTTCCCGAAGCTTACAAGGAAGAGCCTCCTGAACCCCCCTTCCCTGAAGGTCCTGGAGATCTGGTCAACGTGGTGTGACACGCATTCATAAGGGTTTGCGGCACCGAGAGCGGCATGGAAAATGTCGGTTAATAATCTGCTGTCAGTGTGGGTCACGATTCCCTCGAATTCATTCCGCTGGCTTTATCGACCGCAACAGATCGGCAATGGAGACGCTCATGCCGGTTTGGATTACATTATTGAACTATGAGAGGGGCAAACCGGCATCAGACATCAATGGGTTTGAAGATCAGCACAATGCCCATGACTACAAATACCATGGTTTCGGACGCGGGCCCCCAGAACCTTCCCGTTATGGCCATAACCATGCCCAGAACAAAGGCGGAAACAAAGGTCCCCTTTATGTTGCCGAGCCCCCCTACGAGGACCACGGCAAAACTGA
>VFJM01000164.1 GCA_009886055.1 Geobacter sp. | reverse complement strand
TCAACAGAGCAATCATCTCCCGCAGCAGTCGAACCATCTCATGCTGTCCCTGCAGATAAAAACCGGCAGCGCTTTTCCGATACTTTCCCACGCGAATCCCGAGTATCTCCGGATTTCGGAGGCGAAATACATCCTCATCGGTTACATCGTCCCCCACGAAGATGGCTCGGCCACCCCCCAGATGCACCATGAGAGCCTCCAGAGCCGCTCCCTTGTGAGGTGCATCCTGCGGGACTATGTTTTCTACAAAAATGCCTGAAACCACCCGTGGGCGTGGTGTCAAACAGGAAATGGCAGCAAGTATTCTCTCTTGTGCCTTGATCGGATCGGGCGCCTGCCGATAATGAATGGCGAAGGTTTTCCCCTTCTCCTCAAGTGATATGCCACGTGCGGGCATATCCGGCAGTAACGATTCCAGCTGGCTTTTCCACCCCTGACAGAGACCTTCATAATTCTGTCCGGCTGTCTCCTCGCCGGGGAGGCCCTCCGCGCCATGGTTTCCCACCAGATAACGCGGTTTAAATCCGAGATGTGACCGGGCGTCAGCACAGGAACGCCCGGAAATAATCGCAAGAGGCGCCATGCCGTTAAGTTGAACCAGATATTGACGCACCTCTTCCTGAATGGTGATACCTGCAGGTTCGGCAACGATCGGCGCCAGGGTTCCATCGAGATCAAAAGCATGGAGTGTTGAGCCGGTGACAAAAGTACGAAGCGCTGCCAGACCGGCAGAGCTGAATAGATACGTCATTGAATTCCTCGGGCTAATAATTTTGAGATATGCGCATGGCAAGGTTCTCCCGTTGACGCACGCGGGAGGCATCGAGCAGCATCCGTCCTGCCCAGCGGTAGACATTGAAATCCCGCACCTGTGCCCTCATGCTGCGCATCCGCTCCTGCTGTTCGTATTCCGGCATGGTAAGCGCCTGATACAGGGCCTCGGCGGTCTGTTCCACATGGTACGGGTTGACAATCAGCGCCTCGTACAACTCGTTGGCAGCGCCGGTAAACTGGCTCAGAACCAGCACACCCCGTTCATCGTCGCGGGCCGCCACATACTCCTTGGCGACCAGGTTCATGCCGTCATGGAGACTGGTAACCATGCAAACCTGAGCTGCCCGGTAATAGCGGTTCACCTCTTCCGGTTCGTGGTGCTCGGCCTTGAGGATGATTGCCGGGTGGCCGTTACCGCTGAAGCGGCCGTTGATCCGCTCCGCCAAGGCATGCACCCTTGCCTCGAAAGCCTGGTACTCCTCCAGCTCCGAACGGCTCGGGGCTGCGATCTGGATAAAGCTGAAGCGTCCCACCAGCTCGGGATGCAGCTCCAGCATCCGTTCAACCGCAGTGAAACGTTCAGGGATACCCTTGGTATAGTCCATGCGGTCAACACCGACCCCCAGCAGGTGATCAGCGGGGAGCCCCAGAGATGCCAGGATCTCCGTCCTGGTCTGTTCCACCGGCGGGACCGCCCCCTGCCATGAGGGGGGCCATTGGATTGAAATCGGGTAGCTCTCCACCATGGTCAGTTGGCCTTGACGGGAAATCGTGGATGTTTCGTGCTCGATGCGGGTTTCAAGGTAGCGATCCACCGTTTCCAGGAAATTTTTACAGTGGTAGGGGGTATGAAAACCGAGAATAGTGCTTCCCAGCATCCCCTTCAACAGCTCCCAGCGCCATGGGCAAATGCCGAATGACTCCGGGTTTGGCCATGGGATATGCCAGAAGGTGATGATGGTGGCCTTGGGAAGAAGCTTGCGGATCATCCCCGGCAACAGGGCAAAATGATAATCCTGCACCAGCACCACAGGGTTGTCGCTGTCTGCCTCCGTGACAACAGCATCGGCGAAGCGCTGGTTGATCTTCACGTACTGCTCCCAGTCGCTGGTGCGAAAAGTCGGTCGGACGTGGGCGATATGACAGAGGGGCCAGAGCCCCTCGTTGGCGAATCCGTAGTAATACCCCTTTTCCTCCTCCTTGCTCATCCAGATACGCCGCAGGTTATACTCCGGTTTGTGCGGCGGCACCATGACTCGGTCATCGGCGTCCACCGTGTCACGGTCGGCAGTGCCGCTGCCATGAGCGATCCAGGTGCCGGAACAGGCGCGCATAACCGGCTCTACAGCTGTCACCAGACCGCTGGCGGGGCGGTGTACCGTGATTTTACCATCCACCTTGCTATGGATATACGGCTCACGATTGGAGACAACAATAACCCGCTCCCCGGTAAGCTGTTTATGAAGCAGTTTGCGAAGGGTATCAGGGCTCCAGGTAATGGTTGAGTCGTCGGCCAGACGCCGCTCTGCATCAAGGGACCGCAGCAAGGTTTTCAGATCACCCACCAGCGGCTGTAACTCCGATGCGACCGCCGGTTGGGCAAACGGCTTAAGTATCCCTTCGCCATGCAGCATCGCCCGCACGCCTTCCATCCATCCCCGCCAACTCAGGTGAGCTACAAACACGGTGATCATGGAGACGACCACCCCAAGCACGACAAAGAGAAGAATAACGTACTTGCGGGTATCGGCACTGCGTCGCACCATATAACTCATGTCATGCACCAGCACCAGAGAGCCGATCTGCGTGCCGTCCTTTTCAATATCATTCACGGCTACATGTACCGGGCCCTGGGGAAGAGTGATCAGGTGGATCGATTTTTTGGTGTCATCCCTGGCCGAACTGCATGAGATATCGGCAGGAAACGCGGGGGTCCGGTAAACGAGCTTTTGTTCCTGATTACAGAACCCAACTGCCAGCAGGCGCTCATCCTGGGTTGCCCTCTGCAGGAGGGTAGTGATCTTTTGCCGGTTCTCCAGCGGCAGCAGCTCCAGAAGCGGATCCTGCAGGGTATTGGTAATAAGCTGCGACCTGACATCCATATCCCGGACAGACCAGCGCAACGTCAGCTTATCCACCAACGGAACCACGGCATAGGCGAGCAGCCCCAAGGCTACCACCAGGGGGACGACAAATCGTAAAGAAAGTTTAAGTGACCTGAATCCGCGCATCATTACTCCTTTCAGATGCAATATTAACGGGATGACATCGCAGCTAATTCCGGACTTCCGGTAAAGAGCAACGACATTCTCTCATCAGCATGTCGATTCCCCGCAAGGATAGATCGACCCAGTCGGGGCGGTTGTTTAACTCGTATCCCAGCTCGTGGACCACTTTATCAATCAGGAAACAGCGCAGCATGATTGCTAGTTCCGACCTGTTCTCCGGAACCAGCGGAGAGTTCTTCATTGCATGCAGGTAGGCTTTCAGGTATGAGCCGCTGACATAGACATACCATGCCTCCAGCCATGGTTCGAGCAGAGGTATGTCGTCAGGGTAACTGGCGCCGTGTTGAACCAGCGTGGTCATGGAAGCATAATGGAAGGAGTGGATCATCCCTGCCACATCACGCAGCGGGGAGCGTTTCAGCCGTCGTTCGCTCATAGAGTGAGTCGCTTCCCCCTCGAAATCAATGAAGGCGAAATCCTTGCCGGTAAAAAGCGCCTGTCCCAGATGAAAATCGCCATGAATCCTGCACTTCATGGCCGATAGGCGCTTGCCGGTAATTTTATGCAGACAGGCAATAATCTCCTTTTCAGCGGCAAGGACCTGCGATGCTCTTTTTTGCTGTACGTCATCAGACAGGAGATGAAGGTTTGCAGCCAGCTTCTGGAAATTTCGCCGTACAACACCTCGCATGGACTGGAAGATGGAACGTTGGTAGAGGGTGGAAAACTCTTCCATACCCCAGGCGCTGTCCGTTGAACTGGAAGCCAGCGCACGATGCATCTCAGCAGTGCGTTTGCCGAGCAGCAGGGCCATCTCCATGTGCAATCCGCGTACGAGATCCCGAAACTGGTCCGGGATGCCATTGTCGACGACTTCCAGAAGCGTCGGAAGTTGAGTTGGAAGTTTTGGCAGATCAAGCTTGTGTGACAGCAGATGCTCCACAAATTGCGTAAGGCTTGTCAGGGTGTTCCGCCAGGCATCGCCGTGGCAGGAGATATAGGTTTGCAAGACACCGAGATCATATGTTCTGCCGCTGACAGCACGGTATTTGATCCCTCCTGCATAGGACGGCACATTACGGAATCCTTTATTCTCGGCGAAAAACCGGAGGATTTCAGGCTCTGGATTACCCCCCTCCTGCAGCTTCCGATACATTTTAAACAGCAGCCGGTCACCATACAGAATGCTGGTATTGCTCTGCTCGACAGTTGCAACCCTGCTGGGAAACAATTCTGCCCTGGGAGGGTAGGTTTTAGTGACGGGACCCCCGCCTCTCATGCCCAACAGTTCAGAGCCGTTGGCACCATGCACTTTCGCACGGCCGCTCATCAGCTCAAAGAGTAGCTCCCGTAATTCCTCGAAGTAGATCGCATCGCACAGAACGCCTTCGACATCTCCGAGCGAGAGTGCCGTTATGGTTGCCAGCGGATGTCGGTCCGTCAGAGCCTGCAGCTGTTCGTTGGAAAGCCAGGTCATCGGAATCAGATAAATCTCGGGATCCAACTCGGTGTAGGTAACCTGGATGAAAGCAAGCAGAAACAGCTGATCATCCTGCTTCAGCTGGACACTATCGATAACGCTGATCTGGCTGATGACCCGCCCTTTGCCTCTAAACCAGAAGACGCGCTGCAGATACTGGGGCATGACGATGCTGCATAAGCGTTCTCCGGCTTTGCCCTTCAGCACGTCCCACCAGGGATGCCCCTCCCTCAGCTTCAGCATCAGGCCTTCCTCGCGGGGTTCGGTCCGCGCTTCGCTGCTTCGCAGCACAAACCAGAAATAGTCATAAGGCCCCATGGTAAAATGGTATCTGGACTCCTGGATCATGGGGAAGCGGTTGCGGCTGAAGACCTCTTCGGGGATCATGCCGGCGTGGCGTGAAAGATCAACGCTGACCGTCTGAGAGAAACGTGAAAGATTAATGACAACCAGAAGTTTTTCATCCTCAAAGCTGCGGATGAAGGCCAATACCTTCGGGTTGTCTGACGGCTGCACTTCAAGGCTGCCGCAACCGAATGACTTGAAGCGCTTGCGCATGGCGATCTTACGACGCATCCACCAGAGCAGGGACGACGGATTGAGCTCCTGGTTCTCCACGTTGATCGATTCATAGTGGTATTCCGCGTCAATTATGACCGGCAGAAACAGCTTCTGGGGGCTGGTCTTGGAGAAACCGGCGTTTCGGTCCGGATTCCACTGCATCGGGGTACGGACTCCGTTCCGGTCGCCCAGGTAGAAGTTGTCGCCCATGCCGATTTCATCGCCGTAGTAGATGATGGGGGTTCCCGGAAGTGAGAAGAGCAGTATGTTCATCAGCTCGATCTTGCGGCGATTGTTGCCCATCAACGGGGCCAAACGGCGGCGGATACCGAGATTGATGCGTGCCCGCGGATCGGAGGCGTAGACCCGGTACATGTAATCCCGCTCCTCGTCGGTCACCATCTCCAGCGTCAATTCGTCGTGATTACGGAGGAATATGGCCCACTGGCATCCATCAGGGATGGCCGGCGTCTGGTCTATGATGTCGATGATCGGAAAGCGGTCTTCCATTTCGATGGCCATGAACATGCGCGGCATGAGGGGGAAATGGAAGGCCATGTTGCTTTCGTCTCCGGCACCGAAATAGGCGGCGGCGTCTTCCGGCCACTGGTTCGCCTCGGAAAGGAGCAGGCGGTTTTTGAAGGAGCTGTCCAGATGGGAACGCAGCTTCTTGAGAAAGGCATGGGTTTCGGGAAGATTTTCACAATTGGTCCCCTCCCGCTCGAACAGGTATGGAACGGCGTCGAGTCGGACGCCGTCAACCCCCAAACGCATCCAGAAGTCAATTACCCGCAGCATTTCTGACTGAACCTTCGGGTTGTCGAAGTTGAGGTCCGGCTGATGATAGTAGAAGCGGTGCCAGTAGTAGGCGTTGGCAACCGGATCCCAGGTCCAGTTGGAAGTCTCGAAGTCCTGAAAGATGATCCTTGCTTCGCGGTATTTATCTGACGTGTCGCTCCAGACATAAAAGTCCCGGTACACGGAACCCGGTTTGGCCCGGCGGGCGCGCTGGAACCAGGGGTGCTGGTCCGAGGTGTGATTGAGCACCAGTTCGGTAATCACCCTGATACCGCGACTGTGGGCGGAACGAAGCAACTGTTTGAACTCGCGAATGGTGTTGTAGATGGGGTTGACGTTGTAGTAGTCGGCGATGTCGTAGCCGTCATCCCGCTGCGGAGAGGGATAGAAAGGGAGCAGCCAGACCGCCGTAACTCCGAGCTGCTGCAGGTAGTCAAGCTTGCCGATCAGACCGCGGAAATCACCGGTGCCGTCAGCGTCGGAGTCTGAGAAGGCCTTGATGTGCACCTGATAAATAATGGCGTCCCTGTACCAGGAGGGGTTTTCTTCAAGGAGGGAATCTTTATGGCTCATATGTTTTTTCTCCATGCTCTGCTCTGCCGTACCGCTCCAACCGGTTCCGTACCGAAACGGCCAGCTCTCGCGGAAGCATGTTCCAGGAAAAGCGCCACTCCCAATTGCCGAAGGGGGTGCCTGGAATATTCATGCGTGCCTCGCTTCCCAGTTTCAGAATATCCTGAAACGGAATGATTGTCGTATCGGCGACTGACATCAGTGCGGCGCGGATCAGGCTGCCGGCGCAGTCATCCCCCGAACTGCCAAGATATGCATTCATCTCTGAGCGCTCTGCCTCTGAAATGGAATTATACCACCCTACGGTGGTGTCGTTATCGTGGGTGCCGGTATAAACGACCCCATGTTTGACATGATTGTGCGGAAGGTCCGGATTGTCCGGTCCGGAGTCAAAGGCAAACTGCAGGATCTTCATGCCGGGATAGCTGTAGCGATCGCGCAGCGTTTCCACCTCGGGGGTGATCACCCCCAAATCTTCTGCAATGATCGGAAGCGCCCCGAGAGCAGCAAGGAGGGCATCAAAGAGCCTCTCTCCCGGCCCTTTGACCCAGCGCCCATTCCGTGATGTCTTCGCTTTTGCCGACACGTGCCAGGCCCCCTCGAAGCCGCGGAAGTGGTCGACACGGACAATGTCAAAGAGTCCAAACACCGACTTGAAGCGTTCGATCCACCATTGATACCCCTTCTGCTCCATAAGATCCCAGTCGTAGTGAGGATTGCCCCAGAGCTGACCGTTGGAGCTGAAATAGTCGGGGGGGACGCCGGCCACGACCGTCGGCTTCCCCATGGAATCAAGGAGAAAGAGTTCGCGGTGACTCCATACATCGGCAGAGTCATAGGCTACAAAAATGGGAATATCTCCGATGATGGCGATACCCCGCTCGTTGGCATACGTGCGCAGCTCCTTCCATTGCCGTGAAAACTGCCATTGCAGATATTTTTGCACTCCGATTTCGAGGCCGAGTTTATCCGAATAGTCATAATACTTTTCATCCGTAATGCGCGATGCCTCTTCAGGCCAAAGACTCCAGCTCTTCCCATGAAAGCGCCGTTTCAGCGCCATGAAAAGGGCATAATCATGCAGCCAGTGGGTCGTGTCGCAGAAATTCCGGAACTCAACTGTGCGGGGTGTCCCTTTCCGAGTCAGAAAGGCTGAGCCGGCCTGATACAGCAGCTCCATTTTGGTCCCGGAAACGGCATTGAAATCGACACGATCTTCGGGATAACGGCCGCTGCAGGGAATATCGGCAAGATCACCCTCCCCGGCAATCCGTTCCAGATCGATCAGGAGCGGATTGCCCCCGAACGCGGTAAAGGCAGAATAGGGGGAATTGCCGCAGGCAGGGGGCGTCAGCGGGAGCACCTGCCAGTACGACATTCCCATGTCGTAGAGCAGATCAATAAAACGTCTGGCATCCGTCCCCAGTGAGCCTATCCCGCCGGGGCCTGGAAGCGATGTCGGGTGCAGCAGTATTCCGCATCCACGTTTATTCAGCATCAGAACTCCATTGAATATAAGAAAGAAATTGCCGCAGCAGCCGCAACATTTCACATTTTAATTCAGACCAGCTCGCTGCTGCTATCAAACCGTTCCAGCAAGGCCACCGGATACACGGAGAGTATCTTCTGAAGATCAAGAGTCAGCCGGCCATCCTGTTGATCCAGATGCAGAATCTCTCCGGTAAAGACGTTGCGATAGCAGCTCGTAGCAGTGTCAAACTGTTGAATTATCCGGGTGTCCTGCCATACTTCCCGCCCCAGCGGCAGACGGCTGCTGTCCTGTATCAGGCGGCTGCAAAAACGGGGCACCACCACCAGGACCGAACTTTCGTTGACCGAGCGTTCGAATGCACAGACATGTTCCTGACAGGCACCCTCCACGTTAAGTGGCAGGTATCTCCCGGATTCGAACAGCTCGCGGTTTTCCCGGCGAAAGTTGAGCGCCTTGCCGGTCAGGTGCAGCTTTATGCGGCCGTCGTTACGGGTCGCAACCACCTCGCGGGCCGTTTCCAGAATCCCTTCAGCCGCCTCCTTTCTCAGCAGGTCATCCTGAATGGTTTTTCTTAAGAGGTAATCGACCGGACGGCGGTTGTCAGGATCGACCAGGCTGAAATCCCACAACTCATTCCCCTGGTAGAAATCAGGGATTCCCGGCGAGGTGATCTTGAGGAGTGTCTGGGAAAGGGAATTGAATATGCCGCATGCGGCGGTAAGCCTCTGGAATGATGCGAAATCATGCAGAAAATTGTTGCGCCCGGGTTCTTTCAGGATCGAGTCGATGAAATACAGTACCGCGTCCTCACGCAGGGAGTTGTGGCTGATCCAGCTTGTATGCACTTTGGCCTCCCGCATGGCCTTCAACATGTACTCTTTGATCCTGGAGCGGAATTTTGTAAACTCGTCTTCGTCCGGATTGCAGAAAGGCCATGTTCCCACCAGAGTCTGATAGAGCAGGTACTCTTCATTGCGGCTCGGCACGGGTTTGCCGTCGACAATCATCTTTAGCTTGCGGTTCAGGCGGCTCCAGCGGGAAAGCCCCTCCCGCCATTGTTCAGGAATCTCGGAAAGCACATTGATCCTGGCCCGGACATCCTCACTCCGCTTGGTATCATGGGTCGATGTGGCAAGCATGGCCAGCGGACGACTCTTGCACCGTTCAATATTCTGGCCATGGAACGCCTCCAGGGTAATGCCGAAGCGTTCCGGGCTACCTCCCACCTCGTTCAGGGAAACAAGCCGATTGTACACGTAGAAGGCGGTATCCTCGACCCCTTTGGCCATAACCGGGCCGGTGATCTGCTGAAAGCGCTTCACAAAATCGAGCCACGCAGGCTTGTGTTCATCGGTCATAGTGTCAGGAAAACGGAGCGACAGGACATCGCGGACGAAATCGAAAACCGATGCACTGATGGCCGGGTTCTGGCGCTTTGCACGGCCGGTCGCGGATTCAATGTACTGACGGTCCCGCTCCGAGACTTCAAAACTGTTGATGTAGGTCCGATATACCGGGAAATAGGCGATCACCTCAACGATCGACTTGATCAGGCTGTTAAGGGTGAAATCCCGAGTATGCCGGTTCTGCTCGGAGATCCTGTTCAGGTAATTTCCCAGCGTGTTGATTTCACTCGACATGGCCACCTGCATGACGAGTTTTTTCTTGTCGTAAACGGCGGTCTGCAAGTCTATGCGGTGACCCATGAAGCGCGTATAAAGAGTTTCAAACAATTTGGCATTTGAGCTGTCTACAAAAAGGCCGTTTACCTGAATGGCAAAATCATACCCGGTAGTACTGAAAACCGGCCAGTTATCCGGCAGCTTCTCGGCTTTGATGAGTATTTTTTCTCCAATGATATAGAACGGCTTGTACGTAGGGTCTGCGGTAACTACCCGGTCATACGTTTCCCGCACCGCTGCATCACTCTCCTCATCTCCGTTGTCCGTATGCTGCTGTTCTTCGTGGATGCCGCCGTACATCCTGATGAAGCAGGCCGATTGAAGTCTTCTGAAATAATCTTCCGGATCCTGCAATCCATCGGCGTGGTCAACCCGCAAGCCGGTGATCTTTCCAGCTGCCACAAGCGAGAAGACAAGCTGGTGGGTTTTTTCGAAGACGGCCGGGTCCTCCACCCTGATGGCGCCTAAGGAATTGATATCGAAGAATCTTCGGTAGTTGATCTCCTCGGTAGCGACGCGCCAATGGGAAATGCGATAGACCTGCTCCCGAAGAAAAGTATCCAGCAGGTCAAAACTGCGCGGATCCCCCTTTGTCCCGTTGAATATTGCCACATTGCCGTCAATGAACGCCCTGATCTCGTTGCTGTTTTGATATAGTTCCCACAGGCGTCGTTTGACGACCTCCTTTTCCCGGCAGCGCTCCTCAATCTGCTCTTGATCCTCCTCCGTGATGGGCGGCAGATGCCTGAGCGCCGTTACGATGCTCATGAGTTCCTGAAACTGGGGTGCAGCGGCAGAAAGTTCCAGCTCCAGATCTTCGATGCGGAGCGTCAGGATATCGTTGTAGCTCTTCGGAACGATCGGCAGTTTGTGATCGTTGTAATATACGAAAAAAGATCCCTCCTCAAAGGAGAGACGCAGTTCCCCGTTTTCGAGCACCGCACCGTACTGGTCGCCCAGGATCGGAATCAGGATTTTGTTCTCCAGCTCTTTCTTGACCGGGTGCCAGTCGATATCGAAAAAACCTGCATAGATTGAGCTCGGCCCATTTTCCAGCACATCCATCCAGAAGGCGTTCCCCTGTCCCTCAATACACATATGGTTAGGGACGATGTCCAGGATCTGTCCCATACCGTTTTGCTTCAATTCGCCGACCAGCGCCTCGTATTCATCCTCTGAGCCGATTTCAGGATTCAGGCTGTTCTGGTCCAGTATGTCGTAACCGTGGAGGCTCCCAGCGCTCGCCTTGAAGTAGGGTGATGCGTATATGTCGCTTATGCCGAGAGTACCCAGATAATGAATGACCTCCCTGGCATCGCTGAAGCGGAAATGTGAATTAAACTGCAGCCGGTAGGTTGCTGCCGGTATCTTGAGCCCCTTGCCGTTCATATCTCTCCCTCTGCAGCCGCCAGTACGGAAGAAGCAGTACAATATAGCAGTTGTCCCGGATTTCTGGCCGCTTCATTCCCGTCATGATAGGGATGGGCAGAATCCTGTATCTCGACGGACTCCAGCCAGGGGTTTTCGCGGGGGGGCTGGTAAAAGTGACCATGTATGCAGAGGAACCGTTCCATCACTTTTCCTTTCTGTAGACGATGACGCCGAAAGGGGCGAGCTTCGGGAATGTTTCGGGACGGGTAGAATACACGGT
>VFJM01000296.1 GCA_009886055.1 Geobacter sp. | reverse complement strand
TATTGATGGTTCTGAAGTTGTCAGCCGGCCACTGGGGAAACTCGGACGCCGTTTTTGCCGATGGCATCGAGAGTGCGTGCGATTTTGTCGCGATATTTGCAACAATGATGGCCCTCAAGCTGGGACGCCAGCCTTTTGACGCCAACCACCCCTACGGTCACGGCCGCGCTGAAAGCCTGGCGGCGCTTCTGGTTGCACTGGTGATCGCTGCCACCGGCGGGTGGATCCTGTATGAATCTGTTGTCAGCATCATCGCCGGAGATTTCAAATCCCCCGGGTGGATTGCGGTTGCTGCGGCTGCCGCGACGATTGTCATCAAAGAGTGGCTCTACCGCTTCTCAACACGAACGGGTAAAAAGCTCGAAAGCCCTGCGCTGCTAGCAATTGCAAAAGATCACCGCAAAGATGCCGTCACCTCTGTCTCTACTTTGATCGGGGTCATTGGTGCTTTTTTCGGGTGGGGGATCATGGATCCGCTCGCAGCCGGTCTGACCTCATTCTTCATTCTGCATATCGGTTACCAGACGTTTCGAGAAGCGTCCCATGATCTGATGGACGGGACCGCCCCGGCTGATTTTATCGTTGCTCTCCAAACTCTTGCAGAAAGTGTTGAGCAGGTCGAACATGTCCATGAAATGCGTGCCCGCCGGTCAGGACAGTACATGATCGTCGACCTGAAGCTGGAAATGGATCCGAACATGACGGTCAAACAATCACACGATGTCGCTACCCGCGTAAAAAAACTTATCTTCGAACGCTATCCCGGTGTCGGAGATGTCATGATCCATATCAACCCGCACGACGAGGAACACGAGGACCTGATCAGGCTATGAGGATATGGCGTGTGCTGATCTCTCTCGAATTCTGTCTGGCGCTGCTGGCTCTGGTATCCGTCTGCATGGCGGCCGGCTCCTTTGCACTTTCCGGAGAGTATGCAGCTGCCATTAACGCTATGCCGCTGCTGGTGTGGCTGCGGGGGACACCGCTCTCCATTTCGTGGTGGCTCTGGATAACAGTAGTTCTTCTTGCGTTGCTGGCCCTGAATACGACCCTCTGCTCTGCTGAGACGCTCTGGTCGCGCCGGGGAAAGTGCGGGGTGGCTTCACTTCTGGCGCCGCAGCTGATTCACGCAGGTTTTCTGCTGATCGTCCTCGCACACCTGCTGAGCGCCTTGGGATCGTCACTGAACACGGTGGAGGTCGGGGAGATGAACCTCGCTACACTGCCGGATGGGAGCAGGTTCGGCGTTGCCTCTATTTCAGTCGTTTTTTCCCCGCAGGGAATGCCGATCGGCTTCAGCAGCGAGCTGGTGCCTGACCTGAGCAGGCCTGCCGAGCGGGTTGTCATCTCACCAAATCACCCCTGGTTCTCCAACGGATTCGGGGTGTATATCAAGCAGGCGGATGCGTACCCATTCAAACGGGCGCTTCTGGAAATTCATCGTGAGCCGGGTGCCGCAATGGCGCTGGCCGGGTCACTGCTGTT
>VFJM01000110.1 GCA_009886055.1 Geobacter sp. | reverse complement strand
TTTGAAAAATAGACGATAGAGGATTTTTTGACAAAGTCATCTACCGAGAGCGGGGAGAAGAAACGGGAAGTGCCGCCGGTCGGCAGGGTATGGTTCGGTCCGGCCAGATAATCTCCGGCAGCCTCGGGAGTCCAATGCCCCATGAAGATCGCGCCGGCGTTGGTGATCCGAGAAAGAATCGCAAACGGATCGGCTACTGCCAGTTCCAGATGCTCCGGTGCAATGCGGTTCGAGAATGCAATCACCTCGTCCAGCGTCTTGGCGACAATGATAGCGCCGTACTTTTCCCACGAAGCGCGTGCGATCGTCTCACGGGAAAGCCCTGCCAGCTGTTGCTCTACGGCTGCAGCCACTTTTTCTGCAAAAGAACGATTCGTCGTAATCAGGATCGATGACGCCAGTTCGTCATGCTCCGCCTGGGAGAGGAGATCGGCGGCTATGTGGGCCGGGTTGCCGCTGCCGTCATTGATGATCAGAATCTCGCTCGGTCCGGCGATCATGTCGATGCCGACCTGTCCGAACACCAGCTTCTTGGCGGTGGCAACGTAGATGTTGCCCGGCCCGGTGATCTTGTCTACCCGCGGGATTGTCGCCGTACCGTATGCCAGAGCCGCAACAGCCTGAGCTCCGCCGATCCGGAAGATGCGGTGGACGCCTGAAAGGCTTGCAGCGACGAGGACATGGGGGCTGATCTCGCCGCCGGGGGAGGGGGCTACCATGATGATTTCACTCACACCTGCCACGCGGGCCGGCACGGCGTTCATGATGACGCTGGAGGGATAACTGGCCTTCCCCCCCGGGACGTAGATCCCGACGCGCGACAGCGGCGTAACCTTCTGTCCCAGCATGATGTCATCTTCTTCTGTCGA
This sequence comes from Geobacter sp., assembly GCA_009886055.1. Classification (GTDB taxonomy): domain Bacteria; phylum Desulfobacterota; class Desulfuromonadia; order Geobacterales; family Pseudopelobacteraceae; genus JACRCG01. Next base: position 4,852 of record VFJM01000110.1, on the reverse strand, counting down.
AAGCCATGTCTGCTGCTTCTGCTTTTCGTGGAAGCTGGTTACCCGCGTGACAGCAAGCCGGAGTGAGGCGATCTCATCGGCTGAAACCCGGGCAAAGGCCGCTTCGATCTCCCGGGCGGAAACCTCCAGTTCGGCAATCGATGCGGCTTCCAAACGGTCAAAGCGGCGGGTCAGTTCCAGCAGCGCTGTATCACCGCGCTGACGGACAGCGGCGATGATATCACGCACGGTCTGTTCTACTTCGCGCCCGCTCTCTTCTCCGCGCGAAAGAATGGCGTCGAACTTTTGAGCGAAACCGGAATCATTGATATCAAGAAAAAGCATATGCTCCCTTGCTCAGTTCGACTGGAGCACCCGCTCCAACCCCTGTATGATGTGTGAGATACGGTCGTTTTTTGTTTTCAGGCTGGCACGGTTAACTATCAGGCGGGTGGTGATCTCGGCGATGGTTTCAACCTCCACCAGTCCGTTCTGACGCATCGTCTCGCCGGTTGAGACAAGATCGACGATCCGGTCGGAGAGGCCGACCAGCGGCGCGAGTTCGATCGAACCATAGAGCTTGATGATCTCGACCTGTACCCCTTTGGCGGCAAAATAGTTTTCAGTCACATGCGGGTATTTCGTCGCGATGCGGATATGCGACCAGCAGGAGGGGTCGTCAGCCAGTGCCAGATTGGCAGGTTCTGCTACCATCATGCGGCAGTAGCCAAATTTCAGGTCGAGAGGCTCATAAACATCCTTGCACTGTTCCATCAGCGTGTCCTTGCCGACAATGCCAAGATCAGCGCTGCCGTATTCCACGTAGGTCGGAACGTCGGTCGCCCGTACAATCATATAACGTATCCGCTGCTCCCGGTTTTCGAATATCAGCTTGCGTGAATCGGAGAGGAGTTCGCGGCAGTCGATGCCGATCCGGCTGAACAGTTCGACCGATTCTTCCAGGATGCGCCCCTTTGGGATCGCTATAGTAATCCAGTCACTCATTCTTTGACTCTCACGATATCGGCACCCAAGGCGGCGAACTTTTTCTCGATCGCCTCATAGCCTCGGTCCAGGTGGTAGATGCGGGTGACTTCGGTGGTCCCTTCCGCTGCCAGACCGGCCAGAATCAACGAGGCCGAGGCCCGCAGGTCGGTGGCCATGACCGGGGCGCCGGAGAGTTTTTTGACCCCTTTGACCGTCGCCGTACTCCCCTCAACCGTGATGTCGGCGCCAAAACGCTGCAGTTCGGAAACGTGCATGAAGCGGTTTTCAAAGATGTTTTCCGAGATGACGCTGGCCCCCTCCGCCACACACATCATGGCCATAAACTGAGCCTGCATGTCGGTCGGGAACCCGGGGTAGGGGCGGGTCTTGATGTTGACGCTCTTGACTCTCTTCGGTCCTTTGACACGCACCACGCCATCGCGGCTGCTGATTTCTACCCCTGCGTCCTGCATCTTGAACGACAGAGCATCAAGATGTTCCAGCTTCATGCGGTGGATACGGATGTCGCCGCCGGTCATTGCAGCCGCAATCATAAACGTGCCTGCCTCGATCCGGTCAGGCATGACCTCGTAATCGGCAGCGGCAAGTTCGGATACACCCTGAATCCGGATGGTATCGGTTCCGGCCCCCTCGATCTTGGCACCCATGCGGTTCAGGTAGAGGGCCAGATCGACTATTTCCGGCTCGCGAGCGGCGTTTTCCAGCAGGGTTTCCCCCTTGGCGGTTGCGGCAGCCATCATCAGATGCTCGGTACCGCCGACGGTCGAGATGTCGAAGTTGATACGGGCACCCTTGAGGCATCGGCACTTTGCTTCGACGTAACCATGTTCGAGCGTTATTTCGGCACCAAGCGCCTGCAGTCCCTTCAGGTGCAGGTTGATCGGGCGTGCTCCGATGGCGCACCCCCCCGGCAGTGAGACCCGTGCCGTGCCGAAGCGCGCCAGAAGCGGTCCCAACACCAGTACCGAGGCTCGCATGGTTTTGACAAGATCATAGGTCGCTTCATGGCTGTTGATGTTGGTCGTATCGATTCTGACGATATTGCCGTTCCCTTCGACCTGCGCGCCAAGCGACTCAAGCACCTTGATGGTGGTGTTGATGTCACGGAGAAACGGCACATTGCTGATCTGGTTGATTCCCGGCGCCAGAATCGTCGCAACAAAAATAGGGAGTGAGGCGTTTTTGGAACCGCTGACCGTCACGTCACCCTTAAGTTTTTTTCCGCCGTTGATGATAAGCTTGTCCAATCTAGATGCTCCTCTTGTACCTGATAAATTTTGCAATAGTACTTTATGGGCCGGCGCTTGTCCAAAGAAAAGTTGGCAATAAAGCAGGGTACATTCCCAGCCCTGATAAACACGGACAAGTGCGCTAACGAAGTTGTTTTCTCCCTGCCCCGGTAAATTGGATACGTACGTTCACAAAATAATTTCTGTAAAAATCCCCGAAAATAATTTTTAACGCACGGAAAAAGTGCAGAAATAACTTCTTACCGACATGCGTTTTATTGAAAAAATACGCTCGCCGCTTCAGGAGACCCTAGATATATTTTGATCCCGCACTTGTGTCCATCCTCCCCTGTAGTAAAATTAGTTTTTAATAGTGGTTTGTTCCGTGCGGTCCTCGTTACGAAGTTGTCATTTACGAACTTGGGCATGCCCGCTCATTAAATAACAATATAATGTCAAATGGTCGCGAGAACGATGTAATCGCACAACCAACAGCGACCAGTGGAGAACCTCCATGTCCAAATCCGACCTCAAGCCGAAAGATGAAAACCGTAAGATAGAATTGAATATCCAGCGGCAAATTGCTTTTGCTTCCGGAATTTTCCAGGGTGATGTTACGATACTCACCCTTCTTGAGTCGCTTGTCGAAGGGGTCGTTATCATCGACAACTCCGGGATCATTCTGCTGGTCAATACCCGTACCGAGCAAATGTTCGGGTATCCAAGGAAGGAGCTCATCGGCAAGCCCCATGCCATTCTCATTCCCGAACGCTTCCGCAAAGTCCATGAAGAGTATGAGGCGCATTTTTTTGAAGAGCCAAAGATCAGGCCGATGGGTATGCTCCCCGGTTTTACTGGCCGCCGCCGGGACGGCAGCGAATTCCCGGTGGAAATCAGCCTGAACTTTATCGAATCCATAAACGGCATTCTCGTTCTGGCCTTCATCAGCGACATCACCCTACGCAAACAGTACGAGTCGTCACTTCAGAAAAGCGAGGAACTATCTCGTATACTGGGGGTGATAGACTACGCGATTTTCATTCTCGATGCCGAAGGGAATGTTCGGAGTTGGAATGAGGGTGCCGAGCGCTTGAAGGGTTACCGGAATGGGGAGATTACTGGCAAACATTTTTCCTGTTTTTATCCCGAAGAGGACCGGGCTGGCGGCAAACCCGCAGATAAGCTGAAAATAGCCGCTGCCGACGGACGGGCTGAAGACGAGGGTTGGATAATCCGCAAGGACGGGAGCCGGTTCTGGGCCGATGTGATCATTACGGCGCTCCACGACGAAAACGGGAACCTGCGGGGATTCTCAAACGTGACGCGCGACATCACAGGTCGCAAGCGGGCGGAAGAGGCGCTGCGTCTGGAAAAGTACTTTACCGACACGGTCATCGACAGCATACCGGGTATCTTCTATGTATTTGATGACCGGGAGCAGTTATTCCGATGGAACAAGAGGCTGGAGGAGTTGTCCGGGCGCTCGCCGGGAGGGATGCCCACCCTGAGTCCCCATGATTTAGTGTCGGAAGAAAGCCATGGGCTGCTGGAGTCGGCTCTGAGGGAGGTTTTTGTCGAACACCGGAACTCCGACGTCGAGCTGCTCATTCTCGACAGGGAGGGGAGAAAAGTCCCCTTCTACTGTACCGGCTCTCCCATGACCGTCGGTGACAGGACCTACCTCGTAGGTTTGGGGATCGATATTACCGAACGCAAGCGGGCAGAGGAGGCTCTGCGGGAGAGCGAGGAGCGCTTCCGCCTCATGGCCGACACTGCGCCCGTCCTTCTCTGGCTGTCGGGCACCGACTCCCTCTGCACGTTCTTCAACAAGCCCTGGCTCGTGTTTACCGGCCGCAGTTTTGAACAGGAAAAGGGCAATGGCTGGACAGAGGGGGTCCATCCCGACGATCTGCAGCGCTGCCTCGATACATACCTCTCCGCATTCAACGCCCGCCGGGATTTCCAGATGGAATACCGCCTGCGGCGTGCCGATGGCGAGTATCGCTGGATTGCCGATGCCGGAGTCCCGCGATTTACGCCGAACGACGATTTTGCAGGCTACATCGGTTCATGCTTCGACATCACCGAACGTAAGCGGGCGGAGGAAGCGCTACAGGCCTCGGAGAACAAGTTCTCCAAGGCCTTCCAGGCAATGCCGAGCGTCCTTGTCATCGCCTCCCTGGCAGACGGGAGGTACATGGAGGTTAACGAGGCCTTCGAACAGGTGATGGGCTACCGTCGCGATGAGGTGATCGGCCGTTCTTCGCTGGCGCTCAACCTCTGGCAGAACCAGGAAGACCGGGCCATCGTGCTCCGGATGCTAGCGGAAGGAAAGAAGGTACGTGACCTGGAGATCGGCTTCATGTGTAAATCGGGAACCATTCTTGTCGGCCTCTATTCGGCGGATATTATCGTAATCGGCGCGGAACAGTGTCTGTTGAGCCTCGTGAACGACATCACCGAGCGCAAAAAGGCGGAAGAAGAGCTGCACCGCAGCGAGGAGCGTTATCGCCGTCTCTACAACGATACCCCGGTCATGCTCCATTCCATAGATCCAGACGGGCGGCTGGTCAGCGTCAGCAATTACTGGCTCGAAACTCTCGGCTATGAGAGAAGCGAGGTGCTCGGCCGGATAT
>VFJM01000106.1 GCA_009886055.1 Geobacter sp. | reverse complement strand
GACAGACGATCATTGTTTTCAGGATATTGTAGAGACTCATGAATATTCATGCCTGATCCTGCGTGCCGTCATACGTGGATAGTCGGGATTAAACTCGTCGTTCCTTTTCTTCAGCAGCTATCTTGCAGTCGATACACTGGGTTGTTACCGGTCTCGCCTTAAGACGAGCTTCACCGATTTCTTCCCCGCAATCGTCACAAATGCCGAACTCTTTAGACTCAATACGGTCGAGCGCATCCTTGATTTTATTGATCAGCTTCCGCTCCCGATCCCTGATGCGCAGCTCGAAGTTGCGATCCGATTCCTGTGTGGCACGGTCGGTCGGATCGGGAAAATTCAAAGCATCCGTAGTCATCTCCGTTACAGTCCTGCCCGCTTCACCCTGCAACGCTTTCATTTCTTCATTCAGTATGTTTTTGAAAAAATCCAGTTTTTCCTGGTCCATGGGCGACTCCCGATTTTAAATAAACTGTAACATTTTAGTGGGAATGAGGTAACAAGTCCAGAAAAAAAACAGGCGGAGAGACTCCGGTTCTGCCGGTTCATTTTACAAAACTATTACATTCACCACGGTGATGCCTTGCTATGATGCTCTGACTGAATAACCACTGGGGGGATTATGACACAGCCACTGAAAATTGGAAAGCATACGGTTCGCTATCCACTTATCCAAGGGGGCATGGGTGTTCGGATATCTGCCGGCCGGTTGGCCGGCCATGTTGCGAAATGCGGCGGTGTCGGACTGGTCGCGGCGGCCGGCATAGCCCTCAACAGCGGCCTCTATAACGGCAGTAACTTTTTCCAGGCCGAAACCGAGGCCTTTAAAGCTGAGTTGCGCAAGGCATACGAAATTGCTCCTGACGGCGTTATCGGCGTCAACGTCATGGTTGCGCTCTCCGATTTTGAACCGCTCGTCAAAGCAGCCATTGAGGGGGGTGCCAAGGTAATCGTCTGCGGAGCAGGCCTGCCGATGGGGCTGCCGGAACTGACAGCCGACCATCCCGATGTTGCACTGGTGCCGATCGTCTCCTCACTCCGGGCCGCCCAGCTTATCGTACGCAAGTGGCGGAAAGCCTATCACCGGTTGCCGGATGCGGTGGTGGTGGAGGATCCCGATACAGCGGGCGGGCATCTGGGTGAAAAAATGGAAAACATCGGCACCGGTGAGTACGACCAGTACGCCACGGTACGTGAGATCAAGGCCTTTTTTCGCGATGAGTGCGGCGCTGATGTGCCGGTGATTGCCGCCGGCGGCGTCTGGGATCGGGCAGACCTGGAGCATGCGCTTGCTGAAGGGGCCGACGGGGTCCAGATGGCCAGCCGTTTCGTCTGTACCGAGGAGTGTGACGCCAGTGACGAGTTCAAACAGCGCTATCTTGACTGTACAAAAGAGGACATCGGCCTGATTATGAGCCCGGCCGGACTGCCGGGGCGGGCAATTCTTACTAACAAGGATAACATCCGTCAGTACGACCTTGACCACCATACCCCCTGCCGAATGGGCTGCCTGAAAAAATGTTCCTACAAGGAGTCGGGCGAACGCTTCTGTATCGTAACCGCCCTGGACCGTGCCCAGCGCGGTGATGTCGAGACCGGCCTGGTTTTCTGTGGAACCAATGCCTGGAAAGCCGACCGGATCACGACCGTACAGGCGATCTTTGACGAGCTTTTTGGTGATGTACCTGCATAAATAGATCACACTCATGGTAAAACCGTCCTTGTCTGTGGTCAGAGCACATTCCATCTGCGGGTGTTATTTTCTGCTTGACATGTTACGTTCATGTAACTATATTCCAGAACTCTTTAAAAATTAGAAGCGGATGGAGATGCATATGTACGCAGTTATCAAAACAGGTGGGAAGCAGTACAAGGTTACCGAAGGTGAATTTCTCAAGGTCGAAAAACTTGAGGGCGAAATCGGCGACAGTATAGAATTCGCTGAAATCCTTATGGTGGGTGGAGAAAAGACCGTTGTGGGCGCACCGCTCGTTGCCGGGGCTTCCGTAACAGCTAAAATTGCTGTGCAGGGCAAAGGCAAAAAGGTCCTCGTATTCAAATCAAAACGCCGTAAAGACTCACGTAAACTGCGCGGTCATCGTCAGCATCTGACCGTGCTCAAGATCGAAAAGATTACTGCGTAATCTAGCATAACTATTTTTCCCAGGAGATACGGAAATGGCACATAAGAAAGCTGGTGGTAGTTCAAGGAACGGCAGGGATTCGGGCGGACAGCGTCTCGGCTGCAAGAAGTTCGGCGGCGAAAGCGTCAAGGCCGGCAACATCATTTATCGTCAGCGCGGCACTCAGATTCACCCCGGCAACAACGTCGGCTGCGGCAAGGATTATACCCTGTTTGCCCTGATCGAAGGCGTGGTAGCATTTGAGCGTTTGGGCAAGGATCGTAAAAAGGTGTCGGTGTACCCGAACTAACGTTCGACTCTTTAATAGTGTATAAAAAAGGCCCGGAAGATTATCTTCCGGGCCTTTTTTATACACTTGATGCCGCTGCAGCTAGCGCTTTGAGCCCCCTGCCAAAGGCCTGCACACGAACCTCTAACTGATCAGAAACTCAACGAACAAACATTTGCATAGGATGTAATTGTCTGGGGCGTCCCATTAAAAGTGGCAGTGACGCTGCCGTCAGCGTTGAAAACCATACCTACGCCGTTCACCGTCATTTCCCCTGTTGTTACGCCGCTGCTAGTAGTAAGCGGCATCTGTGTTGTAATTATGAATGTCCCATCCATGCAGGCCGGAATTGTTTTAATGGCATAAGTGCCGTTAATGGTAAGAGAATCCGTAAAAGTGCCCGAATTATATTCATCCGTAAGAACAAGATTTTTGAATGTCATCCCTGACGCGGTATCAGTTGTAGTGAACGTCGTACCCTTGAACGTATCCATGCTCACCGAACCATTTATTGTCATGTTGGTGGATGTAACCGCCCCGGAGATACTCTCGGTCATATTGAGCGAAAATTCACCGAAAGTTTGCTTGTCGCAGGTGTCTTGTACGTAATCGATTGTACTTTCAGAGCCGTTCATCGAAAAATTTTCACTCCCGGTGCTTGTATCAAATGAACCGATCGTCATGGTAAAATTCATGGACGATTCACGCTCCTTGACTGTATACCCTCCAGACGCATAGGTGATTGTAGTCAGATTCGCGGAAAGTGCGCCCGCACCGCTCGCCTGCGTCAAGAATGTCTGCGGCATCGTAATCGTACCATTTTGGTACTCATATCCGCTCTTGCATGCGGCATAAGTCAAAACGACCGGATTGCTCACCGTGTCAAACGACATCGTGCCCCCGTCAGTGCAAGCTTGAGTCTGAGCTGCAGCAACCTGCTTTCCAAGCAACTTTTGTTTCCCAGCAAGCCCGTCAATTCTCTGCCGCAGATCTCGCACCGTGGTAATGATCCTCTGACCATTCACAGCCTGGTCTGCTGCGGGCTTGCCCACTAAAGAGCCTAATGAAGGAAACGTTGATCCCGAAGCGAATGAAGTTGCAAGCGTTGTCGACGCATTCGCCGTCTTGGCCGCATCAGTTTGCGTCACGAGGGGAGTCGCGGTAGCTGCAATCGTCGGTGCGGCAACTGTCGTTGTTATACCGGTTCCGGTGCCTCCACCTCCTGTAGAACTTGTTGAACTTGAGCCGCCGCACGCGTAAAGAATTCCCGTTACAGTAATCATCCCGATAACCACCAGAATCTTTTTCATGACGCTCTCCTCTCGTACTGTTTTTAAGAACATATTTTTAGCCAGTCATTATATTACAAATTTTCTGTAATTATTTTCAGTTTATGATCGCTTATACGACTTGTTATTTTCACATGTCAAATACTATTTTATATTGTTCAAATCGAACTGTAAAAATATCTGTTTTACTCCGCAAACTATTTCAAAATCACGCTTTTAATGAAGACAACAACCCTCCGCATAGCGAGCAGTTAGCAAAGAGAAGGGTTACATTAATCAACATACCGTTCTCTACTCGAGCGATCAGGCGGCCGAAGCAAACATTCAGAAGACCAGCCGCACAGCTGCGCTATGATCGGAACTGAAGGTGTTCTGCCTGAATGTTTCTGTTGGACATTGAGGGTGGGGATGTATGAAGCTGTTGGGGGATGTACCGTTTGGGGGAGATATTACCAGCGTATCGGATGCTTCCCCCCCCTTTTGTTCCCGTTTCTGAACTCCCAGGGGGGGAGCGGGTTTGAATCTTTCCAGAGCCCGGCACCGCGTGAACGGGCCAGGCTTTCCGCTCCGATATACTCCGATGCATACGCCCCCTCCAGGTACCGGCGGTACGCCCATGCCATCCCCTCTGACACCATCTCGCGATTGACGTCCCTGCCCGCATAGCGAATGACCGCCACAGGGCGCTTGTACTGATCGATATCCACAATTTCTGCAGTAACGCGCCGCCCCATGATCTTGGACATCAGCGTTCGCCTCGATATATCACCGTACGGCTGTCCCGGCTTGTCCGGTTTTTTTGTCTCGGGGGCATCGATGCCATAGAGTCTCACCTTCAGCCGACTCTCCTCGCGGGTGGCCAGCAGCACGGTATCACCATCATAGACGGCACGCACCATCCCTTCTACGGCTCTACCGGCGTTGGCGACTCCCGTCAGGAGCAGCACCTGCAAAAGGGTGAGAAGATATGTTCTCATTCAGACCAGCTCCGCGGCATAATTGAATTCAGTTGTACCGGGAAGTTCCCGTCCTGACTTGAAAGCGGCGATGATTTCACCCCACCTCTCGCGCGGTTCTTCACTGAGATCGATCACAAACGAGCTGCATCCCTTCTGCCGTAACTCAGCATGACGCGCGGTCAGCGAGAATGGCTGCGCAGAGCTGATTGTCTGCAATCCGTCCTGGCTTGAGACACGATAGGTCTCTCCCCGGTCCGAGCGTAGAGGAGTGTTGGCATGCACGTCTTTGATGCGGATCTTGGTAGTCATCACCGGCAATGGCGAATACACCATCACCCGTTGTTCGATGTCGATTCCGGCCGCCAGCAATTCGCCAAGATTGCAGCTGTCATCCTCGAGATAGAGCGTTGCCGCTTCGGCGCCAAGTTCTCGCCAGGCAGCCAGCGCCTGGCTGTTGAGCGAAAAACAGCGGTGCCAGGTCGAGATATGCAGACCTTCAAGGCCACGGAACAGTTCAAAATGGGACAGGTTGGCCGCCTCGAAACGACGGAAACCGGCCCCGTACAGGGTGCGGAGCGTGTCGCGATACAGCGGGATATCACGGTCGAAGAGTATGAATGGGAGCTGCCAGATAATGCGCTCCTCCGAACCGCGCATGCGCGGAACTGCAGTTTGAATCTGGTGGATCGACGCCTTCGAGAGCGGGAGCAGCGTAGCATCCGCTCCGTTCTGGAGCGGAAAACGCCACTCTTTCGGTTCATCCACGACAACTGTCAGAGTCTCGCGGGGGGCGGGCCTTTGCCTGGCGGACTGCACGATTTCGACCTCCCGCAGCGCGCCCCTGCGGGCTGATGCGATCTGTTCGCGGAAAACCGCCGAGGATGCCTCGCGTAACTCCCCGTAAAAGCGGCGGCGCAGATCCTTGAACAGGGCAGACGGAATCAGCACGGCCGGGAAATCGGGTGCCTCCAGCGAATCGAGCCTGAACGGGGTATCACCGCATTTCGAGAACTGGCCGAACAGGACCGCCTGCATGTCACCGCTGCGAGCCGGCTCCAGCTGGCCGACCGGGAAGCTGAACCGGTGTTGATACCCCGCTACGGAGGCAGAGACAAGGAGCTGCTCGTCTTTCAGCGAGACTGCCAGCCGGCAGGGAAGCTTGTCCCCCTGCACCCCCTCGAGTCTGCGCTGACAGGCGTTGTCACTGAGGGTGTACGCCTCTCTGGACGAAACCTTGTAGATCGAATCCCCGACCGAGAAGCTGAACGGCGTTTCAACCTCAACCAGACTTCCTGCAGGGGCCTCCATAGCCTTTTTCCGATTGAGGGTCATCTCGCGCAGAGTCCAGGCCTGGCCTGCCATGTCGCTTTTGGGCTGTGCCCGCAGACGGTCCCCGACATGCAGCGTATCCCTGGTTTCAAAGATCAGGCTCTTCCCTTTGAGACTTTTTATCTGGCCGATAAAGCGCCCCGTCCCCCCCTTCTGCCAGGGGTTGGCAATGTCATCGGGCTGCTGTGATGCCAGAAATCCCTTGGTCGGAGTGCGGCCAAAGGAATATTTCAGTATCCCCTTGGCAGCGGTCAGCGCCTCCTTGTGCGACTTTTCCGGGGCATCCAGTACGGTGCGGTAGGCTTCGACCACCGAAGCGACGTACTCGGCCGATTTCATCCGCCCCTCAATCTTGAGCGACTTCACCCCGGCCTTGATCAGATCCGGAAGAAGGTCGATTGCCGACAGGTCGCTGGTGGAAAAGTAGTGCCCCTCCTTACCGCGATGGGTGTAAAGGCGGCGGCACGGCTGGGCGCAGCGGCCGCGATTGCCGCTGTGGCCACCCAGCAGTGACGAGAAGAAACATTGTCCCGAGATGGAGAAGCAGAGTGCGCCATGAACGAAGCATTCGATCTCGACCGGAGTGGAAGCGGCTATTGTCGCAATTTCATCAATCGCCAGCTCACGAGCCAGCACGGCCCGCTGGAAACCGAGCTCCTCCAGCATCTTGACACCCGGGGTGTTATGTATCGTCATCTGGGTTGAAGCGTGGAGCGGGATAGAGGGGAAGTGGGTGCGAATCAGCCGCGCCACCGCCAGATCCTGCAGGATTACGCCATCGACCCGCATCCCCGCCAGGGCTGCCAGCGTGTCCACCAGTTGCGGCAGTTCCTTCTCCTTCACCAGGGTATTGAGTGTGACGTATATCTTCCGGTTTTGGCCGTGGGCATAGGCCAGCATCCGCTCCATCTGGG
>VFJM01000229.1 GCA_009886055.1 Geobacter sp. | reverse complement strand
GGCAGTCTTTCTTCAAACATGATACTGAACTGATTCAATGCCGATTTCCAATCTTTGCTCGGCATTGTTCATTTTGGCCGAATTACTACCAAAACAATTATGTAAAGACGAATAAAACAAATATAGACGTAACCTCAAAGGCTTACGTCTATATTTTTTACATAACCTAAAGAGGTAGACTCTAAAAAGGAATATCGTCATCCTGGAAAGGTGGCTCTTCGTAGTTTGAACCGCCGGTTTTAGGCGCTGACGAGGCATCTCCGCCGCTGCGCTCACCCTTGGGAGAGAGAAACTCCATTTTGTCCCCTACGATTTCCGTGGAATAATGGGTGACTCCGTCCTTATCATACTTTCTCGTCTGGAGCCTTCCTTCGATATAAACGGTCTTCCCTTTTGACAGGTATTCACCGGCAAGCTCGGCAAGCTTCCCCCAGAGGGTAACCTTGTGCCATTCCGTACGCTCCACCCATTCGCCGGATGTCTTGTCCTTGAATTTTTCGCTGGTTGCAAGGCTGAAACTGGTTACACCCTGACCGGATGCGGTGAAACGCACTTCAGGGTCTTTGCCCAGGTTTCCGATCAGCATAACCTTGTTAAGACTAGCCATGATGTGTCTCCTTTTTGTGTGTGTGAAGGGGTAAAAGAGTGTGCCCCGAAAACAGGAAAAACACCCTCTTTTTTTGTCGGCGAAGAATACCTCAGAAGGTCTGCTTACTCAACCTCAAAAATCGGTTTGAATAAATTTACTGCACAGCGCCAATCCTGAAGTGGTATAATTCAGCCAGGGATTATGAACATGATCGGTGTCTGCAAAGGAGGCCAATGATGAAGAAACATCGCTTTTATGCGGTTTTTATGACGGCCGCGCTGTTTTTTTTCAGCGCTTCTCAAGGGTGTAGCGGCAAGCGTGAAAACGTTCCCGTTGCAGATAAAACGGGGCCGGTCAAGGTGTATTCATACGAAAGAAGGGATTTTGTCATGAGTGAAAAAATTGTCAAAACTGACGCTGAATGGAAAAAACAGCTGACGCCCGAGCAGTTCCACATCCTGCGGGAAAAAGGTACCGAGCCTGCCGGTACGGGGAAATATGCCAATTACCACGAGCATGGCGTGTACCGCTGTGCAGGGTGCGGCCTGGATCTGTTCCGTTCGGAGGATAAATATGAGTCCGGAACCGGATGGCCGAGTTTTTTCGCCCCGGTTTCCCCCGATAACATTGTGACAGCGGCAGATAACAGCCTGTTTTCGCGACGGACCGAGGTGTTGTGCCGTCGCTGCGGTGGGCACATTGGCCATGTTTTTGACGATGGCCCCAAGCCGACCGGGCTGCGCTACTGCATGAACTCAGGCGCCCTGGATTTTGTAGCCGTCGGGAAGTAGCCGCATGGGAGGTGTGACGTGAAAAAAATAGTTTCAGTGCTGGTCGGGGTGTCGTTAGCCATGCTGGTTGCCGGATCCGCCCCTGCTGCCGCTCTCGAACAGGCGATCCTTGCCGGCGGCTGTTTCTGGTGTATGGAAGCGCCATTTGATAAGCTTCCGGGCGTGGTCTCGGTTACCGCCGGCTATACGGGCGGGCATAAGAGAAATCCGACGTATAAGGAAGTGTCTGCCGGAGGCACCGGGCATGCCGAAGCGGTACAGGTCGTGTATGATCCTTCCAAAATTTCCTATGCGGCACTTCTCGCAGTTTTTTGGCGCAATATCGATCCGACCGTTACGGATCGTCAGTTCTGCGACGTGGGTCATCAGTACCGCGCCGCGATTTTTTATAAGGGAGAGGAACAGCGCGCGGCGGCGCTGCAGTCAAAAGCTGCTCTGGAAAAAAGCAGGCCGTTCCGGGAGCCGGTTGTGACCGAGATAACGCCGGCAACAGAGTTCTACCCGGCCGAAGAGTATCATCAGCACTACTATAAAAAAAATCCGCTCCGCTACAGCTATTACCGGAGCGGCTGCGGGAGGGATAAGCGGTTGAAGGAACTCTGGGGCAATGCCGCCGGCCGTTGAAAGAGTGAAGACGAGAGAGTTGCTTCTCCGAAGAAGAATGAGGAGGAAGGGCTTGTCAGTTGATGCTTCTGATTGGTAAGGAAGAATGTTTACTCTTTCTAGCGCACATACCCCGCTTACTGGGGGATGCAGAAAATAACTTCGTTACCGCACGTATCCCGGCTTTCGGGTCAGGCGTTGTTGACTGCGTCTTTCAGAAGTTGACTCGGCTTGAAACTGAGAATTCTGCGCGCCGATATTTCCAACGCTTCTCCTGTCTGAGGATTTCTGCCGCGCCGGGAACTTTTCTGCTTGACCTCGAATTTTCCGAAACCGGAGATCTTCAAGTCATCGCCCGATTCCAGGCAACCCTTGATCAGAGAAAAGACGCACTCGACAAGTGCGGACGATTCCTTTTTTGAAAAACCGCACGTGCCGGAAACTGTCTCAATAATGTCCGCCTTTGTCATCTGCTGCCTCCGTTGGGATTTTGCGAAACAATACACGATCACCGGTAGTTATGCAAGCCGCACAATCGGAATGTGCATCCGGCGAGCAGATGTCAAAACCCGGCGAGTTTCGACTCTCCGGGTCTCTTGATGAAAAACGTTGACCGGTCCCCGTCCAGGTCATATAAATAAGTCATGCCGTGGCCAACCTTCTTACGCAGATCATCCAAGCCGGTCTCAATCCGCCGTAATGTGCTTCGTCTCTCACTCCCTGTCCTGCTCTCATCCCTTTTCCAGCGGCTGGTGTCGATTGTCGACGTCTTTCTGACCGGCGGCCTGGGCGCCTCGGCAATCGCTGCCACCGGTCTGGGTCAGCTCCTGATGGTCACTACCATGACGGTTTTCTGGGGGCTCTCGACCGGCGTAACGGTCGTGATCTCGCACCTGTGGGGTGCCGGACGGCGCGAAGAGGCCGGGCGGGCGGCGTATGTGGCGTGTCTGGCGGGTCTGGCCATGACGGTGGTCTGCTCTCTGGCCGGTTCCCGCTGGGGTGGCGATATTGCCCGGCTGATGGGGGCGGCGCCGAATGTCCAGGAGTTGGCCGCCGAATACATCCGGCTGGTGTTTCTCTGGATGATCTGGACGACCGGGCTGAATCTCCTCTCGGCGGTCATGCACGGCACCGGCGACACCCGCACCCCGATGGAGGCGATCATCCTGGTCAACATCCTGCACGTACTGCTGGCCTGGCCGCTGATTTACGGCAAGCTCGGGATGCCGGCGCTGGGGGTCAAGGGGGCGGCGATCGCCATCAACAGCTCCGAGTTCGTCGGCTTCGCCTATCTGCTGATTCAGGCCCTGCGCAAACGGTATATTACCTTCAGCCGCCCCGATTTCGGACTTTTCGGGAGAATCTGGAAAGTCGGCTGGCCGGTGGCGCTGGAGCGGGTAGCCCAGCAGAGCGGCCAGCTGTTCTACTCCAGTTTCATCATCGCCTACGGCACAACTGCCTACGCCGCACACCAGATCGGCCTGTCGATCGAGTCGCTCTCGTTCATGCCGGGGGCCGGTATGGGAATTGCGGCGGCGACGCTGATGGGGCAGTCGCTGGGCGCCGGCAAGATCCGCCGGGCCCGTATCAGCCACAATGAGGCGCTGCGGCTGGCGATCGGCGTGATGACCGTTATGGCGCTGCTGTTTTTCTTCGCCCCGCATCTCCTGATCGGACTCTTCAGCCACGATCCGGACGTGATCGAAAAGGGGAGCGTGTTTCTGAAACTGGTGGCCTTTGCCCAGGTGCCGCTGGCGATATCGTTCGTCTACGCCGGCAGCCTGCGCGGCACCGGTGATACGTTTTATGTCTTCATCGTTACGCTGGTTGCCATGTGGGGAATACGGGTGGCGCTGTCGTGGGTGGCGGCGAGTTGGCTGCATCTCTCGCTGTATGCCGTATGGGGGGTCTTCCTGATCGACTGGTATTTCCGCGGGGC
>VFJM01000168.1 GCA_009886055.1 Geobacter sp. | reverse complement strand
TGCAGCGCTGCTGAATCAGCGCGACTTTGAGCGGTTTCATGCCAGAACCCCCTGTGGAAGATGCATCGTCACGCAGTGCAGCGAACCATGCTGTTCAAGCAGAGGGAGGCAATCAATGCCGATGGTTTCGCGTCCCGGAAAAGCCTGGGCGATACGTTCCAGAGCAGCAGGGTCGTTCTCGCCATCACGATAGGTCGGCACCAGTACCGCGCCGTTGATAATCAGGAAATTGGCGTAGGTTGCCGGAAGTCGATGGGCCTGCTCGTCAAAATGTGCGTGAGGCAAGGGGAGCGGGATCAGGCGATAGGGTGAGCCGTCCGGCGCGGTGAACATTTTCAGTTCACCTTCCATCAGTTTAAGCGGTTCATAATGCTCATCGAGCGGGTTGTCGCATGCCTGATAGATAATGGTGTTGTTCGGGCAGATTCGGGCCAGCGTGTCAATATGAGCGTCGGTATCATCACCGGCCAGACCTCCGTGATGGAGCCAGAGAACGCGTTTTGCTCCGACAAGTGAGGCGAGCGCCTGCTCGATTTCACTCTTGTCCAACTGTGGATTGCGGTTAGGCGAAAGCAGGCACTCTGCCGTGGTCAGGATCGTCCCGAGGCCGTCGCTTTCAATACTCCCCCCCTCCATGATCAACCCGATCGTGTTCAGGTTGGGGAGCAACAGACCCTGCTGTTTGAGCCGTTTTGAAATCAGGTTGTCAAAATTGGCGGGAAACTTGAGCCCCCAGCCGTTGAAACCGAAATCCAGCAGGGTCGGCTTGTTATTGAAGATGACGGTGAGAGGGCCGAAATCACGTGCCCAGGTATCGTTATTCATAACTTCGCAGATGGCGACTCTGGTCAGATCCACGCCGGCCGCGGCAAGATAATCAGCAGCGGATTCGGCATGCGGCGCGGTCAGCAGTACCCGTTCGAAGCGGGTGATCTGCCGGATAATGTCTGCAAAGACAGGACGGACGTCCTCCAGCATATAGGCCCAGTCGGTTCCTTCGTGCGGCCAGGCCATCAGTACGCCGTCCTGTATTTCCCATTCGGCGGGTAATCGTGAATTCACGGTGATATCTCCACTATTTCAATGTTTGCGTTGTCAGTGAGTGCGCGACTATAGAACATTTATCTGCCGCCTTGCAAGATCAGTGTGACGTTTGGGGATGACAAGGGCGAGGCTCATGCAAAAATACGGGACGCTCCAGATGGCAGCGTCCCGTATTATTTATGATCACCACAATTGAGGTGATCTGCCGGATAACAGCTCTTATGAACGCTAGTTGGTTTTCCCGGCTGTTGTAGGGAGTTTTTCGCCCCTCTCGTACCTGGAAATCAGCCCATACAGTTCGTCTTCCACGTCCGATTTCAGCGGACTGTCCGGGTATTCCCGCACGAATTGGGACAGGTAGCGGCCAGCCTCCTGTAGGTTACCGATCCTGTAATATGAACGTGAAAGCCAGAACAGGGCCACATCACGGAGCGGGGTATCGGGGAACTTCTCTAAAAGCTCATTCAGTTTATTCTTCGAGGTGCTGAAATCCTTGTTCCGGTAGGCATCAAAACCGGCGGTGAAGATCTGAACGTCTTCCGACTGCACCTCGCAGAAGGCGGGCATGACAAAACCCAGAGAGGAAACAATGGCCAGCAGAATTATGAAGCGGGGCAGAATGGAGCTGTTTGACGCGGACTTTAGCGGGATGGACAGGTGGTGTATCTGCATCTTTTTGTCCTTTCCGCCCCGAACAAAAAAACGGGGCCTTGTATCGAGAGTTCGATATTTCGGCGACCCGGCTGTCTCTTTGAGACCCTTTAGGCTTTCCGTCCCACCCTCGCGGGTGGTTTAGTATTGTCGTATATCTGCTTGTATTAAGCATTGAGTAATTCACTTTTAGCATATTCCGATAAAATGTACCAATAAAATAGAATCTATACTTTAATCATGACAAGTATGTTCTGAATAAGATTAATAAAATTCGTTCTGCCGGTTAGCAAAATCCGAAGCTCTGCCCTGACCCATCATTACGAGAAGTTAGCCGGTCCCGTTTGGCGTGCCCGGACGGGTTTCTGCTTGCCATCCACAGGTACATAGGGTACCCATACAACAGCAGGCAGGCATGCATACAGGATAAGGGAGGAAGCTGTGGTAAACCATCTCAAAGGAACCTTTCTGGCAGGGATTTTCATCGTTATCCCGTTCGGTATTACGATCTTCATCCTCAAGTTTCTCTTCAATTTCGCCGACGGGATCCTTGGCAGCCACCTGGACAGCCTGATGGCGCTCTACGGCAGGAGCGAGGGGCATATCCCCGGTATCGGCATGATCACCGGCGCAGTGGTGATCTACCTGACCGGTCTGGTGGCTACCAACGTACTCGGGAAACGATTGCTGAAACTGGGCGACGACCTGATGACGCGGATACCGCTGGTCAAGTCGATCTACACCTCAAGTAAACAGCTGATCAAGGTCTTCAGTGAAGGGGGGTCGTCCTACCGGCGCGCGGTCTTCGTCGAGTGGCCACGTCCCGGCGTGCGTGCCGTGGGGTTTGTGACGGCCGAGGTTGAGCGGGAGGGTGAGCGTTTCGTCGTGGTCTACATTCCGACCATGCCGAACCCGACCTCCGGGTTTGCGCTCTGGTTTCGCGAAAGCGAAGTATACGAGAGCGGCATGACGGTTGAGGATGCGGTAAAGTTTGTGGTCTCGGGTGGAGTCGTGATCCCGACAGGAGCTGTGCAGTAATACGATTCTATTACGAAACGGCCGGTCCCTGCGCAACGCGATCGATATCGAGATCGAAGCCGGCATTATCGTAAGTGCCGATTTCATCGAGGGTTGCGCCGGCAATACCCGTCTCGTCATTTCCCGTGCAGAATTCCTTCCGCGACCCTGATCCCGCTGGCCCAGGCTCCGGTTATACCGCGCGATGTGCCGGCGCCGTCGCC
>VFJM01000288.1 GCA_009886055.1 Geobacter sp. | reverse complement strand
CTGCCCGCTCTCTTTCCCAGTTTTCCAAAGAATACCCCGATAATCCACTCAAAAACACCGTTGAGGAGGAACTTCTCTCGCTGACGGCTCGCTATGAAAAAGGTGAACAGCTGCCGGCCGGATCGCTTTCGACCAAACAGCCTGACCGCCCGCCTGCACAAAAAGCACAGGACGAGAAGAAGCGTATTGTTGCCGCCAATGCAGATGCGGCGCTGCGCGCTGAAGCCGCTGGTGAAACAGCGCGTATCGCCACACAAAAAGCAGAACGGGATCGAATCGCCCTTATCAAGGCTGAGGAGGCCACAAAGGCAGCTGCTGCCGAGTCGGCCCGTCTCGTTTCCCTCAAGGCCGAAGAGGAGCGTAAAACGGCGGAACTCGCCGCACGCGAAACAGAAAACCGTCGAATGGCCGCTCTTGCAGCTGAAGAAGACCGCCTGGCACAACAAAAACGTGCAGAGGAAAAGGTCCGAACTGGAAAGTTGGCGTATCGCGAGAAGGCGATTGACCAGTATAAAACCGTCATCGATAAATTCCCCGCATCCACCGCAGCAATCACTGCGGCGGCAAAACTCCGTGAACTTGGCATTGCTGTCGCATTGCCTCCTCAGCCTGTCGAGGCGCCACTGCCGGAGAACGCGCTGGTGCTGCGTCTCGAAGTTGCGCAATTCGCCGGCTTCGAATTCAACCTGCTTCCTCGCCCTAACGCATTCACCGTTGGCCGTCCGGCTTCGCTTCCGTTTGAAGTCATCAACCGCGGCAACGGCAGCGACTCATTCTATCTGGAGTCTGCGTTCCCGGCCGATTTCAAAACCCGCTTTGCCTCGGCCGCTGCACCTGGCGTTGCAATCAGTCAGACACCGCTCCTTGCACCTGGAGAAACCTTTAAAGGGATCATCGACCTCGTCATTCCACCCGGGAGCATCGACGGCCTGCGCATTTCGCATCCCGTCAAAGCCGCATCGCGGCTGATTGCAGACGCCAGTCAGTCGCGTGAAGTCGCGTTGGTTGCCTCCGCTCCGCTCCTTCGTGCTGTCCTGCGCACTGAAAAAGCCAAGCCGCTCCCCGGTGACAAGGTCGTGTATCGCATCGCGATTCTTAACGTCGGCTCGACCGTTGCCCAGGATGTGACCTTCCGCCTTAACTTCCCACCGCAGCTTGAGCCGGTTGACTACGCCGCGGCCGGATTCAGGCAGGAGATGAAATCCGCTCTGGTATTCGACGGATTACAGATCAACACCGGGGAAAGTCGTGAATTAACTGTCGCCTTCCTGCTCAAGGACGACTCTCTTGCCGGACAGGAACTGTCGACCCGGGGCGAACTGATCAACAATCCGCTCAAAACTACTGCCGCCTTCGTTTCAAATATGTCCTACGTGGAGGCGCAGCGAAGCATCTTCGTTCGCACCGGTTCGGATCGCCTGGTAGCAATTCCAGGGCAGACGATCACCGTCCCCTTTGTGGTCACCAACAGCGGCAACATCAGGGAAAAGTTCAAGATCACTTCCATCGTCACCGGTGCCGGGGACGCGGTTGTTTTCAATGACGTAAACCGAGACGGCATCCGCCAAAACGGCGAACCGGCGATCAATGAGGTCGGTCCGCTGGCTCCCCATGAAGAAGCCAGCGTCGTAGTAGAGCTCAAAACTCCACAGAGTGCTGCCGACGGCAGTCAGGGAAGCGTCCAGCTTTCCTTCGTGTCGGAAGGTGATGCAGCTCGTTCGGCATCAGGCTCAACTCAACTGACCTATTCGAGACCTGTTTTGAAGATGGTCATGGCCGGTCGGGACGGGCGTCTTAAACCGGGTGACGTCGCTTCATTTGATCTGACGATCAGCAACAATGGCTCTAATCTTGCGCGAGTCGTAGAGCTGCAGAGCGCCTGGCCGGAGCAGCTGGAACTGATAGCCGCTAACCCTTCCGCCAGCGCCGTCAACAGCGGCCCTGTGGTCTGGCGCTTCAAGGAAATGGGCGCCGGTGAAAAACGGAGCATCAACGTTTCATTCAGGGTTAAGCCTGTCACCGGTGTCGGCACCGCTATCCATGTCAAAAACATACTGACCTACGAAGACCAACTGGGGAACAGGTATTGATATGATACCAGCCACAAGCCGTTCAGCCGTCATCGCGCTTATAATCGGTATGGCTCTGCCTGCCTGGGGTCAGCAATATCTGCTGTATGCTCCCCAGCCGGTCGCCTCTGATACGAAAGCCTCTTCGCTGGATGGTATACTGGTCCAGGAGATTGAAATTCAAAAGGGTGACACCCTGTATACCCTTTCCCGCAAGTTCAGCGGGCATGGTATGTATTTTCCGCAGATACTGCTCTTTAACTCGATTAAAAACCCTGACCTGATTTATGCAGGGAGAACTCTTAAAGTCCCGCTATCTCAAAAAGAAGCGCGGGACCCAGGGCGGGTCGGGACCAAACCGACAGGTGCATCTCACAAGCCCGAAGCCGCAGGAGTCAAAAGAACTCCGGGCAAAGCCGAAGCTGAGCCGGCTGCTCGGAAATCAGCCGGGACTTTACCGGTTACGAGTCCGGCTGCCGGGCTCTCTTTGAGTGATGTGAAAACGGGCGGAACAGAAAAAAACAGGGGGCGCCGGCTCAAGAGAAAATCTGTTGTTCCTGCGAGGGACAATCAGCCTCAGGGGACTACGGCGGTTTCATCCCCCCCGGCCGCTGAAACCGCCGCCGGGCAAAAACTCTTCGAAGCGGCAGCTACAGCGTATCGACAAGATGATTGCCGTACCGCTCTTGAACTGCTCGACCGCTACCTCGCTGCCTACTCCGGGGCGCCTCGGGCCGCGGATGCAACTCTCTACAAAGCCGAATGTTATTTGAAGTTGTCTGTTCAATAAGCCGCCGGTGAAAACCGGTACCCGTTTTTCTGAAACAGCAACCATTCATCTGCCGCATACTCTAGACTCACTTCACGTTACGCATCCTACGAGGTAATTACGCAATGAATATCTCTCCGCTCGACATTCAGCAACAGCAATTCAAGGTAAAAACATTTCGAGGGCTTGATCCGGATGACGTTGACGCCTTTCTGCAAACCGTTGCTGGTGAGATGGAGGGGCTGATTCGCGAAAACAGCCAGATGAAAGAGCAGCAGGCACGCCAGAGCCGCGAGATGTTTGACATGGCAGAAAAGGAGCGGGAGCTGCGCGAAACCCTGCTTTCTGCCCAGCGCGTAATCGAGGAGATGAAGGCCAACGCCCGTAAAGAGGCCGAGTTGATCGTTTCGGAAGCCGAGATAAAGGGCGAGCGAATTGTAGCGGACTCCGAACGGCAGCTGGGTGCGCTTAAGAGCCGGATTGAAGAGGTTCGCCGGCAGAAGATCCAGTTCGAGATGAGCTTCAAAGGATTGCTCGATAGCTTCAGTCGTCAACTTATCAGCGATGAGCAGGTCTGAACTCCCCTTTCTCATCACCGTCAAGAACGATCTGATTCTGAGTGTCTCTGTTCAACCGCGCGCCTCGAAGAACCAGCTCTGCGGGATTCTGGGAGAGGAACTCAAAATCAGGCTTACCTCTGCTCTGGCCCAGTAAACCCGATTATTTTCGCGCAAACGACTTCTTTCTTACTAAACTTCGGGCATATATACACTGAAAGGGTATAACCATGGCACAGGCAAAAACAGGCGACAGAGTTAAAGTACACTACACCGGCACACTGGAAGATGGGTCTGTTTTTGACACATCGGAAGACTCAGTAGAGCAGCTGGATGATCCTTCATGCGGGTGCGGCAGCAGGAAGGATGTCGATGAGGGGTGCGGAGGCGGGTGCGACAGCCACGCCACCGGACCGATGGAGTTCGTTATTGGTGCCGGCCAGCTGATACCTAAATTCGAAGCTGCCGTGATCGGACTCGAACCGGGGCAGAGCGTAACAGTGTCCATTCCTGCAGAGGATGCCTATGGACAGCGTGCCGAAGAAATGGTGGCCGTTATCGAGCGAAGTGAAATTCCTGCTGATATCAATCCGGAGCCGGGTCAAAAGATGGAGGTAATTCTGGAAGATGGCTCCCCCCTGCCGGTTCTGGTGACGGAAGTAACCGATACAACCATTACGCTGGACGGCAATCACCCGTTGGCGGGGCGTAACCTGACCTTCGCAATCAGGCTCGTCGAGATCCTGTAGCCATCTGACAAACCGCGGTACGCGCGAAATTGAAAAGGCCGATGACAGAGATGTCAACGGCCTTTTCAGTTTTTGAGCCAAGAGAGCGCTTTTATTCGGAATGGGTGGATTATTCCTGCTTCCCGGTTGCTACCGTAGATCCGGCAGACTGCACCGAGAAATCTTTGGCACCCTCGGGAAGATTCGCAAGCACGATGACAAAAGGAATCGCCTTGCCGGGCGCGACCTCCATGTTTGCCAGCGAATCGCCGAACTGGTTGGCCATGGCCGCCTCGATCTTGTCGAGCGGCAGGCTCTCCAGCTGCTCCTCCGTCAGCGGGTTTCCGCCATATGCGCTCTTGGTGGCGATACTTTGTCCCGCGTCATCAAATACCGTAACCTTGACTTGCAGCGCTGCCCGCGGTTCCGGATACTCATTGAGCGCCTCGCCGGAAATCACCAGCAGATCTCCCGCGCCATCATTCTCGATGTAGGCAGCTGTTACGGCCCGTACGCCGATCTTGCCGCTCTCCAGATCAGCGTTCCCCGCAGGAGTGGAAAACGAAGAATATGCGAGATAACCGACAACCGAGAGCACCATCAGAGAGATGACCGCGATCAGCACGCCGAAAAGCGAATTCTGCTTGCGCCGGGAGGTAATCGAGAGCGGCGGCAGATCCTGCTCTCCAGAATCTTCCCCCGGAAATGACCTCATTAATGCATCGTCAGGTGATTTGACCCGAGCTTCAGCGAGAGGGGCAAACAGAATCTCCTGGGACGGTTTCAGATCCTCCGGATTCACCTGCTGAACTGCAACCGATGTCAGTTCATCACCAAAATCAATTTCACCCAGATTGAACGGCGCATCGCCGGGCGTATCAAGTGATAAAAACGTACCGCGTTTGCCGCTTGAATCCTGGACGTTCATATCCATTGATTCGGCAAAACTGTCCCCTTCGAAATCAAAGGAGATGGTTTCACTTGATACTTCGGGGGCGGTCTGAACAACCGCTCCAAACATGTCATCATCGGAGAAATCAAGCCCCTGCGGAGCCTCTATCTCCGGTGCGACCGCCGCAGGTTCGGTACCTTCGTCAGTAAAGTCATCTACCGACATGGTCGCAAGTGGGGTCGCATCAGGCTCTGAATCGCTGTCACCAAAATCGAAGCCTGAAAAATCGACCTCATCCCCCCCGGCAGCAGGCTCAAAAGCCGCTGCAGGGGCATCCTCACTGCCGGTACCGCCACGTTCATCTGTCTCAAACGATATGGCGGAGGCGTCAAAATCCGATGTCTCGAACGAGCTGAAATCAACCGGCTCGCTGCCGAGGGACGTGCCTTCGAGAGTTGCGGAAGCAAACGGAGCCTCCGGAACAGACTCCGTTGCGAAGAGCTGATCGTCAGGAGCCGCAGTCGGCGCTTCATTCTGGGCAACAGGGAAAGAAAAGTCAGACGCTCCCAATTCAGGTTCAGATGACTCCGCTTCCGGCTCTTCCCGCCGCACCGCGAATACATGTTTACACTTGGTGCAGCGGACTTTTACACCCTTATCCGTGACCCTGGAATCGTTAAGTCGAAATCTTGTCCGACATTTTTCGCATTGGATTATCATCTGCGACTCCTCGATGATGATAGATTATGGCGGCAATCCACGGAACTATCTGAAACAGCGTTTGTCCTATATCAGAAAGGGTGGTGGGTGTCAAATCATTACGCTGAGACATTTCGACTATTTAGTCAGGTTCTGCCGACAGATCCCGACAATCTGACATGACATGCAGCGACTCGGGTCCTTGCCGTCACAGCCGTCGCTGATACCGAGATGAGCCAGAGAAAAATCATATTTAACCGGATCGGTCGGGCTGATGGCGCGCAGGGCAGCAGTAATTTCCTGAGCCATGCGCCAGTCGGGGGCCTTTCTGCTGGTCAGGCCGAGATAGCGACTGATGCGGCTGATGTGCGTATCAACCGGAATGATCAGCTGTGCCGGGGACACACCGTCCCACAAGCCAAGATCGATACCGTCGGCAGGGCGAACCAGCCAGCGCAGCATCATGCAGAGCCGTTTGCAGGCGCTCCCGGAGGAGGGAGCGGGGAACAGGAACGGGAAGAAGGAGTCGGCCGGGATGACGTGACTCCCGAAGACGTCTGCATAGTCAAGAGCCAGTACCGCAGCCGAATAGCGGTTCAGGGAGCGGCTCACGTCAGCGTCATCCGGGCTGTGCCCCCGCAGAAAAAACGACCGGATGCTGCCGGCCTGCTCGACCATCTGCCGCATTCCCCAGAGAAGCGCGCAGAGGTCGCGGCGGTCGTTAAAGCGGTGCTTGAAGCCGGAGAAGGCATGAAAACCGGCGGCGGGATCGAACTGTTCAACATACCTCCTCGGCGACGGACCGATCGCGGCAAAGATCGTTTCCAGCGTCCGGAGGATGATGACTATTGAGCCGTAGGCAAACGATGACGCGACGACCGCGGCGATCTCGCAATCGGCCGGGTCACTAAAGCGATGGCAGAAAGAAAGCGGATCATTTTCCAGATGCTGCAGGGATCGTGAGGCGTAGAGCGAATCAAGCGCCGCTCGTATGTCAGACATCCGCTTCTCGCAGAAACTGGGCGGCATCCTCGGGCGAAGTCGGGTTGATGTAGAAACCGGTACCCCATTCGAATCCGGCCACCTGCGTCAGACGCGGTACCAGCTCGATGTGCCAGTGGTAATCATACTCCAGCGAGATCCAATGTTCCGGCTTGCCGGGGCGGCGATGCATGGGGGGGGCTGTGTGCAGAATAAAATTGTACGGTGCGTCACGCAGCACCGTCTTGATTCTGAGCAGCATATCCTTCATCGCCACCGCCAGTTCGGCCAGCTGGGCATCATTCATCAGGGCAAAGTCATGGCTGTGCCGCTTGGGATACAGCCGTAGTTCGAATGGTGAGCTGGAGGCGTAAGGTGTCAGCGTCACAAAGTTGGAAAACTCCTTAACCACGCGGACCCCCTCACGCAGCTCGAACTCGATCAGGTCGCAGAAAATACAGCGCTCCTTGTCACTGAAATAATTGCGGGACACATTCAGCTGGGTACTTGCCACCGGCGGCAGCAGCGGCACAGCAATAAGCTGGCTGTGGGAATGGGAAAGGGACGCACCGGCCCGGGTGCCGTGATTTTTGAACAGCACCATGTAGCGAAAGCGGAAATCCTTGCGCAGATCGAGATAGCGATGACGGTACGCGGTAAGAACATCGGTTACCTCGTCGACCGTCAGATCAGCAAGCGTCCGGTTGTGGTCGGGAGTTTCGATGATCACCTCGTGTGCGCCGATGCCGTTCATGACATCATACATGCCATAGCCGCGTTTGTTGAGTTCACCCTCCACGCGCAGTGCGGGGTACTTGTTGGGGATCACCCGCACCCGCCAGTCGGCGGCGTTGGGGATATCACCGGAGCGAATCGCAAAAATCTCCGGCGGTGTCTTGTCCTCATTCCCATAACAGAACGGACAGGCGATCATGCCACTCTGCTCCGGCTCCACCTGAAAATCACGCGGTCGGCGGCCACGCTCGGTGGCAATAATTACCCAGTGCAGCTTTATCGGATCCCAACGCAGTTCTGACATTACATACTCCTTTAAAATCAACCCCCCGGAAGAAAGGCTCCTCCCTTGACAAGGGGAGGCGGGGGAGGGGTTATATCAGCCAGTTGTCCAGATCTATGTCCGCTCCTGCGTAGTACAGCATCAGCGGCGCATCGCTCGGCCAGCGCCCGATCTCCTCGTTATCGCGTATCAGCGTCACCGAGACGAACAGCTTGCTTCCCCCCGCCAGATTGATGCTGCCCAGCGGGATGCTGATCTCGCAGCACTTGGCGATCTTCCAGCGGCAGCTGCTGCCGGTCGGCGTCCAGACGCCGTTTTCCTTGACCAGCAGCGGTCCTTCATCATTCTTCATCTGCAGCGGCAGCCGGTAGTCACGATCATGGACCAGGTGCAGATTGAGGATATCGTCCTTATTCAGCAGACGGGAGAGATCCTGGACTCCGTCGATCCTGATAAAGAAAGAGCTCCCGTTATAACCATAGTAGAAGCTCTGCAGCATCCGGTCGGACGAGTGCATGGCAGATCCCTGACGGGTCAGGTCATACAGCCCGGCTGCCAGCCATTCGAAGTAATCGCTGATCCTGCCGTTGATCTCCGGATCGATAAATGCGGCAGGCTCACGGATCAACCCGGCTGGGTTTTTCTTTTTGATCGGCTCCAGCAGTTCGCGGGGAGAATTCTGTCCAAGAAGCCGGTAGATATTCATCAGGTGCTGGCGGAAGAGCCGGTCGAAACGGTCGCTGTGCGGCGAGAAATGGTCATCCCCGTACCACCAGAACCAGTCGCTCCCTTCGGCGGCATACAGAGAACGGCAGATCCGCTCGGCCGTAACGTCAGGGGAAGGCTCTCCGCTTTCAAGAGCCGCGGCGACGAGCGGATTAGAGGAGACGGCGGCTGCGCGGGCATGCGCGATCAGACCCCACGCCAGATTCTCTTCAGGATGGCCAATCCAGATCCCGAAGTTACCGTTAATCCACGAGCCGGGAAAGACAGAATGCAGACGTCCATCAAAACGGGTCTCTTTCAATACCTCGCTGCAGGTGGTCAGGCGGAGCGTCGCTGACCCGGCAATCCCTTTGTACATCCTCTGCAGAAAATCGTAGGCATTGCCCGGGTAGTACTCCCAGGCATTCTCTCCATCCAGAATGATCGGGACGACCCGCCCCTCCCCCCCCAGGCGGGACTTTATAGCGTTAAGGCGCCCGCAGAGATCGGCCACGGCACGCCCCGCTTCCCACTGCGAGTAGGTGAAGCCGATCAGGTCGGAAAGCTGGTGATCGCGGAAGAACGCGCCGACCTCACCCTGGCTGCTGCTATAGCGCCAGGGGCGATACAGCCGCTCCTTACCGGCACCAAGGCCGCCGTCCATACTTTTTTCCAGAATTTCCTCATCGGTGGCAATCCAGCGGATACCACTCCCGGCAATGATCGTCAGCGATTCGTTGCTGACTGAACCCTCCGGAGGCCACATTCCGGTCGGGGTGAAACCGAATATTTCGCGGAAATAGCTGACCCCGCGGCGGATCTGGGCACGGGCATCCTCGGGATGGCGAAAGCTGGCGTCAGGGAGCGGAGCGCGCGGCATGGCGGTCCGGGCGGAGCGGATATCGCACAGCAGCGGCAGAATCGGATGATAGTAGGGGGAGACCGACAACTCGATCCGCCCCTCGTCGTGGAGGCGCCGATACAACGGTATTATCGCCTGTAATACTTCCCGCTGGGTGGCAAAGAGCAGCTCCTTGTCGGCTGCGGTGAAATTTTCACCCTTGGCAACCAGTTCGGCAAAGGCCGGATAGCGGCGACGGGCCGCATCACCGGTCCAGGCCAGGAAGAACAGTACCTGAAGATCCAGCAGATCCTGCTCTCTGAAATGCCTGACCCGCTCAGCTGCACTCCCCGGCTTCCCTTCGCCTGCCATATAGAGCAGCTCCAGATAGCGCCGGGAAGGTTCGATCATATGTTGCCGGTTGGCCGAAAAATAATTCTCCAGCAGGAATATGCGGTCATCCAGGCTCATCCCGGACGGAGCGGCTTTCCCCTTTTCGAGAAACGGATCGACCGCATCCCCGGAAGCGTACTCCAGCAGCTGCTCGATCAGCGACGGCACCAGATTGAAGACCGCCTTGGCGCCCGGCGTATCTTCAACGATGGCCGGCATGTCGAAATAATCCTTGATGCCGTGCAGATAGGTCCAGGGGAGAGCATATTCGTTTTTGAGCGGGTCCTTGTAGTATGGCTGGTGCATGTGCCATACGATCACCACATCAAGAGGCTTGGGCATAAGCGGTTATACCATCTCCCTCTTCCACGCCGCAATCTTCTTCTCGAACTCGCCGAGCAGCCTCTGGGCCGACTTTTGATTCCCGGCCTCGGCCACGATATGGATCACGGGGAGATACTGGTCAGGGAGTACCAGTACCCACTCCGCGCCGAAATGTACCTTGATGCCGTCAATGAACGTGGCCTCCTTTTCCAGGCTGTCCTCGCTCATCTTGCGCATGATGCCGCCCTTCATCTCCCAGGGGCAGGGGAGGGTGGTTTGAAGAAAGGCGGCGCGCGGAACATCGGCAATTGCCTGCGACAGCGGCACTCCGCCCGCGGCGCTCAGCTCCATCAGTTTCGCTATCGCAAACATGCCGTCAAAGGCGGACTGAAAACGGGGGAAGGCGAAGCGGCCGTCCGTGGTACCGGTCAGGACGATTTCCGAAGATGAGGCGACCTCCTGCATGGCGCGGTCCGAGCTCTTGGTGCGGACCACCTGACACTTCTTCTGTCCGGCCATCTGTTCTATTGTGGAAGGGGCCTGCACCGGCACGGCAATCGCTCCCCTCTGTCCGCTCTTCAGCAGCAGCGCCACGGTCAGGGAGAGCAGCTCGATGCCGGTGCAGATCCGCCCGGTTTCATCAACCAGTGTGATCGCCTCTGCGGAAGGGTCAAGCCAGAAACCCGCCTGTGCACCGAGCGACGAAACAATTGCCGACAGCTGATTCAGTGCCTGCTCTTTTCCCTTGGTCTGGACCCCGCGCCCTTCGTCCACGTATGCATTGAGTGCGATGATCGAGAAACCGAGCTGATTCAAAAGTTGCGGAAGGGCCTGGCTGGCAGGGGAAAAATTGAAGTCCACAACCACCGTGAACGCCGATTTTTTGAGCAGTTCACGGTCAAGCGCCCGCAAGAATCCTTCACGATAAAAATCTCCGACATTGTTGATATCGGTGATGACTCCAGGTTCGGTATGGTGCGCCCGCCGGAAATTTTCCTTGAAAAAGGTGCGTTCCACATTCTTTCCCATATTGCTGGAGAAATCGAGACCGTCACCATCCAGAAAAACGATCTCCAGCAGGGCGGGATCATCCTGCGCCTGACGGAAATGGACCCCGCCGACCTCGCCGAATGTTTTCAACTTATAGCGCACAAGCGGCAGCGTGGTCATCTTCATGTCGCGCACGTTGATGCCGGCCGAAAGCAGACCACCCATAAAACAGCGCTTGAGCATGCGGGATGACGGATTGGAATCGCGGCCGCCAAGCACAAAACTTCCCTTCGGGAGCGAGGTGCCGTAGGCGCACCCCAGCTTGGCGCAAAATTCAGGAGTAAGCTCCATGTTGGAGAGCCCCTTGACGATTGCTCCCTCAAACAGCGCCTTTTTCCATTTTTCCCCCCAGATCATATTGGAGGTGACGGTTGCACCGGCCTCAATGGTCTTCTTGGGCCAGATTTTTACATCGGCCTTGATGACCGCTTCGTCACCGATCGAAGTCTCGTCGGCAACAATGACCCCCTCCTCAAGAGTCGCCCCCTGACCGATACGAACGTTGGAGCAGATGACACTGTCGGTAATCCGGGCCCCTTTCTTGACATACGAGTTGTCCCAGATAATGCAGCGGTTGAGCCTGACCCCCGCTTCAATCGTACAGTTCCGTCCGATCACCGAATCCTTGATGCGCACGTCTCCCAGCACCTGGCTGTTGTCGCCGATCACGACCGTACCCTCAAGACCTGCGGCATGTTCCAGCTTGACATCAGCGCCGAGCCGCAGATCCTTGCCGACAAAGTCCTGCTTCGGCTCGTCGATCTTCAGGTTGATCCTCCCCTTGAAAATATCGTGGTACGCTTCGCGGTAGGAATCGGTATTGCCGATATCGCGCCAATAGCCGCGGGCAGTCACGCCGAACAGAGCATCCTTCTTTTTCAGCATGAGCGGAAACAGATCCTGCGAAAAATCGAAGTTTTCCCCCTCAGGGATGTACTTCAGTATCTCCGGCTCCAGCACATAGATGCCGGTATTGATTGTGTCGGAAATCACCTCGCCCCACCCCGGCTTTTCCAGAAACTGGGTAATGCGCTTCTCCTTGTCCGTGATCACGACGCCGAACTGGAGCGGATCCTTGACGGATGTCAGGGTAATTGTGGCTTTTGCCTTGTGGTCGGCATGAAAATCGACTATTTTTTTGAGGTTGAAATCGGTCAGGAGATCACCGCTGATCACCAGGAAACGCTCATCCAGATACTTTTCGGCCGCCTTCACCGCCCCGGCCGTCCCCATATCGGCAATAGGGATGACGTAGGTGATCTTGACCCCGAAATCGGAGCCGTCGCGGAAGAAGTTTTTGATATAGAACGGCTGGTGATAGAGCAGCATGACCAGTTCGGTGATGTCGTACTTCTTCAGCAACTCAACGATATGAAGCATGATCGGACGGTTGAAGAGCGGTATCATCGGTTTTGGCATGCTACCGGTAAGCGGCTGGATGCGGGTGCCGAAGCCGCCCGCCATGATGACTGCTTTCATGGGAAAACTCCTTGAGAAGAGAAAGGGGTAAGGAGTGGAAGAGAACGGGTTAAGGAGTGAGGAAAGTATTAAAAGTACTCTTCACCCCTTACTCCTCACTCCTCACTCTTCACTCCTTACGCTGTTTAATTACGCTCCTGCCTTGGCCTTCTGCGCCTTCTTGGCCAGTACCCGGGCAATTTCCTGTTTCAGCTCGGTCAGGTCACCCGACTTGACCACGTAGCCATCCGCCAGCCAGGCCGAAAAATCGTCCTTGTAACAGGAAAATGCCGAGCAGAGGATCACCGGCATATCGTGACGCTCCTTGACAAGCTTCTGCAGCAGTTCGATACCGCTTTCATTCTTCAGCTTGATATCCAGAACCGCCAGGTCAAACGTGCTCCCCTGCAGTTTTTCGGCCGCCTCTGCGCTGTTGGCCGCAGTCACCACTTCGTACCCTTCGTCCTTCAGCTCTTCGGCGTACAGCAACCGGATGTTGGCCTCATCGTCTACTACCAATAGTCTGCTCATGGCTGTTCCTCCTTGCGGGTGGGAAGTGTGATGGAATAGCGGATTCCTTCGTGCAGGTCTGCCTGCGCAACAAACGGGACCCCCTGCTTTTCAAGCATGGTTTTACAGAGCGCCAGCCCCAGCCCGGCTCCCAGGTCGCGGGTTTCCGAAAACGGCACCAGCAGGTGGTCAAGTTCTGCCTGGGAGATGTGCCGACTGTGGTCCTCAACCCGGAGGATGACGCACTCTTCTCCACGCTGAGAGGTGATCACAATCGATCGATCAACGCCGAGTCCGGTGATATCATTCTGCAGCACGGTCCGGAGACAGTAGGAAAGCTGTTTGAAGTCGATGTACACCGCCGGCAGCTCTTGACCCGGTATATAGGCGGTCGCATACCCCAGCGACGTCAATGTATCGGCAGTGTCACGCAGCGCGGTCTCAACCAGCTGGTTTACATCCCAGAAGTCTCGCGTCGGATACAACGAATCGGAATAATTGAGAATCTCGTCCAGAACCCCTTCAAGATGGCGGGTTTCGGCAACAATCGATTCGATGAAGGTACGTTTGGGGTCGGATTCAGGGCTGTTTTTGAGCATCGAACGGGCAAACCCGCCGATTATCATCAGCGGATTACGCACCGAATGGGCAATACTGGAGGTGATCCGCCCGACCAGAGCCATGTTTTCCATCCTGACGATCAGCTCCTGCTGCTCTTTCAGTTTTTTTCCGGCTTCGGTAACGCGGTTAAGTTCAACCTGCAGTTTATCGTACAGAGAGGCTCGTTCAATTGCAAACGCGACCGGAAAGCTGAATGTTTCCAGCGAGCGCATATCTTCTTCGGTGATGGTGCGATGCGTAATACAGTTATCAGCGATGATCATGCCGACCCGGCGATTGCGCGAAATCAGCGGCATCAACAGGAAGGCATCAACCCCCAGCAGGCGGGCCAGCTCGGGCGGGACATCCGGATGACGGAAAGCCCCCTCGACCATGACCGGGCGTTTCCCGTCCAGTGCTTTGATGATTATATGCTCTTTGTTGGAGAGCGGAATCGTCAACTGCTCCAGGACATCGTGAAATTTTGCGCGCTCGGAGGAAAGTTTGTTCAGGCGGAAGTTCTGGGCCAGCGTCTGCAGGTCCATGTCGTTCTGGAGGATCTCATCCCATACCTGGCTGGCCTCCTCCAGATTCCGGGGGCCGAGCCCCAGATACCCCTTCAGAACCCCCTCCTCACGATCACACAGCAGCAGAAAGGCACGGTTCATGCCGAAACCCTTGCCGGCGGTAATGGCGGTCAGCGCCACGGAAAGCACCTCATCCAGGTTAACCGAACTTTGAAGGACATACCCCAGTTCATGCAGGAAGCGGATTTCAAGGGTCTTATTATCGAGAAAACTTATGAGGGACTGGATCTGGGTTTTCTGGCGGTTGTATTCGGCAAGAAGGTTTATGAGAACCGGAGCCAACGGGTTGGCCTCTTCACGCAACCGGTTCAGGTCGCTCAGAAACCGTGGGCAGTCGCTGCATTTTTCCAGGTTTCGCTGCCGTTTTGAAACAAGCAGTTCCTCTTCACCCTCGCTGATCCTCGGGCAATCTGCCTGCTCAATTTCCTTACTATCCCAGCAGCAGCCCCGATCCACACAGAACCTCGTCAGATGTAGCAGTACACACGGCAGTTAGAATAAACTCTGTGTTTCAAATGCTTATTGTAGATTATATCAGTCAAAAACGAGTTTGCAAGCCCCCCCTTCGACTCCGACCAGGGAGCGGGGGAGACGGGTGGCTGAGCGGAGTCGAAACCTACTTGACGTTCCAGGTTGTTCCCTGCGCCGAATCGAGCAGCTGTATCCCTTTTGCCAGCAGCAGATCGCGGATTTCGTCGCCACGTTTGAAATTCTTTGCACTCCGCGACTCGGTCCGCTCGGCAATCAAACGCTCGATCTCTTCCGGCGATATGTCGATCTTGCCCGCCTTGGCAGACTTTACCCCCTCCAGCCAGGCCGCCGGTGAAACGGTAAACAGACCCAGCACACTCCCGGCCTCGGCAAACAGATGGCGAACCTGCGCAATCAGCGACAGGGAGAGCGGTGTCATCTCCTTCGTTTCGGCCAGAAAGCGGTTGGCGCCCCGCACCGTTTCAAACAGGACACCCAGCGCTTGCGCAGTGTTGAAGTCATCATCCATCGCTTCTACAAATCGGGGGATAAACTGGTCAACCTTTTCCTGCAGTTCCAGACCGGCCTGGGACAGAGTCTCACGCACAGCAGCTTCAGGCGGCAGGGACTTCCCGGCCAGAACCTCGTCCAGTGCCGCCAGACACGAATAAATCCGTTCCAGACCGGACTGGGCCTCATCAAGATTCTGATCGGAAAAATCGATCGGCGAGCGGTAATGGGCAGACAGAATGAAGAGGCGCAACGTTTCAGGATCATACTTCTTCAGCACCTCGCGAATGGTAAAGAAGTTGCCCAGCGACTTGCTCATCTTTTCTGAGTTAATATTTACGAAGCCGTTATGCAGCCAGTAGCGTACAAACTGGCAGCCGTTGGCGGCTTCGGACTGGGCGATTTCATTTTCATGATGGGGAAACACAAGGTCTTTCCCGCCGCCATGGATGTCGAAGGTCC
Source organism: Geobacter sp. (assembly GCA_009886055.1). Lineage (GTDB taxonomy): Bacteria > Desulfobacterota > Desulfuromonadia > Geobacterales > Pseudopelobacteraceae > JACRCG01. The sequence goes on along the minus strand of VFJM01000288.1, from coordinate 12,993 downwards.
TGCCCAGAAATTCCATGCTCATCGCCGAGCACTCGATATGCCACCCCGGGCGACCGTTGCCCCAGGGGGATTGCCACCACGGCTCTCCCGGTTTTGACCCCTTCCAGAGGGCAAAATCCATCGGATGGCGCTTTTTGTCACCTACCTCCACCCGTGCCCCCGCCTGCATCTCCTCCAGGGTACGCCCGGAAAGCTTGAGATAGCCGGGAAAGGTTTCCACGGCGTAATACACGTCACCATCGGAGGCATACGCGTGCCCCTTGGCAACCAGCGTTTCAATGATGCTGATAATCCCGCCGATATGATCGGTGGCCTTCGGCTCCACCGTCGGCTTGGCCAGTCCCAGCCGCGCCATATCCTCATCAAAAGCCTGAATATACCGGTCGGCGATCGTGCGGTAATCGGTCCCTTCCTGATTGGCGCGGTTGATGATCTTGTCATCGATGTCGGTATAGTTGCGGACGTAGGTGACATCGTAGCCGGTATATTTCAGATAGCGATAGATAATGTCGAACACCATCCCGGCACGGGCATGTCCGATGTGGCAATAATCATAAACCGTCACCCCGCAGACATACATGCCGGCCTTGCCGGGGATCAGCGGGACAAAAATCTCTTTTTCACCGGTGAGGGTGTTGTAGACGCGCAACGCCATAGGAAACTCCGCGAGTAAAATGTGGGGCATTATGCCCGTTTGTGGCAGGGATGGCAAGGAGGTAAATGGGGGATTGTCACCGTTTTAGAGCAGTTCTGCGGTGATATATTCTGATCACGACCCAGGCCGTCCCGGCGCCGATCAGGTCGGCCACGACATCGCTCCACTCGGCGGTTCTGCCGGTAGTCAGGGTGCCCTGCAGCAGTTCGATCAGGACACCGAGGGAGGTTCCGTACAGAAACGCTGCCGATGCCGCCCACACGCGCGGCTGAAAGGAGAGGTACGCGAGTCCTGTTAACGCCGCCATCGCTCCGGCATGGTTCAGTTTATCCCACCCGAAGCCGGAAGGGGTTGAACCGGCCGGCATCAGCGCCAGCCAGAGGATCAGAAGCGACAGGGCAGCGCAGGCTGATGCGGAAACTAATTTTGAATTTTGAATTTTGGATTTTGGGTTACTCATAAAACCAAGCATTTTATCGCCGGGAGCGGCGGAAGCTAATTTTGAATTTTGAATTTTTTATTACTCATAAACTAAGCATTTTATCGCCGGTACACACCGCCAGAAGTAGCACTAACTGTGGCGAATCCAGATTGTCATTCATAATCCAAAATTCAAAATTGTTTCTACCGCCGCAGCATACCCTTCAGCGTATCCTTCATATCATTCATGATGGCGCCGTCTTCAGGTGAGAGCTTGGCCAGATACTCCCTGATGAACACCAGAAAAACCGAGCAGAAGAAGGCCGTCACCGTCGCGAGAATAACGATCAACGCCCGCTTCGGTTTGCTTTTGCGGAGCGGCGTCACCGCCTCGTCCAGTACCTGCAGCGATGATGAATCGCGGGCTTCGCTGATTTTGGCCAGTTCAAACTGTTTGGTAAGCTGCTCATACAGCGCTTCCTGCGTCTTCAGCTCCCGCAGGCGGCGGATATATTCGACCCCGATCGAAGGGGCATTGCCGACCGACGGGATAACTCCCCCACCTCCGCCGCTGCCGCTCATGGCGTTCAGTTGACTCTTGAGTTTGGTCATTCCTGCCAGCAGCGCTCTGACTTCGGCATTTTCATCGGTCATGGAGTTTCTGAGCGCCGCCAGCTGCACCTCTTTGGAGATGATCTCCGCCCGCAACCGGGCGATTCCCTCGATTGCGGCCGCTGCCTGGCTGTCGGCCTTGATGGTCTTGTTCTTCTCCTGAAAGCTCTTCATCTCCTCTTCGGCCGTTTTCAGATCCTGTTTGACAACGCCCAGCCGCTTTTCGAGGAAACTCCGTTCGGTACCGGCCTTGGTCAGGTTCAGCTGCATGCTTTTTTTCTGCAGCTCGTCGATGAACGTGTTGGCAAGCAGGGCCGCCTTGGCGGGATCCTTGTAATCGGCGGTGATGGTGATGATGCCGTCCTTGCCTGACTGAAACTTGACCAGCCCCTGCAGTTTTTTACGGGTATCATCGGCGTTTTTCGATTTCAGTTCCGTCTGCAGGTCAAGCCGCTTTATGACGGCATCCGACACCGTGCGGCTTTTGAGAATCCCCATATACAGATCGGCAGAACCGCCCCCCAGGCCGCCGGTCAAACCGGCCAGTCCGCCTCCCATAGAGGCGAGCAGCGCGGCCGCTCCGCCGCCGGAATCCTTCTGCGGCGGCAGCAGGGTAGCCTTGGCGCTGTAGATATTTGTAAGCGTCAGCGAATAGATAACCGAGAGTATCACGGCGGCAGTCGTGATCCTGGCGATCAGCGGCAGGTTGCGGACCACCACCCGCAGCAGTTCCAGCAGATTTATTTCGTCGTCAGGTACTTCCGGCACCTGGCAATTATTCAGAGCCTCGCTCATTGTAACCCCTATTTCATAATCGCCCATACAGTGCCGGCCGAAAGTGCGACGTTGGCAAGTATCTGGGTTATATCTTTGATCTCACGCATCCAGGCGATCTTCTCAAGTTTTTGCGGAACGACCAGAGTGTCCCCGGCCACAAAAGCTGACGAGAGGAAACTTCCGAAACTCAAGCCGTCATCACTCTGATACATACCAAACGAAACCTGTTGACGACTGAATACCGTGCCGTCTGCCCGGATAACATACATCTCCGACGTTTCAGCATCGTTGAGCGCACCGCCGGATTTCTGCAGATAGGTATCAATATCCTTGCCTGGCAGGTAGATAAACGATGTCGGATTATACACCTGCCCTAAAACGCTTACTACGCTGGGTCGTGAAGGAATCTCCATTTGGTCTCCCCCCTCAAGCTCCAGGTCATAATTGCTGGTTTTCATCTCTTCAAGCGCAGAGAGTCGTATTACAACCCGCCCTTCCGCCTTTAGCGTCTTCATGCGCTCCACGCTTTTCAACAAACTGTCAAGGGCCGCTTTAGTGGCTTCCAGCTCTTCTCTGGACGCAGATACCGACACTATTGATGCCTGTTTTTGCAGAATATCCTTTTCACTTCTTGTGACTATTTCATCCATTCTCTTCTGCTGCAACTCACGCACAGAACGCCTGGTGAACTTTGCTCCACGCAGATAGGCATTTTCGGAAAAACCGCCGGCTCTTTCAATCACTGAACTCAGTTTTTCGTGGGAAGCGACTGAATAGACCCCTGGAAACCTGACTTCGCCTTTCAAAGAAATAAATTTTTCGGTCGCTTCCTGCCAATTAGTTACCCCGCGCACAATCAGTACGTCATCACTCTGCAACGGCAGATTATGAGCGGCATCGCCAGCCAGCGCCTTGCCGAGATCCAGCTGAATCCTGCTGGACTGAGCCTTGTCGCCCGTGATCACGATTCTGCTCAGCTCCGCCTGATCAAGGAACGCATTCCGTTTTGCACTCCCGGCGGCCGTCACCAGATCCCGCACCGACATGCCCGTAAAATAGTCATATTGGCCCGGGTTGACCACAGCACCATTGACCGCCACCCGGGGCTTTTCCTCCATCTCCCAGCGCGAGAAGACCTTGACCGAGTCCTGTTCCTGCAGCAGGAGGTTATCAACCGGGTTCCCGCCCAGAGCCCGTCGCAGGCTGACGGTAATCAACTCACGTCGATAATCGGGCGGAGACATGCGGGTAATCTCAACCGAGTCAAGATACGACTCCGGAAGCAGCATCTGTGTTGAAGAAATCAGGTCAGCCAAGCGCATCGAAGGGCGAAACTGATACTCCCCCACCTGTTGGACATTCCCCTTAAGTACAACAACCTGCCTGACCGCTGCCTGAACCGGAAAAACCTTGACCATATCACGGTCTTTCAATTCAACTGTTTCTAATACGATCTTATCGTCGCTCCCTTTCAGCGAGTAATCAAGCGCGATACGCGAACTATTATTTTCGATCCGTTCAATCTGGATCCGCCCTAACGAACCGCTGGCCGCTACCCCGCCCGCCATCTGTAAAATTTCAGGGAGGGTTGTTTTTCCGTTCAGTTCATAAATAGCCGGACGACGCACCTCGCCTGCCACCGCCACGATAGGCCCAATCACCGGAACAAAAATTGTGTCGCCATTTTGCAGCTGCACATCCTTGTTGCGGTCACCCGAAAGCAGCATGTCGTACAGATCAACCGTTGCAACAGTCTGACTGCCACGGGTTATTCGTACAGCACGCAGCGAGCCGTTTCGTGAAGGGCCGCCTGCAGCGGCCAGCGCGTTGATAACCGTTGCAAGTGAACTGACCGGATAGTTGCCGGGCGCTTCAACTTCGCCGACTACATACACCTGAATGCTTCTCAGCTTGCCGAGCGTCAAACTCATGTCGAAATTTCGATATGAGCGACTGAGTGTTTCCTTCACCGCTGCCTGGGCTTTGTCGAAGGGGAGTCCCCACACTCTCACCGATCCGACTTTCGGGACAGCCAGATCGCCGGTCCTGCCGACAGTTAATTCCTGGCGAAAATTTACGGCCCCCCATACGTTGAGGTTAAGCACATCCCCCGGGCCCAGCTGGTAGTCGGTAGCTGCCGGCATTGCATCTATAGCGTTCGTCAGTTGAAGGCTGTTTTTAAAAAAATCATAGCCGAACTGCTTCAGATCGCGGCGCATCGGCTCAACCTCGATTTTATCAAGCAGAGTCGAGACCTTTTTAGAAAAAGTCTTCTCTATCTGCGAACCCTGTTCTTCAGCCGGCAACGGAGTTACCTGGATTTCATCGGACTTGAAGAGTGTTTGCTGCTCCCGGTCGAGGGCAATTACCTGGATGAAATAGGGCTGGAAATTTCGCAGTTCCCTCAGGACAAAATCGGCCCCGGTCCCGACCATAACACTCTTTGACAACTTCCCTGATTCAATTCCATAACGAATAGTAAACCGTAGCGGCTCGTCATCGATTCTGGGTGCCATATCAAGCAGTTTCCAGCTCAGCTTGAGAAGACCATCCCCCGGTTCTGTCCTTACTACCACCGAAGGTTTTCTGGATTTCTGCTTAACCTCTTTCCCCTTTGTCCTAAGGATATCAGTATCCTGCATACCCTTCAGATCCGTATCTTTCGATTGCTGCAACTCCTTGAGCGACTCACGTTCTTCCAACGCCTTGATCATCTGGTCATCTTTGGTCATTGGCGCGAGCAAACGGCTCCCGGTATCTTGCACAGCTGGCGTTTGTATTGTTGACCTGAAAGACGTGGTGTCCATTTCACTTTCAGGAGCAGCATCCGCACTGCCAACAGCCAGCAGCAGCATCAACAGGGGCAGAAACAGCAGTCGAGAAACGGTTTGCATTATAAAAAACTCCTATTAGGTAAATCGTGCGGTGCCAGTATATCTAAAACAGGCGGGAATAATACGTCAGGATGGGTTGAAACGTCAACATCTTGATTTTGAATGATGATTTTTGACTTTTGGATTTTTAAAGCGTTTTTCAATTCAAAATCCAAAACCCAAAACCCATAATTATATTAATACTTATATTTAATTTCAAACTTCACCATCTGGTTGGTCCGCTCAACCCCATCGGTCAGGTTCAGGTTGGTGATCTTCTCTATTCCGTATCCGATCCGGGCATCCAGTTCAGCCGTCAGCGGAAAATCCCAGAAAACCCGTCCGGCGTGTTTTTTCTCTATCGCCTGCCCGGACACCCGGCTTACCATCCCGCGGTTGGTGTAGATGTACTCCAGCGCCAGATTGTTGCGGACGCTGAACCAGTGGCTGCCCCGGAAGAAAAAGTCCTGTGTCGCCCCCCCCTGGGAGTGGCCGATCGGCAGATCCTTGTAGATGTACCCATTCGGAAAGGTGCTATGTGTATAGAGGATCTGGTTTCCCTGAAAAAACTCGAAGCGGAAATCGTTCCTCCCGTCATCGGTCAGGCGCGGGAGATACAGACCGGCGACGTAACTCTCGACAATCGGCCAGAACAGGGCCGTATCCTCTCCCGAAAATTCGCCGTACAGTTCGGTATTGCGCAGCCAGGGGATACGGTAGCGTGCTTCAAACCCGGCCAGACCGTTGGAGTTATCGGCAGATGTGCCGCCGACCAGGCCGCGCAGCGAATCGCCGAAGTTGTTGTTGACCCCCGGCCCACCCACCTGTCGCCCCAGATTGAAACCGATCTCCAGATTGCCGCTCGGCTTGAACGACAGCTTGACTGCATAGAACCAGGGCTGCCGCTCCGCCCCATCGACGGTTGTGCGCTCGAAGCGGGATGCGATGACCGCATACTTCATGGCACCGATGTACGGCACTTCAAACGGCTCGGGACTTGAAATTTTGACCTGCGTGAAATTCTCGGCATTATTGGTCAGCGTGACAGTGCCGCGATACCCGAGCCCGAGCCAGTTTTCGTCCTTGCCCGCTTCCAGCTCAAGGGCTCCGCCCCCCAGCTTCAGATACCCCCGGTTGAGACGAACCCGGGTGTCGCCGCCGGTTGTCAGAACGTACGGCTCCAGCAGGAAGGCAGCCAGATCGCTCACGTACAATTCCGCCCCCCAGCGGAGTTCACCGTTAAGACCATCTTCGTAGACGACACCGTTGTTGTTCTCTAAGAGCGGCGTACCCTCGCCACCCCGCTGCATTGCCGTTGCCGTGGGCGGATTTTTCGGCCGCAGCCCCGAGCCGATGCCGAAGACACCGTCGTTCCCCGGATCATGCACCAGCCGGCGGTAATCGCGGGGCGCTCCATCCAGCCAGAGGGTGCGGAGCCGCAGGGATGACACCGGATTGCCGTCAAACAACAGCGGTTTTTTGTCGGGATTCTCCCGGAGCGCGACCTCGCGGGGGATCAGCTCCCGTATCCGCACGATCAACTCAGCAGCAAACCGGTCGTAATCCGCCCCCCCCGCCGCAAGGTTCTGTTCAGCCTCCAGCAGCAGACGGGCAGCCTCCCCCTTGCTGAACGGTTTAATCCCCCTGATATCACTCGAAATAAGGCCGAAACCGGCAAGTTTTTCCAAATAGCTGTACACAGGGCTGTCGAGCGGGATGTTGGCGGATGAAAACGCCCAAAGAGGTGTGGCGGTGAACAGCAAAGCAAATATAAGAGCGAGGGTATGGATTAATTTTGAATTTGACCCCAGTGGGCCTAAATGAATTTTGAATTTTGAATTATTTTTTTTCACGAAACTCCGGTAAACTTCAATTTTAAATGGTGAATTCTTTATTTTGAATTATATTTGCTTTTCAATCCGAAATTCAAAATCCAAAATGGCGACTTCCAATTCAAAATTCAAAATCCAAAATCCAAAATCCAAAATTCAAAATTGCCTTCCAAATTGCTTCAAGCCTTTCTCAGCGGAAGCACCTTGGCAAAACTGAAAGGACGGGGAGGAAACAGGTCGGGACGCACGCGTTGAAAGGTCGGCGGCGCTTCACCGATGAAACTGTAGGAGGGCTTGAATTCGGGGACCAGTCGTTTCAGCGACTCCATCAACTCATGAACAGAATGTGAGCGCGTCACCTCGTACAAGCGGTCAAGCTCATCCCTGACCGGCTGCATGTCGATGTGGACCGGCGCCAGCACCTTGATCTTACTGTGGGTCGTCGGCAAGATTCCTTCACCGTCGATCAGCAACTCTTCGAACAGTTTTTCACCCGGGCGCAGACCGGTAACGACGATATCGATGTCTTCATACGGGGTCAAGCCTGACAACCTGATCAGCTCTTCGGCCAGGTCGATGATCCGCACCGGATCCCCCATATCCAGCACCAGGATCGCGCTGCCGCTCCCCATGCTCCCCGCCTGCAGCACGAGCTGCGTCGCCTCGGGGATAGTCATGAAATAGCGGATGACCCGCTTGTCGGTAACCGTCACCGGGCCACCCTTGGCGATCTGTTCCTTGAACAGCGGGATCACGCTGCCGTTGCTCCCCAGCACGTTGCCGAAGCGCACCGTTGTGAACCTGGTGCTGCTGATCCGTGAAAGCGCCTGGATGTAAATCTCTGCGGCTCTCTTCGTAGCCCCCATCACGTTCGTCGGGTTAACCGCCTTGTCGGTCGAGATCATCACCAGATTGCCTGTCTTGAACTGGTGAGCGGCATCGGCGATGTTGCGCGAACCGAAGACATTGTTCAGCACCGCCTGGGTCGGGTTGTACTCCATCATCGGCACATGCTTGTATGCGGCGGCATGGAACACCACCTCGGGGGTAAATTCTTCAAATGCCCGCATGATCTTGTCGCGGTCGCGCACATCGGCGATCAACGGCATGATTCGAACGTCAGGGAAGCGGGCGATCAGCTCCTTTTCTATCTCGTAGAGCGGGGTTTCGGCCTGATCCAGCAAAATCAGCTTCGCCGGGGAAAACTGCGCCACCTGGCGGCAGATCTCGCTTCCGATGCTCCCCCCTGCACCGCTGACCAGCACGCGCTTGCCGGTCAGATAGCAGCCGATCAACTCACGATCCAGCACCACCGACTCCCGCCCCAGCAGATCCTCGATCTCGACATTCTTGATCTGCGATACCGTCAGCGTGCCGTCGATCAATTCACCGATACTGGGGAGCGTCTTGAAGGTCACGTTGGCGTTTTTGCACGAATCCATGATGCCTCTCAAGGTCTTCCCGTCGGCCGAAGGCATGGCGATAACCACATCTTCGATCTCATTGGCGACAATCAGCGCTTTAAGCTGTTTTGAACTCCCCAGCACCGGGATGCCGTGCAGCTTCATCCCCTTCTTGTCCGGGTCATCATCCACAAAACCGATCACCCGGTACGCGGCATGCGGCTGGCGCCGGATCTCCTTGAGCAGCAGGCTCCCCGCCTCACCGGCGCCAACAATCAGCGTCCGCGGTCCTTCGCCGCTCCTGCTGACAACGTACGTTTCCCGCCATAAGCGCCACAAAAGGCGGCTGGCCGCCATCAGCGCGAAGAGCAGTATCCAGTCGAGGACAAAAATGGATCGGGGGATCGGGGTAAACTGCCGCAGGAAAAAAACGGACGACACTGCCAGGAAAGATGAGAGGGTCACTCCTTTAAGGATTTCAACGGCATCCTGAACTGATGCATAGCGCCAGAGGCTGTTGTAAAAGCCGGTCACCACAAAGACCAGCGGCTTGACTATCATGACGACCAGCAGGCATTCCCAGAAAAGATCCAGCTGCTGTGGCGGAATGGTAAAATCGAACCGCAGCAGGAATGCCAGGCAGAGCGCAATGCTGATGAGCAGGGTATCAGAGAGAAAGACGGTCAGGCGGCGTTTGGTAAACATAATAAACTACCCCGGTGCATTTTTTCTCGGAAATTTTAAAAGTGCGGGATTTTACAGCTGTAGTATTTCTAATGCAAACAAAAAGCAATTTGATGTCAAATCTGATGCCAATTTTGAGTTTTGAGTTTTGAATTTTAGATTATTAAAGCTCTTCTAATTCTTAATTCAAAATCCATAATTCAAAATTCAAAATTCATATTTGCCTTCGCCGTATTTCTCAACTTGAGCAGCCAAATCCGCAAGAGGTATAGCCTCGATATCAGACGCAATCCGGTAGCTCTCAACACCAGGATACACCACAAACTTTTTTGCAGGTTTCAGATCTGCACAGGCTGCGTAGAACCCTCTCTCGAGCTTCGGGCTGAGACTGCGTTTAACCTCAATAGCCCACAGGCTGCCATCCGGCCATGACAAGAGCAAATCTATTTCAGCGCCGCCGCCGGTACGATAGAAAAAACCCTGTACCTGCCCCATTCCAGCAGCAAGGAGGTTTTCAATCACGAAACATTCCCAGCTTTGCCCGACAACGGGGTGAGCAAGCAGACTTTCCTTATCCTGGATAGCAAGCAAAGCATGAACAAGCCCGCTGTCGCGCACATACACCTTGGGAGACTTTATCAGTCGCTTACCGATATTGGCATGCCAGGGGGGGAGACGCCGGACCAGCATCAGGTCAACAAGGAGATCAAGGTAGCCGTTAACTGTTTTAACATCGACACCGAGGTTACGGGAGAATTGAGCCGTGTTCAGCAGTCCGCCTTGATTGTGGGCCAGCATGACCCAGAAACGACGTAATGTCTCAGCAGCAATTCGTGGACCAAACTGGGGTATATCTCTTTCAAGGTAGGTACGGATAAAATCCTGTCTCCAGCGCAGACTCTGCCGGGGGCCAGGAGCAAGCAGACTTTCCGGGAACCCGCCCGCCACCCACAGGTTTTCTGAGGGGAGCTCGCCGGTTTCCAACACATTAAAGGGGGACAGTTCAAGGTAGGCAATGCGTCCCGCTAATGTTTCGCCGGACTGCTTGAGCAGATCAAGTGAAGCAGACCCAAGCAGCAAGTAACGTCCGACACGCAGACCGGCACGGCGCCCCTGGTCAATAAGCCCTCGCAGAACCGGGAACAGGCCGGGGAGGCGATGCACCTCATCGATAATGACCAGCCTGTCCTGATGATCTGCAAGATACAGCTCCGGCTGAGCGAGTTTGGCCAGATCCTGCTCGGATTCAAGATCGAGATAGAGCGCATTGACGGTTTTGCCGATCTCAAGGGCAAGAGTGGTCTTGCCAACCTGCCGAGGCCCAAGCAGAGCAACAGCTGGAGAGTGGGCAAGCGCCTCTGAAAGTTTTGGGTAGAGTAGGCGGGGTATCATGTGTGCAAATATGGAGTATGACTACCTGAATTGCAAGGATAAAATTGACTTCAATTTTGAGTTTTGAATGCTGAATTCTGTATTAAACATTTTATCGCCGATACACACCGCCGGAAGTAGTACTAACTGTGGCAAAAGAAAAACTTATCCCTTGAATCTAAGATTGTCATTCATAATCCATAATCCAAAATTCAAAATTGCCTTCAAATTGCCTTTACATCGCCTCACCAATTTAACATCCAAAATTCAAAATTGCCCTTCAACATCGAGCCGCAACAACCATTTCCAGACCGGAACCAGGCGTATCCGGCAGGTGCCGATTGTCTCCAACCCGTCCTCGTTCCAGGTCAGCAGAGTGCCGTCAGCTAGTCCAAGTTCCTCGGCAGATTTGGCCAGCGCCTGAAGCTCCCTCTTGCGTGTTTTCGGGTCGCTAAGGTCATAGCAGACCTGAAAGAGGCAAAGCTCTCCCATGGTGGAGCGCACCAGAAAGTCCACCTCCTTGCCGCCGGTTGTCTTGAATGAGAAAAACTCACACCCCCGCCGGTACCATTCCACCGCCACCAGATTTTCCAGCAGTCGCCCCGTATCACTGCCGGTCCGGAAACGGACCGCATTAACCATACCGGTATCATATGCATATATTTTACGGGGTGCCGACATACGAACTTTTGCCTTGGGTGAATAACGCGTAACCGACATGAAAAGGTACGCCTCTATCAGATAGCCCACATAGTTTTCCACTGTATGGACGCTGCGGAACGCGAGGGCATTTTTCAGACTGGTGCAGGTATACTCCCGTGCGACATTGCCGATCAGCCATCGTCCCACATCATGCAGCTTGGCGGAATAGCGCACGGCGTGGCGCTTCACGACGTCCTTGAACAGAATGCCGTCAAACAGTGCCGTCAGGTACCCGGCCGGTTCGGTCCCCCGTACGACAACCTCGGGGAAGCCGCCGATCCTCAGAAAATCGTCCAGCTGTTTCAGGACAAGACCCTGCCGTTCCGGTGCAGCCACTGTTTCATCGACCGCAAAGGAGCGGGCGGAAAGAAATTCAGAAAATGAAAAAGGGAGCAAACGAAACTCGCGGTAGCGCCCGGTCAGGTGGGTGGAAAGCTCGCGGCTCAGGAGATGAGCATTGGAGCCGGTCAGGATAATATTGTAGCCGCGTCGCTGCAACCGGTTGACAAACAACTCCCATCCCGCCACGTTCTGAATCTCGTCAAAGAAGATGGTTCGGTTGTCTCCGTACACCTGGATCATGGCCTTAAGCAGCTCATCCAGATCAAGCGGCGGCATCAGACGCTCATCATCGAAATTGATGTAGGCGAAGTCGGAGCCGGTCGCTGCTGTCAGCATCTGCAGGGCAAAGACCGATTTACCGGCCCGACGCGGCCCGATAACGACCTTGATCAGGCTGCCTGCCATGCTCTGCGCCGCTTCTGCCAACCCTTCCCGAAGGACAAACCCACCCTTCAGCAACTCGTCGCGTTCGACTTTATGGCTCATTACGATATTATTCATACTATAGTGCACAATATATTGTTTTTTTGTGCAGTACAACGTCTTTTATGCCGGAAAGGGGTATTATTTATTATGGAGCTTTGATCAATGGGGAAATTGATGATCGATGGGGTGGCGATTGATGATTTAAAAAAGTTCGCTTCATCCCACCTCTGTCTGTCCCCGTGGCTAAACGGTTTCTGGTTAATCCAAAATTAATAATTGCTTGCAAGTTTTTCCAATTTAAAATTCAGCATTCAAAATTCAACATTGCCTTCAATGCTTCACCCCTTCACTTTTTACTACCTTGATGAATGTCCTGAAGATGATCTGCATATCCAGTAGAAACGATCGATTGTTGAGATAGTATTCGTCAAACGCCACCTTAACCGGGATCGGCAGTTCGTCGCGCCCATTGATCTGCGCCCAGCCGGTCAAACCGGGAGTGAGCTGGTCAATCTTCTTTTCGGTCCGAAGAGCAATCAGATCATCCTGATTGAACAGAGCAGGGCGCGGTCCGACAATACTCATGTCACCCGTCAGGATGCTTAATAATTGAGGGAGTTCATCGAAGCTGGATTTGCGGAGAAAGCCGCCGACCGGCGTCAGCCATTGGTCCGGATTGCCAAGCAGATGGGTGGCAACGGCGGGAGTATCAATGCGCATGGTGCGGAACTTCGGCATTTTGAAGATACTATTGTTTTTACCGACGCGGTCGGACCAGTAAAGAATCGGCCCCGGAGATGTCAGCTTGACCGCCAGGGCAGTGATCAGCATCGGTATGGCGAGAAAGATTAGCGCCATGAATGAACAGGTGAAGTCAAATAGTCGTTTCATGAAAT
>VFJM01000388.1 GCA_009886055.1 Geobacter sp. | reverse complement strand
GACAATCCCGATTGCCTCATCGTAATCAATGACGTGCAGAGACTGCCGGGTAGTTTCCTCGATGGTTAATGTGCCGTGGTCGTAGCGGTCAAGAAGATTCAGGGCGTAGGCGTAGTCGGTGATGACCCGCAGTACATCCTTGCCGGTTTCGCTGACCAGTTCCTGGTTGGCCAAGGTGCGGGCCAGCAGTTCCACGGTCCGGCGCATTTCGGTGAGTTTTTCGGCCTGTTCGCGGAAGCGTTGTTCGTTGATTGAGTAGCCTTTGACGATGTGGTCTTTAAGCACTTTGCTGGCCCAGATGCGGAATTGGGTGCCTTGTTGTGACTTTACCCTGTAGCCGACTGAGATTATTACGTCGAGGTTGAAATATTCAGTCTGATAGGTTTTTCCGTCTGCGGCAGTTGTTGCATATTTTGCAACAACTGCCGTCCGAGTCAGTTCTCCTTCACGAAATACATTGTGCAGATGTCTTGAGACAACCGATTTGTCCCTGCTAAACAGGTCAGCAATCTGATTGAGTGTCAGCCATACGGTCTCTTTTTCAAGATGCACCGCAAGCGAGGTTGCCCCATCCGGAGTCTGGTACAAGACGACTGTATTGTCAGTCTGGTTCATATTAGCACCTTATACATGGGTGAAAAAGGTGCAATGTGCATATTTTGCACATTGCTTGGGTGTTTTTAATTATCTATTTTAGAATCTGATAAAATGAACCATCTAACCGTTCAATTTGATGCTCTTGAAATATTTTTTCCATTGGCTGTCCATTGTCATCAGGCTACCTCATCTTGATCCATTTGACTGCCACCTCATACATCGCTACTTGAGCGAAGTTGATAACCTTATCTTAATACTGATAACAGCTTAAGTGTTTTCAATCCACCGAAAAACCTCTTAATTACACTTTGTACATCGTCAGAATATTGTCGTCTGCAACGATCAAAGCACTTCCGTTAAACTTGTCAAGAAATTGTAGAAGCTTCTTGAGTTCGTGGCAAGCAACTTCATATTCTTTTTTCCCGAAGAAAATCTTTTTAGCACCACCTGGCGCATCCACCGTCCGCCCATACTCTTCAATCAAAGAGATGTAAAGACTGGAGAAGCCGCGCTGCCTTGATCTGATTTCTGCATGTTTTGACAGTTTCATGAGATCACCTCCGCATTGCTCTGTTCATTTTCGTCCGGTATTTGAGTTATCAGCATTTGCTTCGATTTTAGATAGTTGCAAAACGCTTCTATGTCTTTAGCGATGTATTTATTAAATTTATCCTCAATTTTACAAAGCATCTTTAGTACGTCGTCTTTATCATCACGATTAGCGGATCAATTTCTTCGATGAGTATGGCAAAGTTGCGGTCATGGATGAACAGGCGGTTGCGCTCTCTGCCCGGTCAGCTCCCATCATTTTTTTTCATACGCCCTATACGCAACAAGGCAGGGAAACGAAGTCCCCTGCCTTGCTGTCTGTTTAAAAATGTTGCAGTGTAGCTGTTCGGCTAGTACATTCCGCCGCCGCCCATGCCACCCATGCCGCCCATGCCGCCGCCAGGCATACCGCCGCCCATGCCGCCGCCGTCTTCTTTCGGTTTCTCGGCGATCAACGCTTCGGTCGTCAGCATCAGACCGGCAATCGAAGCCGCATTCTGAAGTGCATAGCGGGAAACTTTGGTCGGATCGATGATGCCGGCCTTGATCATGTCGACGTACTCGTTGGTGGCTGCGTCGTATCCAAAGGCATCTTTGCCGTTCTTGACCTTGTCAACTACGATCGAGGCGTCGATCCCTGCGTTTTCTGCGATCTGGCGGATCGGTGATTCAAGGGATGCCTTGATCACATTCACGCCGAACTGCTGCTCATTGTCCAGCTTGAGGCCGTCCAGAACGGACATGGCGCGGATATACGCTACGCCGCCTCCAGGGACGATACCCTCGTCAACAGCTGCGCGGGTCGCGTGCAGTGCATCTTCGACGCGGGCTTTTTTCTCTTTCATTTCAACTTCGGTTGCAGCGCCGACTTTGATAACGGCTACGCCGCCAACCAGTTTGGCCAGACGCTCCTGAAGTTTTTCCTTGTCATAGTCGCTGGAGGATTCTTCCGCCTGGGCACGGATCATCTTTACGCGCCCCTGGATAGCTTCTTCCTTGCCATTGCCGTCGATGATGGTGGTGTTGTCCTTGTCGATGGTGATGCGTTTGGCCTGGCCGAGCATCTCGATAGTGGTCTGGTCGAGTTTGAAACCGACTTCTTCGGAGATGACCTGGCCGCCGGTCAGGATGGCGATGTCTTCCAGCATGGCTTTACGGCGATCGCCGAAGCCCGGAGCTTTAACGGCACAAACATTCAGGACGCCGCGCAGTTTGTTGACAACCAGGGTTGCCAGCGCTTCGCCATCGATGTCTTCAGCGACGATCAGGAGTGGACGGCCGGATTTGGCGCTCTGCTCCAGAACCGGGAGGAGGTCCTTCATGTTGGAGATCTTCTTGTCATGGATCAGGATCATGGCGTTTTCGAGGGTAGCTTCCATACGCTCCGGATCGGTCACGAAGTAGGGGGAAAGATAGCCGCGGTCGAACTGCATACCTTCGACGGTCTCCAGGCTGGTTTCCATCGCCTTGGCTTCCTCTACGGTGATAACCCCTTCCTTGCCGACTTTTTCCATCGCTTCGGCAATGATGTCGCCGATGGTCTTGTCGTTGTTGGCGGAGATGGTGCCGACCTGGGCGATTTCCTTGTGATCCTTGATCGGTTTGGAGATTTTCTTCAGTTCGGCAACGATGGCTTCTACAGCCTTGTCGATGCCGCGTTTGATTTCCATCGGATTGTGACCTGCTGCAACCAGTTTGGAACCCTGCTTGTAAATGGCCTGGGCCAGGACGGTTGCAGTCGTGGTGCCGTCGCCGGCGACGTCGGATGTTTTGGATGCGACTTCCTTGACCAGCTGTGCGCCCATGTTTTCAAACTTGTCTTCCAGTTCGATCTCTTTGGCGACGGTTACGCCGTCCTTCGTGATCAGCGGTGAACCGTAGGATTTGTCGATTACAACATTGCGCCCTTTAGGTCCGAGGGTCACTTTAACGGTGTCGGCGAGGATGTTCACGCCTTTCAGGATGGCGTTGCGGCCGTCCTGGTCGAATTTGATAATCTTTGCTGCCATTGTGTATTCCTCCGTGTGAATTGATGTAAGTTTCTATGTATTAAATTCGTAACTGCTGCGTGGAATGGGCAGTTTTCTTACTCTACAACTGCCAGGATGTCGTCTTCGCGCATCATCAGGTAGTCGTTGCCATCAACTTTGACTTCGGTGCCGGCATATTTGCCGAACAGAACGATGTCGCCGACTTTTACATCCAGCGGCAGTACTTTGCCGTCTTCAGTTTTCTTGCCGTTACCGGCAGCTACGATTTCACCGCGCTGCGGCTTCTCTTTAGCGGTCTCAGGGATGAAAAGACCCCCGGCGGTTTTGGTTTCTTCTTCTACCCTCTTTACGATGATACGGTCCTGAAGTGGTCGTAAATTCATCTGAACTTCTCCTTTCTATCCTTGTGTGGTGTGGTGATAAAGTTGAAATTAGCACTCGTGTCCGCTGAGTGCTAACAGTCGGAATATAAACAGCGCCCTTTCAAAAATCAAGGGGTAACTGAAATATTTTATGACAGGGAAGGGAAGGGGGCAGAATGTGTCTTGCGGTGGTTTTTTCACTGACCGGTCAGCCGGTCCCCAAATGTGCCTTTTTGAGTGTTGGCTTTGGCTCGGTACGACTCCGTCACATAACCTCATCACCCTCCTGACCGCTCCCCTTGAAAAGGGAGGAACCCAGTAAATCACCCCCCTTTCAGGGGTGGGGCATGACGGGATATGTGCCGGAGGAGAATCCTGCCTCGGGTTATTTCTTGTCTGACTGCGACGACATGGCCGGCAGGTCGTGGACGTCGATATGGCAGGAGAGGCAGCGTGGATATTTTTCGTGGAACAGCTGCTTGTGCGGCTTGCCATGACAGTCGGAACATAACGGCACATAGCGGTGCTTGTCCTTGTGGCAGGTGACGCACGCGAGCGTCCTGTGCTTGCCGGTACTCTTCGTTAATGTGTTGAATACCTTGGCATGACAGGAACCGCAGGTACTCGAAGGCACATCCTTGCTGAGAGCGATCTGCCGCGGCTGGTGAACCGGATGGCACTGGAGGCAGGCTGGCAGTGTCAGCCCCTCGGTATGCGATTTGTGACAGGAAAAGCAGGAAGGTTTGAAGCCGTGGGATGTGTGGCACGTCATACAGGCAACTTTCGTGTGCTTGCTCGGGTATGTGACAAGCTGCTCTCGGACGGAGCCGTGGCAGCCGAAGCAGGCGTTAACAAGCAGGGGCGTTGCAGCGATCTTCCTTGGCGTGTGAGGATTGGCATGGCATGCGCTGCATTCGGTAATCTTCGGTCCGTGTGGTGTTTCATGGCAGGTGGAACACTTGGGCATGATCGCATCCCAATTACCCTTGCGCGGGTTATAGGCGTGAAAAAGGTTATGGCAGTTCCGGCAGGAGAAACGGTGCCCTACGCCGTTGTCCTTGAGGCTCTGGAACTGACTGGTGTGGCATTGGGCGCATTGGGCCGTGGTGAGCGGTTGCGGTTCGCCGGCATACTGCTCGGGGGTTGCGGGTATCGCAACAGTTGCGGTCTTTTTTCCTTGCGGCGCAGCAAGTGATATCCCCGTGAACGCAATTGCAATGACAATCGCTGACATGACCGTGCCGGCACTCCTAAGTTTCGATTCTTTCTTCATTATCCCTCACTCGTACCGGAACATTCCGCAAAGGCGCTGTCATGCTCAGTGTATGTTTTTATGGAGACGCAAAAAACAGTGCGTTCAATACTATAGAAAAGAGAAAGATGTCAATCTTGCCGAGGTTATTCCTTGACCGGCCAGCCGTTCTCTAAATCCGGCGGATAAAAATTCTCTTTCGTACGGTTGTAATAGCCGAACTGCAGGCGCGGGAACTCTTCCTTCAGGCGCTGCAGCAGCCGGTACATGCCGATCCCCTTCCCCTGAGCCCCCATTTTGCGGTTGTAGTACTCCGGATCGATCGACAGATTGCGCATCTGGATCATATCGATATTCGTCTCGGCGACAAATTTCACCAGAGCCTCAACCTCCGCCGGAGCATCCGATACGCCGGGGGAAACGAGGTAGTTGATCGAGGTGAAGCGCCCGGCCTGCTTGGCGATATTCACCGAACGGAGCACGTCGCCAAAGAGGTATCCCCTGGGGCGGTAATAGCGGTTGTAGGTGTCTTCGCGCACCGAATTCATCGAGAAGCGGAACGAATCCATTCCGGCGTCGCAGAGCAGCTGCACCCGTTCCGGGATCGAACCGTTCGAGTTGAAATTGACCGTGCCCCGTGAGGTTCCCTTTTTCATACGCAGGGTCGCTTCGGCAATCGTGTCGGCCTGCAGAATCGGATCGCCTTCACACCCCTGCCCGTAGGAAACAATTGCCTGATCGGCCTGTTCCAGATGGGGGAGGGCGAGTTCGCACAACTCTTCGGGCGTCGGGACGAAGCTGATCCGCTCGTGATTGGAGGGGCAGCATTCCGACTCCTGCAGGCTGATGCACCCCAGACAGGCCGAATTGCAGACCGGCGAGGTCGGCAGCGGCGCTTCCCAGCGGCGATAGAACAGGTTCTTGGCGGCAAAGCAGTGATAATCGACGGCGCAGCGGGACAGCTGTTCCAGCAGGCGGTTATCCGGCATCTGCTTCAGCATCTCCCTGACCAGCGGGTCAAGGGTGCGATCGTCATAATTGACCGGATTCCAGTTGCTGTTGCTGTCCACCTTGCTGGCGGCGACGACAAAACAGTCGCGCTCCTCATCCCATCCCACTGCGGTATACGACCAGAGCGGCAGCAGTTCGGTCTTATGAGAATAATCGCACGCCGGCAGCAGGGTGCGCAGATAGCCGGGGGCCATGAAGGCTGAAACGGCCTGGATACGGTGGCTCCGCTTCCCCTCCCGGAGGGTGTCGACCGTGATGAAGGATTTCTTGCGGGGGTCCCAGGCGACAGGGGGCATGCCCGGCATCGTGAAGAGCCTGCTGTCCTCGGGGAGCGGTATCAATTCGACATCCTCCGGCAGGGTCGGCACGGTGCCGTTCATCCCGGCCATGCATAGTTCGGGGTGGTCGAAGATATTTCCCTTGTGATCGGCATACAGCATCTTTGGCAGGCGTCGCGACACGTCAGTGCTCCTGGTACATAAGTGGTTTTTCCCGGTTTCTGCATAGGGTGCAGAGTCCTGTCAGACTACCGCTATATTTTTTCCTGTCAAGCGGGAATGTTTATGGTTGCATCCGCACTCGATCTGATGAAGAATGCGGCGCGGCAGATTCGGCAACAACAGCTACTACAGTCGGGATCATTACAATGAACAGAATTTCAGCGGTACTACTCGCCATCATCATAATTACCGGTTCAGCCGCTTTCGCCGGCTTTTCGCCGCCATCGATGGAAGGTCTGAAACAGCTGAACAGTGCCAGATACAGCGGTGTCGTACCGGCCCGGTGGGGTGAGGTTGTGCCGGGTGTCCGTACGCGGCTTGATACCGGCGAGAAGGTGCTCGCCCTGACGCTTGATGCCTGCGGCAGCGCCAAGGGAAAAGGGGTGGATTCCCGGCTGATGGAGTTTTTGGTCCGTGAGCAGATTCCGGCGACGCTTTTTATCAATGGCCGCTGGATCGATGCAAACCCCGAGCTGTTCCGCCAGCTGGCCGCCAACCCTCTCTTCGAGATCGCCAACCACGGGATCCGGCACAAGCCGGCCTCAATCAGCGGGCGGTCGATATACGGTATTGCCGGAACGCAGAATGTCGGCGATATCGTAGAGGAGATCGAACTGAACGCCCGCAAG
This sequence comes from Geobacter sp., assembly GCA_009886055.1. GTDB lineage: Bacteria > Desulfobacterota > Desulfuromonadia > Geobacterales > Pseudopelobacteraceae > JACRCG01. The sequence goes on along the minus strand of VFJM01000388.1, from coordinate 4,950 downwards.
ATTGAAGCGATCAGCGGGGTGCGGCCGAAGCTGTATCGCTCCGGAACCGCCTATTATGACGAGATTGCGATCCAGATATCACAGGGGCTTGGACACGAGGTCGCCGGCTATTCGCTTCTGGGGGATGCCGGGGCGACCTGGAGCGCCGCCCAGGTCGAAGCGGCACTCATGAAGGCAGTGCCGGGTGATATAGCACTGCTGCATATGAATCACCCCGAGGGGGGGACAGGGGCGGGGATCATCGCGGCGGTGCCGGAGCTGCAGCGGCGAGGGTTCAGGTTTGTCAGGATGTCGGATTATCCATTGAAATAGTTTCCTGACGAGGTTACAGCTTGAAAACGGTCGGCATCATTGTCGGCACCGGACTATGGCTGCGACTTCGGGGGGCTATAGTTAAATGGAAAATAATAATCCCTTTTCCGGATAATGTTTCACGTTTCTGGTGGCTACCTTATATCCCTTAACAAGTGCCGTTGCTGCAATCAGACAGTCAAGTGAAGTAAGCGTAACTCCTTTAGCGCGATACTTTCGATACAATTCCCCACCCTTAAATGCAATCTCTGGAGTAATTGGTTCAACACCGCAGGCCTCTATAAAATTATGCGTCACAACCTTCTCTGCATCACGCATACCAGCAGTCAGCTCATACACAGTCAACACACTTATCATTGCCTGGCTCTCGCTCCACAAACCACCCATCAGAGGTTGTGTGTAGGCAGCCCCCCGCAGAAAATCAATGGCTATATCAGTATCAATGAGAACGCCCGGCATAGTCGCGATCCCCCTCTTTTCTCAGGTCGTTCACAATGTCTACGCTTGTGTCTTCTCTACCTTTCCAACTGCCAAAGGATTCCATCGCCTTCTGCACTTTTCGCTGGCGTATGTGTTCCCGCAGGGCCTCAGTGATGAAGCTGCTTACGTTTTTCGACATTGTTTTTGCTTCTTGAAGGAGATCGTCGGGTATGGTAATTGAAGTTTTTACGAGGTGCATATGTCCTCCTTATTAGTAGCACATAAATATACTACTAGGAAGTACGTATAATGTAAAGTATAGTTTATTTAACGACTAGGCTTTTGATCCCGTCAGGGGCTTATAGTATAAATAAACGTTTAAAGATCCTGCAATCGGAGTCATTTTAAAGTCCTTCCGAGCATTGATTTCTCGTGGGTTGCGTTATACGGTATCGCTGCGCAGATCAACTATGGGTGTCATTGCAAACTCCCTCGGGAACAGTCAAACTTTTCCTTATTCTTCCTTTTGAATTTCTGTAAGCATGTCCAGAGCAAAATTCTTCGCCCGTCCACCGGGTGCGATCATACCGTACGCGATTGCTTCACGCAATTCTGACTCGGTGGCTCCTTCTGACTTCGCGACCGCGAAGTGTTTTTTGAGTCAAGTCGGGCATCCAACGGCAACGGCGCACCCCACCCTGATTAATTCGCGTACCTTGCCGTCAAGCACCTCTTCGTACTCGTAATCGAGAAATCTTTTTTTGATGTTCATGGTGGTTCTCCTGTAACACTATTTTAGTGTTCTTCTACAATAACGGCTCGGGAGAACCCGGCAGTTTCAGGCCGGTGCTTCTGCCTGGTTGGATCCCCTCTCTCATTACGATTGTCTCGTGACAGACACTGATTCTCTGTAGTCCTTCCTATAGTTGATATTACCGCTGGTCGGGTTTCTATGAGACTGTTACATGTTTTGTTTGCAAGTAGCTGGAAGTGATGCCCTTTGTTCTTCGTAACATTTTTTATTTGCTTTCAAGTCAGTACCACAAATTTGAATAACTTTCTGAAAAGCATCTGCGCAAATTTTCACTCTTTCTTGAGTGAAGCTTAAAACCAACTTAAACTGCTCTGTGCATTCCAAACTTACTGGTGATAACATTTGAGCACAATTTTGTAGCTCCATGCTTGCAGCAATTATTATATTAGCCTGCTCTTGTTGGCATGCGGCAGTGACCATTCTTTTTTTCGATTCAAATTCTTTATGACACTCTGTTGAAGATTTTTGCTCCATATTTTTTATGACTGAATTCGTACAATTATTGTATTCAGGATCTTTTTTTACTTTGTTTATTGAGTCGTTCATTTCTTTACGACAAACAGGATCAAGCTTAATTGATGGCTCTTTCTTATCTTCTGCATACAAATTTGAACTCATGCACACGACAAGGATAATAAATGAAATTTTCTTTAACATGTTGTTAACTCCTTATGTTTTTTGTTCAACGAGCCAAGAGATCACCTGACGGGTTTTGAGGAAACCTCTGGGGTCAGGTTAGAGTTTCGGGGAAACCTCTGGGGTCAGGTTAGAGTTTCGGACATTTAGAGCTATCTGTTTGCATGGCATCTACCAGTTCCGAAACCAGCCGCCGCGAATTAACGTCACCTGCAATCCGCTGTGCAGCTTTTCCAAGCGCCGATATATCCCGTCCCAACACCTTTGCCAGATCGGTTAATCTAAGGTGAGGAGCTGTCTGCACAATGGCAGCGGCAACCGCTCTCGCTTCAGTCATGGGGCGCGCCTTTCCCGCTGCTTTAAGCATTTCCTCTGAAATATGAAAGTGGACACAGACTGTTGCGATAACCTCGGACAATGAGTACTCTTGTTCTCTTTTCTGGTCAACCATTGATAGAATTTCATCAGTGAAAGCATCGGAACCCAGTATGCGTCCTTCACAGGTTCCGCTTTGAAAGTCGCTGCGTTTCCCTTCACCAACTCCATCCTGCGCAAACGAATCATACGCCTTCCGGGCCTGCTCTGCATCCGTAGAAAACATCGATAAAACGTAGTCGGTAGTGAGCCACGGCAACTGTTCTTTCCCAAGATAGGCACCGTGTCCGCTCCACGGATATTCATCCGCTGCAGCCACAATTCCGGCTCGAACCGGATTCAAATGAATATACCGTACAAGTTCAAGCAGATAAGCGTCAGCATCAATAAGAATTGCTTTATATCGGCCCTGAAAGAGATGCCCTGTACGGGATTGAGAATAATTGATCCACTTTGTGAAGCGAAGTGAGATGTTTTGCATAATCCGGGACAGTGGAATGTCCCCGGTCTGAACGACGATGTGGATATGGTTGTTCATCAGGCAAAAAGCGTGTATCCGGCAGCTAAACCTTTCAACGGCATATTGGAAGATCAGGTAAAGGCGATACCGGTCCAGGTCGGAAAAGAAAATCGGGGCACCTGCATTACCCCGAAGAATAACGTGGTACACAGCAGAAGGATAATGTATGCGGGGTTTACGAGCCATGCCGATAGTTTAACAACAAATATCTAAAAGTCAAGCCTGACCCCAGAGGTGTTTCCCTCTTGTGGGCTAACGGGGTTGAGGGTGTGCGGGTTCACCGCACCACCCGATGGTTGGGCGAATTCATGCTATTTTTTCACCTTCATGCTACCCGAACACACATCTCCTTCAATTGTTCCGACAAGCCATTGCTTAAGCATTTTTGTCCGCTGGTCTGTCAAATCTTTCTTGATTGTGCAACAACACATTCCGTGAACTGACCCATATTCGGCAGCTTTGTCCTCAACCGGGTAAACAGATTCAATGTGAGCATCACGGTACGTCAGCCACGCTTTTTGGGCTTTTTTCAGTTTTTCAAGAAAGGTCTTGTCATCCTTGTACTCAGACAAAATTTTCTTGTATATCCTGTTAAGTTCAACATCCGCCTTCCTAAACTCGCCACAAGTTGCATCCTGCATATCCGTCTGCGCTTTGGTCTTAAATCGCACTGAATTAAGGATTTTCTTGCCTTCTTCATCCTTCATAGTCTCGCCTGACAAAATGGCAGCTGTTGCACCGTCAGTGATCATGGCAACTGTGGCAAAACCCAAACCTTCATATCCAGCGCTGCCATGCATGCCCACCATAGTCTCTCCAATCAAGCCTCGCCAGTCGTTGTTGTTAGATATTTCCTCGACATCTCCCTCAATCCCTTGTCGGCCCAAAAGCTTCCACTTCTCGACACGGACAAAAGCGGCCTTCTCTGCCGCTTCTTCAAAACCGGCTGAAATGACCTTTACCCATAATATTTCTGTTCCCTCGTTGTTTTTGAACGTGACGAAACTGTTTTTCTGCATTACGGTCCAAGTTGCAGGGTATTCAAGCTGTATCTTGTCGGTTTTGAATATCTTGTCTGTAGCTGCGGTCAAAACATCTGGAGTTGGGAACATGAAGATACATACAAGTAAAAGGCAAAATATGAATGGGTTGAATTTCATGATTTTATTTCCTTCAGGTCAACTCGGTGTTGACCGGTTCACGCGTGCGCGTGAACCGGTGATCTACCTAAATGGAACATTTATTTTAAATAGGCATCCAATATTAGATACCAGTGGGTAATTCGGGGTTATGTGCGGCATATATTATCAGATGCCCTTACGGCTTTTCTTTCGCATCCAGTACCATATGCGCTTCAAGCTCCGTCCCTTTGATATCACCGTAGCGGATGCACCACATTTTCTCGCCCGGATCCCATTTTCCACCAAACCTTCTGGCCATCCTCCCCAGTTCCAACTCTCCATAGGCAATCCGTACCGGAACAAGCGCCTCATCGGTAAGCCTTGCCTGCCTGGCAGGCAACTCCTTCTTCTCCTCAATCAGTTCGACAGTCTTAATTCTGGTGCGGCTTGCCTCGTCGTAGCGATAACGAACACAGACAAGATCGGAGCCATATTTTTCAACCAGAGCCTTGGTCCCTTTCTGCCCCGGTTTCAATTTAAGTCTGGTTATCACCCATGCTCCTTAATAAACGGGATGATTAAATGGTGCGGACTATAAATGATATTTGCTTAAAAAGCCACAATGCTATAGGTGCTTTAATAAAAAAAGGGCGGGGAAAATTCCCCGCCCTTCGTGCTACTTCCGTATACATTCTAGCTTACTTCTTAACTTCATCCTTCTTCACAACAGCCATCGCGTCATTCAGGATCTT